>NZ_CP029353.1:1004413-1311327 GCF_003130795.1 Azospirillum thermophilum
GGCCGGCGTGCTGTGCGAGGTGATGAACCCCGACGGCACCATGGCCCGCCTGCCGGAGCTGGTCGCCTATGCCGAGGCCAATGCCATGGTGGTGGTCAGCATAGAGGATCTGGTACAGGCCCGCCGGCTGAGCGCGGTGGCGTAGCGGGAGGAGTGTTCGGGCGGCAGCCTACCGCCGCCCGAACAGCCGTTCGATGTCCGCGAGCTTCAGTTCCACATAGGTCGGGCGGCCGTGGTTGCATTGGCCGCTGTGGGGCGTGGCCTCCATCTGGCGGAGAAGCGCGTTCATCTCCTCCACACCGAGCGCCCGGCCGGCCCGGACGGAGCCGTGGCAGGCCATGGTGCCGCAGACATGCTCCAGCTTCTCCTTCAGCGACAGCGCGTCGCCCAGCTCGGCCAGCTCCTCCGCCAGGTCGCGGACCAGGGCCTTGACGTCCGACTGGCCGAGCAGGGCGGGAACCTCGCGAACCAGGATGCAGCCAGGGCCGAATCCCTCCACCACAAGCCCCAGCTCCGCCAGTTCGGCGGCGCGGGTCAGCAGGCGGTTGGCGGATGGTTCGTCCAGCTCCACCAGCTCCGGGATCAGCAGGGCCTGCCGCTTGACCCCACCCTCCAGCAGGGCGGCCTTCATCCGCTCATAGACCAGCCGCTCGTGGGCGGCGTGCTGATCGACGATGACGATGCCTTCCGCGGTCTGCGCCACGATGTAGGTGTTGTGGAGCTGCGCCCGCGCGGCACCCAGCGGGTGATCCTCCAGCGGCGGGCTCGCCGCCGGCTGCGGCGCATAGTCGGCCGGGCGGGCGGCGGGCGGCGGCGAGAAGCCGTGCAGCCGGCCCTGCAGCGGGGGCAGTGGGGACTGGAACGGCGCCTGGAAGGCATTCGACCGCTCCGCCAGTCCACGCGGCACAGAGGAGGACGGATAGCCGCCTGTACCGCCCCAGGACGATCCGCCACTCCCTCCGCCGCCGCGACCGTAGGGCAGGGGCGAGGGAGGGATGCCCATGCCATCCTCCGCCGGCTCCGGCCGCAGCGCGCCGAGCGTCGCCAGTCCCACCGTGGTGGAGGCGCGGTGCCCCGCCTCGGCCAGCGCATGCTTCAGCGATCCGACGATCAGGCCGCGGACGAGGCCCTGGTCGCGGAAGCGGACCTCGGCCTTGGCCGGATGCACATTGACGTCGACCTCCTGCGGATCGAGCTCCAGGAAGAGGGCGAGCATCGGGTGGCGGTCCCGCGGCAGGAAATCGGCATAGGCGGCGCGCACGGCGCCGACCATCAGCTTGTCCCGCACCGGCCGGCCGTTGACGAACAGGTGCTGGTGGCGGGAGGTCGGGCGGTGCAGCGTCGGCAACCCGATCCAGCCGGCCAGCGTCACCCCCTCGCGCGCCGCCTGGACCGGCACCGCGTTGTCCTGGAAGTCGCGGCCCATCAGGGCGCCGAGTCGGGCCAGCCGGGCGTCGAGCAGGTCGCCTTGCGCCGCCGACAGCCGGAGTCCCGACCGGCCGTCGTCCGACAGGGTGAAGGCGACGCCGGGATGGGCCATGGCGAGCCGCTCCAGGCAGTCGGCGATATGGTCGTATTCGGTGCGGGCGGCCTTCAGGAACTTCAGCCGGGCGGGCACGGCGGCGAACAGGTCGCGCACCTCGACCCGCGTCCCCTGGGCCAGGGCGGCCGGCTGCGGCGTTCCCTTGCGACCGGCATCGACGGTCAGGCTCCAGGCGCTGTCAGCCCCTTGCGGACGGCTGGTCAGGGTCAGGCGACTGACGGCGCCGATGGAGGGCAGGGCCTCTCCCCTGAAGCCCAGCGAGCGGATGTCCAGAAGATCGTCGCCCGGCAGCTTGGAGGTCGCGTGACGCTCCACGGCGAGGGCAAGCTCGTCCGGACCCATGCCGCAGCCGTCATCGGTGACGGTGATCAGCGACTTGCCGCCGTCGCGCACCACCACGTCGATGCGGGTGGCGCCGGCGTCGATGGCATTCTCCACCAGTTCCTTGACGGCGGCGGCGGGGCGTTCGACGACCTCGCCGGCGGCGATGCGGTTGACGAGCGTTTCGGGCAGCATGCGGATCGGCATGTCCCAAATATAGTGGTCGAACGGGAGGAATGCCACCAGACAAGGGCGACGCCAGCCCTTAGCGCACCGGTATGGCCCCGATGGCGGCGGCCATGCCGGCGGAAGGCACTCGCAACATCATCACTATGCCCAAATAGAACCTCACGGACGGCCTTGAATTCATTTGCATGTATTTGAGAGTTTTTATGCCCGGTTCAGGTAATGCATGCTCCTGTCTGGTAATAATATGAAGCATCTCGCTTCTTTACATTTCAACAGTGCGGTACGGATCATGCGTCACGTCCATCCTTTCAGACCATCTTTCCAGGAGGGTGTCGTGAGCGAAGTTGCCGCGCCGTCGACCTATGCGTCGCCCGTCGTCGTTCCACTGGATCGTCCGCCGTTCGATCTGCCGGGCCAGAAGAACGGCATGTACGTGACGATCGACACGCCCAGCGGCCTGCATCATCAGGTGCAGGTCGACACGGGCTCGACGGGCCTCGTGCTGCCCGTCCAGTTTCTCTGGAAGGACAGCCAGGACGAATCGCAAGGGCTGGCCGACGGGGTCGTCTGCCTGGGCGAGGCGTCGATCACCTACCACCCGCTGGGGACTCGCAGTACGGCTGCTATTACTACGTCCCCCGCATTGCCATCGGGCGCACCAGCAAGCAGGGCGATCCGGTGACCTATGCCTGCGAAGCCGGGCCGCTGATCGTCTACGGCATCCGCTGCACCACCGCCGCCACCGGCAAACCGATGGTCCCCGTCAACCTGAGCGTCGGCATGATGGGCATCGGCTTCGGCCGCACGCCGAAGGGCATGACCGGCCCGAACGGGCAGTTCTATTGGCCGAGCAATCCCTTCCTCTACGCCAGCACGGGCTCGCAGCCGCTTTACCCCGCCTATCTGCTGTCGTCCCGGGGCGGCGCGGGCGGCGGATACATCACGCTGGGCGTGACCGGCGAGCAGTTCACGGCGGCCCCGCTCAACGGGACGCTGGTCGATCTCACGTCGGCCTCGCCGACTCCGGTCGCGACGGCGCCCTTCCCGAACACGCCGGGCAGCACCTGCAGCTGCAGCTGCACGCCGCCGCAGGGCAACTGGCCGGCCCCGCCGCCGCAGCGCAGCTACTACGAGACGGCCGCGGCGACCATCGCCATCAGCACGCTGAACAATGGCCAGCCGATGCCGGCGACCATCCTGATGGACACCGGCGTCACCGGGATGATGATGAGCATCGCGGGGATCGACAAATGGGCGGAGCAGCTCGGCAACGCGACGATCACGATCGGCGTGCCGGCGGCGGGCGGAACCGCCATGAGCTACAGCTTCTCCCTCGGCCCGGTGACCGGTTCGGGCGGCTACCCCGTGGAGCAGTCCTCCTCCCCGGCGGCGCCGACCGACTTCACGCCAATCGGCGCGTCCGGCGGGAGCTTCGTCAACACCGGCATCAACGTGCTGCAGGAGTACGACTATTACTTCGACGGGCTGCAGGGGAAGATCGGCTTCGCCAGCATCCGTTCATGACGGATCCGTCCTAGCGGACCCGCCCGCCCCTCGCCGGACATCTCCGGCGAGGGGGCACGGCCGGTGGTCAGCGGTGGGACCGCAGCCAGTCGATCAGGCCGCTGGTCGAGGCGTCGTGGGCGCCGGGCTTCGGCCCGTCGGCCAGCTCGGGCAGGATGGTGTTGGCGAGCTGCTTGCCGAGCTCCACGCCCCACTGGTCGAAGCTGTTGATGTTCCAGACGATCCCCTGGACGAAGATCTTGTGCTCGTAGAGCGCGATCAAGGCACCCAGCGCGGCGGGCGTCAGGCTGTTCATCAGGATCGTGTTGGACGGCTTGTTGCCGGCGAAGACGCGGTGGGGAACCAGCGCCTCGATCTCCGCCGGGGCCTTGCCGGCCTTGCCCATCTCCGCCCGCACCTCGTCGGCGGTCTTGCCGCGCATCAGGGCTTCCGGCTGCGCCAGCACGTTGGACAGCAGGATGCGGTGATGGTCGCCGATGGGGTTGTGGCTGACCGCCGGGGCGATGAAGTCGCAGGGGATCAGTTCCGTCCCCTGGTGGATGAGCTGGTAGAAGGCATGCTGCCCGTTGGTCCCCGGCTCGCCGAACAGCACCGGGCCGGTGGCATAGTCGACCGGCTCGCCGTCGCGGGTCACCGACTTGCCGTTGCTCTCCATGTCCAGCTGCTGGAGATAGGCGGGGAAGCGGTGGAGATACTGGTCGTAGGGCAGGACCGCATAGGACTTGGCGTCCCAGAAATCGATGTACCACAGCCCGAGCATCGCCAGGATGACCGGCATGTTACGGTCGAGCGGGGCGGTTCGGAAATGCTCGTCCATCTCGTGCGCGCCGGCCAGCAGCTCGGCGAAACGGTCGGGGCCGATGGCGATGGCGATGGACAGGCCGATGGCCGACCACAGGGAGTAGCGGCCGCCGACCCAGTCCCAGAAGCCGAACATGTTGTTCGGGTCGATGCCGAACTTGCGCACCTCCGCCTCGTTGGTCGAGACGGCGACGAAATGCCTGGCGACGTGGGCCTCGTCCCCGGCGGTCTCCAGGAACCAGCGGCGGGCGGTGTGGGCGTTGGCCAGGGTCTCCTGCGTGGTGAAGGTCTTGGAGGCGACGATGAACAGGGTCGTCTCCGGATCCAGCCACTTCAGCGCCTCGGCCATATGGGTGCCGTCGACGTTGGAGACGAAATGCACGCCGATATGCGGGTGCAGGTAGGGCTTCAGCGCCTCGGTCGCCATGACCGGACCGAGGTCGGAGCCGCCGATGCCGATATTCACCACATCGGTGATCGGCTGGCCCGTATAGCCGGTCCAGATGCCGTCGCGCACGGCGGTGGCGAAGCGGCCCATGCGCTCCAGCACGCCATTGACGTCGGGCATCACGTCGCGGCCGTCCACCGGCACCGGACGGTTGGAGCGGTTGCGCAGGGCGGTGTGCAGGACGGCGCGGTTCTCGGTCGTGTTGATCCGCTCTCCCGCGAACATGCGGTCGCGCCAGCCCTCGACATCCTGCTGGCGGGCGAGGTCGAGGAGGAGGCCGAGCGTCTCGGCGGTGATGCGGTTCTTGGAGTAGTCGAGGAACAGGCCGGCCGCCTCCAGCGAGAAGGTCGCGAAGCGGCCGGGATCGGCGGCGAACAGGTCGCGCATGCGGGTGCCGTCCATGGCACGGCGGTGCGCGGCGAGGGCGGTCCAGGCGGGCGACGAGGTCAGCGCGGTCATGATGCTTTGGACTCCTTGTGGCGGTCCTTGATGTCCGCCGCGGAACGGCGACGGCGGGGAGCCTAACACTGCAACTTCCCGTGCAACATGCGCGAAAACGCCCGAACACGCCCTCCGGACGGCCTATGCGGGTGGGCGAAGGCCGCCGGCCCGGAGGGCATGTCCGGGCGTCCGGGGGGAGGTCAGCTCCCGCCGTTGATCGTCCGGCTGGGGGTGACGCCGTCCGGCCGGCCGACCAGGACGGTCAGCAGGGAGGACGGATCGAGCAGGCGCTTGGCGACGCGCTGGACGTCCTCGCGCGTCACGGCGTTGATCAGGGCATCGCGGCGGTCGAGGAAGTCGATGCCCAGACGGTCGCGGCGGACCTGCAGCAGGATGCGGGCGATCGCCTGGGTGGAACTGAACTGCAGCGGGAAGGAGCCGGTGAGGTAGGTCTTGGCGTCGGTCAGCTCCTGCTCCGTCACGCCCTCGTCGGCCATGCGCTTCCATTCCTTGCGCATGATCTCCAGGGCGTCCCCGGCCTTGGCGTTGACGGTGGAGCCGCCGGCCATCACCGTGGCGGCATGGTCCATCGGGATCAGGTAGCTGTAGACACCGTAGGACAGGCCGCGCTTCTCGCGGACCTCCTCCATCAGGCGGGAGCCGAAGCCGCCGCCGCCCAGGATGTAGTTCATCACCGACGCGGCGTACCAGTCGGGATCGCTGCGCTTCACGCCGGCCTGGCCCATCAGCATCACCGTCTGGGCGGTGGGGCGGGGGACCAGCAGGGTCTCCCCGCCGCCCTTCATGGCGACATCGCGCACTGCGGGCACGTCGCTCTTGCCCGGAAGGGCGCCGAAGATGCGGTCGAGCGCCTTGCCCAGATCGTCCGGCGTGATGGCGCCGGCAGCGGCGACCAGCAGCCGGTCGCGGCCGAACTGCTGCTTCACGAAGCCGCGCAGGTCATCGGGCGTGATCTTCGGGAGGCTGTCCAGCGTGCCGCGCAGTTCCTCGCCATAGGGGTGGTCGGGGAAGGCGGTACCGTAGAACAGGCGGCGGGCGACGTAGTTGGGATCCGCCTGCTCGCGGCGCAGTTCCGACAGGGTGGCGGCGCGCATGCGCTCCACCGCCTCGGCATCGAAGCGCGGCTCGGTCAGGGCGAGCCGGACGAGATCGAACGCCTCGTCGCGGCGGTCGGCCAGCGTGCGCAGATTGCCGCCGAAGGCGTCGCGCCCGGCGCTGAAGCCGAGGCCGATGGCGTTGTCCTGCAGCCGTGCCTGGAAGGCCTGCGAGTCGTAGGGGCCGGCCCCCTCGTCCAGCGTCCGGGCTGCGAGGTTGGCGAGCCCCTCCTTGCCCTTGGGGTCGGTGCCGCCGGCACCTTCGAAGGCCCATTCCAGCGCGATCACCGGGACCTTGTGATCCTCGATCAACCAGGCCTCGATGCCGCCGGGGCTGAGCACCCGCTTGATCTCCACCGCGCGGGCGGCGGCAGGCAGCAGCAGGACGAACGCCAGCAGGAGGACGGAAAGGGCGCGAAGCCGAACGGTCATGATGCAGGCGCCCATCCTCAGCTCTCCTTGTCCTTCAGGGGCAGCAGCAGGCCGGTGACGTGGTTCTCACGGCCGAGCACGGCGCGGGCGGCGGCGTTGACCTGCTCCGCCGTCACCGCATCGATGCGGACCGGCCATTCCTCCACCTCGTCGATGCTCTGGCCGGTGGTTACGGCCGCGCCGAGCGCCTGGGCGGGGCCGGTCAGGCTGTCGCGGGCGTAGGCGGCCTCCGCCAGCATGCGCTTCTTGGCGGTGGCGACCTCCTCCTCCGTCACGCCGGACTGCACGACCTTGCGCAGCTCCTCGGCCAGTGCCGCCTCCAGCTTGTCCATCGGGACCCCGGTGGCGGGCGTGGCGCCCGCGCCGAGCGTTGCCAGATCCCAGGCGCTGGGGCTGTAGCCGAGCCAGGCGGAGGTGGCGACCTTCTGCTCCACCACCAGGTTGCGGTAGAGGCGCGAGGTCGGGCCGCCGCTCATCACCTCCGACAGGACCTGCAGGGCGTAGGCCTGCTTGTCGGGGTCGACGCGATAGGACGGGGCGGTCCAGATGCGGCGGATGGAAGGCTGGCGCACCTCGGCGTCGCGCAGCTCGACCCGGCGGGCCGCCGCGATTGGCGGTTCGCCGACGCGCGTGCGCTCGGGCACCGCGCGCGCCGGGATGACGCCGTAATAGCGTTCGGCCAGCGGCTTCAGCTCCTCGGCCGAGACGTCGCCGGAGACGACCAGCACCGCATTGTTCGGCGCGTACCAGGTCTTGTAGAAGGCCTCCGCCTGCTCGCGGGTGAGGCGCGACATCTCCTGCGGCCAGCCGATGACCGGCGTGCCGTAGGGGTGGTGGACGAAGACGGTCGCCTGGATCTGTTCGCCGATGCGGTCGGCCGGCTCGTTTTCGATCCGCTGGCGGCGTTCCTCGATGATCACGTCGCGCTCGGGATAGACCACCGCGTCGGTCAGCTTCAGGTTGGCCATGCGGTCGGCCTCCATCCGCATGACCAGCTCCAGCCGGTCGCGGGCGACGTTCTGGTAATAGGCCGTGTAGTCCCAGGAGGTGAAGGCGTTGTCGCGCCCGCCGTTCTTGGCGACGGTGCGGCTGAAGGCGCCGGCCGGAACCGCGTCGGTGCCCTTGAACATCAGATGTTCAAGGAAGTGTGCGATGCCGGACTGGCCGCGCGGCTCGTCCGCCGCCCCCACCTTGTACCAGACCATGTGGGTCACCACGGGCACGCGGTGGTTCGGGATCACCACCACCTGCATCCCGTTCGAGAGGGTGAAGCTCTCGGGATAGAAGACGCCTTTCTCGACGGCGGAGGCGGGAGCCGTCCCGACGAGGAGGAGGGCGAAGGCGCCGACCGCGGCGCCGGTCAGGCGGGCGCGGCAGCGAGAGAAGACGGCGGGCATCGGATCTTCCCTATGATGGCCTGTTGTTGGTCTTCGGCATCGGTTCCGGGGCAGGCCGGAATCGAAAGGGGCGCCTCCCGTCCGGAAAGCGCCCCCTGAAACTGGTGTGGCCGTCGGCTCAGAACAATCCTTCCAGCGGCGCCTTGCGCTTGCGCTCGATGGTCGGGACGGCGCCGTCGTTGAGCGCCTTGCCCTGGGCCTGGGCCTCGCGCAGGCGCTGCTGCTCCTTGGCCGGGTCGACGACCGAGAAGGGCTGCTCCTGCTTCTGCCAGAACAGCAGGGTATCGACCCAGCTCTTGTCGGCGATGATGAGGGCCGTCGTTTCCTGGTCGACCTTGGCGCGGACGTCCGGGTCGATGCCCTTGGTGCCGGCCTGGGCGACCAGGGCGGATTCGCCGGCGGAGCCGCCGGCCTTGTTCACCGCGCGCGAGGCGCCGCCGAACACCGCACCCGCCGCCGCGGCGGTCGGGGTGACGTCCTGCGGGCGCGGGGCCCCGGGGCGGGGCTTCGGCAGGTTCGATATGCTTGGCGGCATGGTCAGCGGAGCGCGGGAGACGACCGTGAACTCGTCGGGGCTCTGGCGGTCGAGACCGATGGAGCGGCGCACGTCCGAGCAGCCGGCGAGCGACAGCGCCAGCAGCGCAAGCCCGATGATCGGGCGCGCGGTGCGGAGGGTGGAGGCGGTGGAGAGGCTGGTCACGTTCACAGTTCCGTCGTCAGTCACGGCCGCGTCCCTTATAGCGGCTTTCGGCGCATGATCTATTACGACTTTTCACGCCCGGCGAACAGCCCGTCAAGCACCAGAAGCGCCACGCCGACGCTGATGCCGCTGTCCGCGACGTTGAAAGCCCAGAAATGCCAGCCGCCGATGTGGAAATCGAGGAAGTCGGCGACCGCGCCGTAACGCAGCCGGTCGATCACGTTTCCGACGGCGCCGCCGATGATCAGCCCGATGGCAAGGGCCACCATCCGCTTGTCGGCCTGGCGCAGCCAGATCAGCAGGCCGGCGGTGATCGCCACGGCGACCGCGCTCAGCACATAGGGCATCAGCGCATGCGCGCTGGCGAAGGTGCCGAAGCTGACGCCGAAGTTCCACACCAGGACGAGGTTGAAGAAGGGCGTCACCTCCACGACGTGGGGGATCGGCTGCATCACGACGTCCAGCACCCACCATTTGCTGAGCTGGTCGAGCACCACCACGATGGCGGCGACGGCCAGACCGAACAGGGTGAAGGACCGGGCCTGCGGGGCGACGAAGGCGTTCATGGCGCGCTGTTCCCTCCCTCTCCCCAGGCGGGGAGAGGGGCCCGGGTGGGGGGAGGGGATGGAGAGTGGTGAACCACGGTCATTCCACCGCGTCGGCGCAGCGGTGGCAAAGCGTCGGATGCTCCTCGACGGTGCCGACTTCCGGCAGCACCTTCCAGCAGCGCTCGCACTTTTCGCCCTCGGCAAGGCCGGGGACGACGGCGATGCCGGCCACGTCGGGCAGGGTGAAGGCTCCCTCCGGCGCCGGGCCGTCCACCACCGTGATCTGCGAGGTGATGCAGACGTCGGCGAAATCGACATCCTCCAGCAGGGTCCTGGTCTCCGCCGGGACATGCACGGTCGGGGCGGCCTGCAGGGAGGAGCCGATCTTCTTGTTCGCCCGCTCCAGTTCCAGCGCGCCGGTGACGACGCGGCGGACGTCGCGGATGGCCTCCCACTTGGCGGCGAGCGTATCGTCGCGCCAGGACTCGGGAATCGCCGGGAAGAGGCGCAGATGCACGCTCTCCTCGGTCCAGCCGTCGCCGGTCAGGCCCTCCGGCCGGGCGAGCCACGCTTCCTCGGCCGTGAAGCAGAGGATGGGCGCGAGCCAGGCGGTCAGCGCGTTGAACAGGTGCTCCATCACGGTGCGGACCGAGCGGCGGCGGACCGAGTCGGGCGCATCGCAGTAGAGGCTGTCCTTGCGGACGTCGAAGTAGAAGGCCGACAGCTCGACGGCGCAGAAATTGTGCAGCGCCACGAACAGGCCGTGGAAGTCGTAGGCCTCGATCTCCTCGCGGACCAGCTTGTCGAGCATGGCGAGGCGATGGAGGACCCAGCGCTCCAGCTCCGGCATCTCCGACGCGTCGATCCGCTCCGCCGGGCTGTAGTAGTCGGCCAGCGCACCCAGCAGGTAGCGCAGCGTGTTGCGCAGGCGGCGGTAGAGGTCGGCCTGGGTCTTGATGATCTCCTTGCCGATGCGGAGGTCTTCCGAATAGTCGGAATTGACGATCCACAGGCGCAGGATATCGGCGCCGTACTGGTCGCAGACCTCCTGCGGGGCCACCACGTTGCCCAGCGACTTGGACATCTTGCGGCCCTGCTCGTCGAGCACGAAGCCGTGGGTCAGCACGCCGTCGTAGGGGGCGCGGCCACGGGTGCCGCAGCTCTCCAGCAGCGACGAATGGAACCAGCCGCGATGCTGGTCCGACCCCTCCAGATAGAGGTCGGCCGGCCACTTCAGTTCGGGGCGCTGCTCCAGCACGAAGGCATGGGACGAGCCGGACTCGAACCAGACGTCCACGATGTCCTTGACCTGCTCGTACTCGTCGGCGCGGTAGCCGTCGCCGAGGAAGTCCTGCGGATCGCGGGCGAACCAGGAGTCGGAGCCTTCCTTCTCGAAGATGCCGGCGATGCGGGCGAACACCGCGGGATCGCGCAGGATGGAACCGTCCTCCTTGCGGACGAACAGAGCGATCGGCACGCCCCAGGCGCGCTGGCGGCTGATGCACCAGTCGGGCCGGCTCTCGATCATCGAGCGGATGCGGTTCTCGCCCTGGGCGGGGAACCAGCGGGTGTTGGAGATCGCCTTCAGCGCCGTCTCGCGCAGCTCGTTCGTCTCCATCGAGATGAACCACTGCGGCGTGGTGCGGAAGATCAGCGGCGCCTTGGACCGCCAGCTATGGGGATAGCTGTGGCGGATCCTGCCGCTCGCCAGCAGGCCGCCGGTCTCCGCCAGGGCCTTCAGCAGGGCGCCGTTGGCCTCGCCCGGCTTGCCCTGGTCGGTATAGACGCGCAAGCCCGCGAAGAGCGGAACATGGGCGTAGTAGCGCCCGTCCTCGCCCACCGTCTGCGGCACCTCGATGCCGTTGGCCTGGCTCAGGTGGAAGTCGTCCTCGCCGTGGCTCGGCGCGATGTGGACGAAGCCGGTGCCGGCATCGGTGGTGACGAAGCCGCCGGCCAGCATCGGCACGCGGAAGTCGTAGCCCTTGCCATGCAGCGGGTGGCGGCAGTAGGTGCCGGCCAGGCGCGTGCCGGGGAAACGGTGGATCTGCGTCCACTCGGCGATCTTGGCTTCCCGGGCGACGGACTCGGCCAGCGTGGTGGCCAGCACCAGCCGCTCGCCCACCTTGGCGAGGCTGTCGTCGGCGACGGCGGTCACCTTGTAGACGCCGTATTCGATCTCGTCGCCATAGGCCAGCGCCCGGTTGGCGGGAAGCGTCCAGGGCGTGGTCGTCCAGATGACGATGCTCGCCTCGTCCACTTCCGGCGTGCCGGAGCCCCAGACGGGGAAGCGCGCAAAGGCGGTGGTGGAGGTGTGATCGTGGTACTCGATCTCGGCGTCGGCCAGGGCGGTCTTCTCGACCACCGACCACATCACCGGCTTGGCGCCCTTGTAGAGGCCGCCGTTCGCCGCGAACTTGTGGATCTCGCGGGCGATCTGGGCTTCCGCCGGGAAGGTCATGGTGAGGTAGGGCACCGTCCAGTTGCCCTCGACGCCCAGGCGGCGGAACTCCTCCGCCTGCACGTCGATCCAGTGCTGCGCGAACTGGCGGCACTCGGCACGGAACTGGAGGATCGGAACCTCGTCCTTGTCCTTGCCGGCCGTGCGGTACTTCTCCTCGATCTTCCACTCGATGGGCAGGCCGTGGCAGTCCCAGCCGGGCACGTAGTTCGAATCGTAGCCCTGCATCTGGCGGAAGCGGACGATCACGTCCTTCAGGATCTTGTTGACCGCATGCCCGATGTGGATGTTGCCGTTGGCGTAGGGCGGGCCGTCGTGCAGCACGAACTTCTCGCGGCCCTTCGCCGTCTCGCGCAGCTTGCCGAACAGGTCCATCCCGGCCCAGCGCTTCAGCAACTCGGGCTCCTTGGTCGGCAGGCCGCCGCGCATGGGGAAGTCGGTGCGGGGCAGGAAGACGGTCGACTTGTAATCGCGGGTCATCTGGCAGGGATTCCTGGAAGCAACGACGCCGGCGGCGGCGGTCGGGCCGCGCGGCAGAAAAAGCGGTTCTGTCCCGGCTCTCCTCAGAGAACCGGGCCGGTAATTCGCGCCTGTGGCGTCAAGACCCGCTCCACGAACGTCATGGCGCCGGATATTAGCCGTGTGTGCGGCGCGGTCAAGGACGGGCGGAACATGTCAGCCCGCAGCGACCGGGCGGCGCCAATGGTCCCGCCAGCGACGATCCGCCTCATCAGCCTGCTAATCATTCTCATTGGCACTGCGCCGCGGCACGCGCACTCTGACACCATCCCGCTGCAGCCGGGGATGAGAAGAGAGAGCCTGAACCATGTCCAGCGCCGTGCAGCGTCTTGCCCGCCTTTCCCTCCTGACCGGCTTGCTCGGGGGAGCCGCCGCCGTCGCGCCGCCGGCTTCGCTGGCCGCCGAACTCACGTCCATGGAGGCGCTGGGCGAGGCGCTCTACTTCGACCAGGATCTGTCGGCGAACCGGACGCAGTCCTGCGCCACCTGCCACAACCCCGATTTCGGCTTCGCCGACCCGCGTGACAGCGGCACCCCGGCGGGCAAGGCGGCGTCGCTGGGGGCGGACGGCAGGTCGCTGGGTGACCGCAACGCGCCGACCGCCGCCTACGCCCGCTTCAGCCCGGCCTTCCATGTCAGGGACGGCAAGGCGGTCGGCGGCCAGTTCCACGACGGGCGCGCCTCCTCGCTGAAGGAGCAGGCGGGCGGGCCGCCGATGAACCCGGTCGAGATGGGCATGACCTCGAAGGCCCAGGTGTTGGGGCGGCTGAAGGAGAAGCCGGACTATGTCCGCGCCTTCGTCGCCCTGTACGGTGCCGGCGTGCTGGACGATCCGGAGCGGGCCTATGACGCGATGACCGACAGCATCGCCCGTTTCGAGGCGACGGGCGCCTTCGCCCCCTTCGACTCCAAGTACGACCGCCATCTGCGCGGCGAGTACAAGATGACGCCGGAGGAGGATCTGGGCATGACCCTGTTCTTCTCCACCCAGTTCACCAACTGCAACAAGTGCCACCAGCTGGCGCGGATGCCGGCTTCCAGGGACGAGACCTTCACCAACTACGAGTATCACAACATCGGCGTGCCGGAGAACGCGGCGCTGCGGGCGGCCAACGGATCGAAGAAGGGCTTCGTCGACCACGGGCTGCTGGCCAACCCGGCGGTCGCGGGCAAGAAGGACAAGGCCCAGGACGGCAAGTTCAAGACGCCGACCCTGCGCAACGTCGCCGTGACGGGTCCCTACATGCACAACGGCGTGTTCCGCGACCTGGAGACGGTGATCCGCTTCTACAACAAGTACAACAGCCGGACCGACGCGGCGCAGATCAATCCGGAAACCGGCAGGCCCTGGGGCAAGCCGGAGGTCGCGGCCAACCTGTCGCTGACGGAACTGGAGTCGGGACCGGCGCTCGACAGCCGGCGGATCAAGGCGCTGGTCGCCTTCCTGAAGACGCTGACCGACGCCCGCTACGAGCATCTTCTGGAGAAGTAGAGGACTGCCGCGGCGGCGGAGGGAGGCGCGAAGGCCCCCTCCGCCCCGGCCGTCACATGCTGGACTTGCCGCCGTGGGCCGAGGACCAGCCGACCGGGTCGTGCAGGAACTTCTCGACCTCCGAGAGGGTCTTCTCGTCGAAATAGCGGTTCTCGCGCGCCACCTTCAGCACGTCCCACCAGGTGCACAGCGCGTGCAGCCGCACGCCGATGGCCTCCATGTTGGTCTTGGACTGCGGGAAGATGCCGTAGTGGAAGATCACGAAGGTGTCGGTCACCTGGGCGCCGCCGTTGCGCAGCGCGGTGACGAAGTTCTCCTTGCTCTTGCCGTCGGTCGCCAGATCCTCGACCAGCAGGACGCGCTGCCCCTCGGTCAGCACGCCCTCGATCTGGGCATTGCGGCCGAAGCCCTTCGGCTTCTTGCGGACATACTGCATCGGCAGTTCGAGCCGGTCGGCGATCCAGGCGGCGAAGGGGATGCCGGCGGTCTCGCCGCCCGCCACCGCATCGATCGCCTCGTAGCCGACCTCGCGCTCGATGGTGGCGACGGCGAAGTCCATCAGCGCCTTGCGGGCGCGCGGGAAGGAGACGATGCGGCGGCAGTCGGTGTAGACCGGGCTCGCCCAGCCCGAGGTGAAGATGAAGGGCGTCTCCGCATTGAAGTGCAGCGCCTTGATCTCCAGCAGGATCTTGGCCGCGGTGGCGGCGATGGTGGCCTGATCGGGGAGGGCGGCGGTGGTCATGGGCTGCTCCGGCAGAGACGTCGAGAATATGGCCCCCTGTGTAGCCGGGCAGGGGCCGAATCGCAATGCCGCCGCACCCCGTTTTCAGAACACCCAGAGCTGCTCCGGCGGCAGGTGGAGCCAGTGGGTTCCCGGCGCCAGCGGCCGGCCGAAGGCCCGCAGGGTGAGGTCGCCGCAGCGGAAGACATGCTCCCACTGGCTGCCGAGATAGACCGAGGTCTCCAGCTCCGCCTTCACGCGGTTGTCGCCGGCCCCGTCGGCGACGGCGACCTGCTCCAGCCGGATGACGCCGGTCGCCTCCTCCGCCACCGCCTTGCCGCCGCGGTCCCTGCCCCACAGCGGGAAGCCGGACAGGTCGATGCGGACATAGCCGTCGCGCTGCTCCTGCACCCGGCCCCGCACGAGGTTGTTGGCCCCCATGAATTCGGAGGCGAAGAGGGTCGCCGGCTCGGTATAGAGCTCTTCCGGCGTGCCGGCCTGGACGATGCGGCCGCCGTCGAGGAGGACGATGCGGTCGGCGATCGCCATCGCCTCGACCTGGTCGTGGGTGACGAAGACGGCGGTCAGGTTCATCCGCTTGATCAGCCCGCGGATCCAGATGCGCGCCTCCTCCCGCAGCTTGGCGTCGAGGTTGGACAGCGGCTCGTCCAGCAGGATGACCGGCGGGTTGTAGACCAGCGCGCGGGCGAGCGCCACGCGCTGCTGCTGGCCGCCCGACATCTGATGCGGATGGCGGTCGCCGAGATGGCCGAGCCCGACCCCCTCCAGCACCGCCGCCACCCGCTCCGCCACCTCGGCCTTCGGCACCCGGCGCAGGTGCAGCCCGTAGGCCACGTTCTCGAACACCGTCTTGTGGGGCCACAGCGCGTAGCTCTGGAAGACCAGACCCAGGCCGCGCCGCTCCGACGGCACGTTCACCCCCGCCGCCCGGTCGAAGACCGGCGCATCGCCGATGACGATGCGGCCCTGCGACGGCTCCTCCAGCCCGGCGATGGCGCGCAGCAGCGTGGTCTTGCCGCTGCCCGACCGGCCGAGCAGGGCGACGATCTCCCCCTGCCCGAATCGGGCGGAGATCCCCGTCAGGATGTCGGTGCCGCCGAGGCGGACATGCAGGTCGTCGATCGTCAGGTTTGCCATGGCAGCAGGGTTCCGGGGCGGGACGCCCGGCGGTCGGCCGGGCGGGGAAGGCGAAGAGGGCGGATCATGGCGCAAGACCATGACAAAGATAAGAAGGCGGCGTGAAATCAGGCACGCCCCGCGGCGTGCTTCCGATCGGGCCGCCCGATCGGGCCGCCCGGTCCGGCCATCCGTCGAGGGTTGCCGCCGGGCGCAAGCGCCGCAATATGCGGTCGGTCCGTTTTTCCCGGCCGAGGAGCCATCATGCCACAGCACCGTCTTCTTCCCCTGGCCTTCGCGCTGCCGCTGCTCCTCGCCCCGCCGGCGGTCGTCTCGGCGCAGGAGCACGGCCGCGGCGAGGCGAAGCCGGAGGCCCGGCCGGAGCGGGCGGAGGGGCAGGAGCCGGCCTTCGACCCGCAGCGCAGCGTCACCCGCCACACGCTGGCCCTGCCGGCCGGGCCGCTCGCCTACACCGCGACGGCGGAGTTCCTGCCGCTGCGCCAGGGCCCCAAGGAGGAGCTGGCGGCCCGCATCTTCACGGTGACCTACACCGTCGACGCCGCGGAGAAGGGGAAGCGGCCGGTCACCTTCGTCTTCAACGGCGGGCCGGGCGCCGCCTCGGCCTACATGCATCTCGGCGCGGCCGGGCCGCGGGTCGTCGGCTTCGGCCCCGACGGCGCGCTCGCCCCGCCGCCGGCCCCGCTGCTCGACAACCCGGACAGCTGGCTGGCCTTCACCGATCTCGTCTTCGTCGACCCGGTGGGCACCGGCTTCAGCCGCGCGGTCAAGACCGACGGGGACGCCGAGAAGCGCTTCTGGTCGGTCGAGGGCGACACCCGCGCCATGGCCGAGGTGGTCCGCCTCTGGCTGGTGCGCAACGGCCGCTGGTCCTCGCCCAAGTTCCTGGCGGGCGAGAGCTATGGCGGCTTCCGCGTCGCCAGGATGGCGGAGGAGCTGATCGGCCGCACCGGGGTGGCGGTCAACGGCCTGATCATGGTCTCCCCCGTGGTCGACTTCGCCACCATCGACGAGGACGGCGTGCTGGGACCGGCACTGAAGCTGCCGAGCATGGCGGCGACCGCGGCGGCCCACGGCCTCGCCCCCGGCAAGCCGGAGGAGGCCGCGGCGGCGGCGGAGCGCTATGCGCTGGGCGGCTACCTCACCGGGCTGGCCGGGCTCGACTACCGGCGGCTGGAGCCGGCCAGGGACTTCTTCGCCGAGGTGGCGCGGGTCACCGGCCTGCCGGCCGATCTCGTCACCCGCCACCGCGGGCGGGTTCCCGCCTCGGTCTATGTCCGCGAGCTGCTGCGCGAGCGCGGCCGGGTCGCCAGCATCTATGACGGCACCTTCACCGGCCCCGATCCCGATCCCGGCGCGGCGCGCCTGCCCTTCGACGTCTTCCTGAAGGGGACCATCCCCACCTACACCACCGCCTTCGCCGCCTATGCCGGGGAGGAGCTGGGCGTGCGGTCGGAGGCCGCCTACCAGCTTCTCAGCGACCGGGTGAACCGCGCCTGGGAATGGCCGCGCATGTCGGTGCCCAACGCCCAGGACGCGCTGCAGACCGCGATGACGCTGCAGCCGTCGATGCGCGTGGTCATCGCCCACGGACGCACCGACCTGATCACCCCCTACATGGCCTCGCGCTGGATCGCCAACCGCCTGGAGCTGCCGGAGGGGCAGGGCGACCGCATCCGGGTGACCGTCCATGAGGGCGGCCACATGATGTACACCCGCCCCGAAGGCCGTGCCGGCCTCGCCGCCGATGCCCGCGCCCTGGTGGAGTCCGCCAGCCCGCGGTGACCGGACGGTCCGGGCCGCGCTGTGCCCGTCGTGCAGAGCATTCCGGGCGCACAATGCACAATCCGGCCGATTTCCGTTTCGGATCAGAGGCTTGCTAAGATCGTTCGCAGGCGTGGCTTGTGCAAGGGCTGCACAATCCGGGTACGGCACAGGCCGCACCGCGGCAGGAGCGCGCGGACTGCAAGGTCATGGATCGGGCGGTGGCGGAACCGAGAGTAGCCGCCACCGCCGGGGGGAACAAGGGCAGGCTGAAACGCCCGTGGCCGCGCGGCGGAACGGCAGCTTGGGCGCGACGCCAGGGACATTTTTCAAACATCAGCCGAAAGTCATGTGGCATTGCGGCACCACGCGCCGCGGCGCAAGGTGGTACCACCTTGGGAGCCATGGTTCGGCGTCGGTTGCGCACGGATAATCGCTTCTACACACACAACGAATCTCCGGAGCGCGTGCCATGTCCATTCGGATGGAGGCCGGGTTGAGGACGCTTGTCCTCGCTCTTTATGAAGAAGCTGCGCTCACGGCAAAGGCCAAGCGGCTGACCGGGGCGACGGGCCGGCTCGCGGCACTGCGGGAAACGGCGGATCTCGCCTCCCGCGGCGCCGGCCGGCGGATTTCGGAGGAGGAGGTCCTGCGCGTCGTCCTGTCGGCGCAGCGCCTGCGGCGCATCGAGGCGGCGACCCCGATCCTCTACGCGCCGCCGTCGTCGGGGGTACTCCGGCGGGCGGGCGGGAAGGGGCTGCGCATGCGCCGCGGCCGGCTGGCGGCGCTCGCCATGCGGTCGCTCGGGCGTCACCCCTCGGTGCCCCTGAGCTGAGGGGGCCGATCCGGTCCGGCTGGGACATCCGGCGTATTCGACGGTTGCCATATGGCGCCCCGTGCCCGTGCGGAGTAAACAACCGCCTCCGCGGTTGCTTTCCCACGACTGCGTGGTGATCATCCGCCGCCGACCCGATTCCCCACTGGAGAAGCCCGTGACCAGCCCGCAGCTCTTCGCCATTCCCCGCGTTCCGCGCGCCGCCGGCGGCGTCGCCTCGTCCGTGGCGTAACGTCGGGCGAAGGGTTCGGCATGCTGCGCGTGACCACGACCCCGCGCGCCGACTGGCGTCCGGGACTGCGCAAATATCCCTTCGGCGTGCGGGCCATGCCGGCGGGGGCGCTGTGGCGGGAGGATGTGCGCTACGAGTTCACGGCGACGCAGATCGACCTGATCGAGAGCGTCGCCGACGAACTGCACGCCATGATCAACGAGGCCGTGCGGTCCGTCGTCGACGGCAAGCTGTTCGCGATGCTGGGCATCCGCGGCGAGGCGGCCCGGCTGCTCGACGCCTCCTGGTCCGACTACTGGTCGGCCGGGCGGCTGAACCAGCGCGCCGGCAGCCTGGTCGGGCGGCTGACGCTGGCCTATGACGGGCGCGACAGCCTGAAGCTGGTCGGCTGCAACTACGACACGCCGGAAGGGCTGTTCGGCGCCGCGATCATCCAGCGCAACTGGCGCGAGGCGCAGGCGTCGGACGCCAACCAGTTCAACGGCCTGCACGAGGCGCTGGTCGAGCGCTGGGAGGAGCTGGCCGGCGGCCTGCCGGCGCGCGCCCGCGTCCACCTGACCTGCGCCACCCCCGACCCCCAGCGGGAGGGGGAGCTGGTCTACCTCGCCGGCACGGCGGCGGAGGCGGGCATCGACACGCACCTGCTGCCGCTGCAGAGCATCGGCTGGGACGGCCGCCGCTTCCTCGACGACGAGGGGCAGCCGATCTCCTGGCTGGCCAAGGTCTATCCGTGGGACGGGCTGGCGGAGGACGGCTTCCTGCAGCGGCTGCGCGCCGGCGGCATGAGCATGCTGGCCCCGCTGTGGTGCTGGCTGTGGTCCAACCACGCGCTGCTGTCCGTCCTGTGGCAGCTCTATCCGCGCCACCCGAACCTCTGCCGCGCCGGGCTCGACCCCTCGGCGGTGGAGGGGTGCGACGCGGTGACGACGCGGGCGCTGTTCGGCCTCGACCTCGCGCCGCAGCGCATGACGGAGCGCGGCGTCCTCCTGTCGGACAGCGCCGTACCGCTGCCGAACGCCGGCAGCCTGTGGATGGAGACGCCGCAGGGCTTCGTGCAGGACGACGTCCATGCCGTCCTGCACGCCTGGATCGTCGGCGACAAGTGCCTGGGGATGGCGGTGCGGGAATCGGCCGATCCGCGCGTCGGCCCGGAGTCGGCGATGGTCCCGCACCTGTTCCGCGGCTGACGCCCGCCGCGGGGCGGATCCCGGCGCGGCGTCAGCGCAGCGGCGAGAAGGGATGCTTCAGCGCCGGGCCGAAGGCCTGCTTGCGCGCCGCGCGCCAGACGCTGGTGTTGCAGCCTTCCGTCGCCGCCCGGGTGGTGACGGCCTGCACGCCGGGCTGCTGGCGCAGCCAGTTGCGCAGGGACTCCTCGAGCCGGGCGGTGTCCTTGGTGTCGGCGACGTCCAGCGCGACGGAGACGGTCAGTTCGCATTTCATGGGTCGGTCCTCCCGTGGCCGTTCTGCTGCGACAACAGCCGGGCGGGAGAATCGGCACCCTGCGGGGCGCTCCCCGGTGGCGGACCGGCCCGTCCGGTGAGGGGGCCGGCCGGGCTGCGTCACTTGGTCTCGGGCTTGCCCGATTTGGCGATCGTGGCGATCTGCTTCTGCAGCTCGTCGATCTGCTTCTGCAGCTCGTCATAGGTGTGGGAGGCGCCGGCCGGCGTCGCGGTGCCGGCGGCGGGAGCCGGACGGGCGGCCTCACCCTCCTCGCCGGCGGCGCCGAACGGGGTGAACATGCGCATCGCCCGCTCGAACATCGCCATGTTCTGCTTGCCGACCTCCTCCAGCCGGCCGAAGGGGAACATCCCGCCCAGCGTGTTCTGGAAGTAATCGCGCATCTGCTCCTGATTGCGGGCGAAGGACTGCATCGAATATTCGAGGTAGCGGGGCACCACCCACTGCATGTTGTCGCCGTAGAAGCTGATCAGTTGCCGCAGGAAGCTGATCGGCAGCAGGTTCTGACCTTTGCTTTCCTCCTCGACGATGATCTGGGTCAGGACCGACCGGGTGATGTCCTCGCCGGTCTTGGCGTCATAGACGACGAAGTCCAGCCCGTCCTTCACCATCTGGCAAAGGTGGTCGAGCGTGACATAACTGCTGGTCGCGGTGTTGTAGAGCCGCCGGTTGGCGTACTTCTTGATCGTGATCGGAGCGGACTTCTGATCTTCCTTGTCGGCCATCGCTGATTCTTTCAAGAAGGGTCATACGGCGGAAATGTTTGCGCTATAAGCACTACTCGAACCAGCGGCGGCTTGTCCAGTGCCGCGCCGCGAAAGGACCGGGGGTCCGTTGGAATCCAACGGGTTTTCGGCCGGCGACGCGGCTCTGGTCAAGCCCGGCCGCAGCCCCCTATATTGAGAGCCATGGCCGAACCGTCCGACTCCGAGATCCCCTCCCTGGAAGCGCTCGCCCGCCGTTATCTCGACCTCTGGCAGGAACAGTGGACGGCGACCTGCGCCGATCCCGAGACGGCGGACATGATGGCGCGCGCCTTCCGGATGATGGGGCAGGGCGCCGCCGGCCTCGCCCCCTTCCTGCTCGGTCCCGGCGGCTTCGCCATGATGGGGACGCCCGGCACGGGATGGGACGCGCGCCCCGGCCCGTCCGGCCCGTTCCAGGAACCGCCCCCGAACCGGCCCCCGAGCCAGCCGCAATCCCCGCCGCCCCGGACCGCCCCATGGCCGAGCCCACCCAGGCCCCAGCAGACCGACCAGACCCCGCCGCCGCCGCCGCCGCCGCCGCCACCGCCGCCGCCCGGCGAAGGGGGCGGCCATGACAGGCCCGGCGGCCGGTCCGGTCTTGCCGCGCCTGGGGCCGCGGCCGCTGGCGCAGCACCTGACGATGGCGGTGGGGAGCTTGCTCGGCTCCTTGGCCGTATTGCCGCTCTGGAGGAACGGCTCGCTTCCCTGGAAGGCGGAGCTGGCGCAGCGGGCGGAGGAGATGCGGCGCCTCGCCCGGCAGGCCGACGAGGCCGGCCTGCAAAGGGCGGTTGACCGGGAGGTCCGCCGCCGGCTCGACGCCGTGCTGACGGGGATCGAACGCTATCGCCACCATCCCTACCGGCGCGCCCTGGCCGATCCGCCCGTCGTCTGGCAGGAGGGCGGGACGCGGCTGCTGGATTACGGGCTGCTGGATTACGGGCAGCTCGACAGCGGGCTGCCGCAGGGCGGGGCCGCAGCCGGCCGCGACGCGGTGCCGGTGCTGTTCGTGCCGTCGCTGGTCAACCGGCACTACATCCTCGACCTGTCGGCCGACAAGAGCCTGATGCGCTGGATGGCCGGGCAGGGCCTGCGCCCCTTCCTGATCGACTGGGGGACGCCGGGCCCGCTGGAGCGCCGCTATACCCTGACGGACTATATCGCCGGGCGGCTGGAACGGGCGCTGGACGCGCTGGTTCAGTCGGTCGGCCGCCCGGTTCCGGTGGTCGGCTACTGCATGGGCGGGCTGCTGGCGCTGGCGCTGGCGCAGCGCCGGCCCGACGCGGTGTCGCGGCTGGGGCTGCTGGCGACGCCCTGGGACTTCCATGCCGAGGACGCCGCCATGGCGCGGCGGGTCGCCGCCTTCCTCCAGCCCTTCGGCCCGGCGGTCGAGGCCTGGGGGGAGCTGCCGGTGGATGCGCTGCAGGCGCTGTTCGCCCAGCTCGATCCGCTGCTGGCGCTGAAGAAGTTCACGCAGTTCTCGCGCATGGCGCCGGACAGCCGCGCGGCTCTCGCCTTCGTGGCGCTGGAGGACTGGTTGAACGACGGGGTGCCGCTGGTCGCCGGGGTGGCGCGCGACGCGCTGGCCGGCTGGTACGGGCGCAACGACACGGTCCGGCGCAACTGGCTGGTGGCCGGCCTGCCGGTGGAGCCGGCGGCGGTCCGCGTCCCGTCGCTGGTGATGGTGCCGGAGCGCGACCGCATCGTCCCGCCGGCCTCGGCCGCGGCGCTGGCAGAGGAGTTACTTCATTCGCAAATGATCGTGCCTCCTTTGGGGCATATTGGGATGGTGGTCAGCGCCGGCGCCGAAACTGCCGTCTGGCTTCCCCTAGCCAAATGGCTGGCTGCGACAGGTTAGCCGCTCCCCTCAGGGTGCCTTGCATTGGTCCCGGTGCAGGCCTTAAGGTGAGGAACTTTCCAGCGCCACCCCCGACACGATAATAAAACTGTCGCATACGAGGAGCGTTACCCATGACCGAGGTTGTTATTGCCAGTGCGGCGCGTACGCCCATCGGCAGCTTTAACGGGGCGTTCGGCTCCGTTCCGGCCCATGTGCTGGGCGAGGTCGCCATCCGGGAGGCGCTGAACCGCGCGAAGACCGACGCGGCCGAGGTCACCGAGGTCATCATGGGCCAGATCCTGACCGCCGGTCAGGGGCAGAACCCGGCCCGCCAGGCGGCGGTGAACGCCGGCATCCCGGTCGAGAAGACCGCCTTCGGCATCAACCAGCTCTGCGGCTCGGGCCTGCGCGCGGTGGCGCTCGGCTACCAGGCGATCCGCAACGGCGACGCCGAGGTGATGGTCGTCGGCGGCCAGGAGAGCATGAGCATGGCGCCGCACGTCATGTATCTGCGCGGCGGCGTCAAGATGGGCGCTGCGGAGATGCTCGACAGCATGCTGAAGGACGGCCTGTGGGACGCCTTCCAGGGCTATCACATGGGCACGACCGCCGAGAACGTCGCCCAGAAGTGGCAGCTGACCCGCGACGAGCAGGATGCCTTCGCCGCGGCCTCGCAGCAGAAGGCCGAGGCCGCCCAGAAGGCCGGCCGCTTCAAGGACGAGATCGTCCCGGTCACCATCAAGGGCCGCAAGGGCGACACCGTCGTCGACACCGACGAGTACCCCAAGCACGGCACCACGCCGGAGACGCTGGCGAAGCTGCGCCCGGCCTTCTCGAAGGACGGCACGGTGACCGCCGGCAACGCGTCCGGCATCAACGACGGTGCCGCCGCCCTGGTGCTGATGACGGCGGAGAACGCGGCCAAGCGCGGCATCACCCCGCTGGCGCGCATCGTGTCCTGGGCCACGGCCGGCGTCGATCCGGCGGTCATGGGCACCGGCCCGATTCCGGCCTCCCGCCTCGCGCTGGAGAAGGCGGGCTGGAGCGTGGACGATCTCGACCTGATCGAGGCGAACGAGGCCTTCGCCGCCCAGGCGCTGGCCGTCAACAAGGACCTGGGCTGGGATACCAGCAAGGTGAACGTGAATGGCGGCGCCATCGCGCTCGGCCACCCGGTCGGTGCGTCGGGCGCCCGCGTCCTGACCACGCTGCTGTACGAGATGGGCCGCCGCGACGCCAAGAAGGGCCTCGCCACGCTCTGCATCGGCGGCGGCATGGGCATCGCCCTCTGCGTGGAGCGCGGCTGACCAACCGGCGGGCCGCCAGCCTTCGGGCGACGCGGCCCCTTTGTCCCGGGGGCGGGGTGACCGGTCGGTGCGGCCGGCTCCCGCCGCGGGGTGGCCTTACAGGCCCGACGGCCGCAAGCCCGATGGCTTACAGGCCCAATAAAGTGCGTCGATAAAAAGCGAACAGCGCATAACAGCAATCAACCTGGGGAGAAAAACATGGCACGAGTTGCAGTCGTCACCGGTGGTACCCGCGGCATCGGTGAGGCTATCTGCGTCGCCCTGAAGAATGCCGGTTACAAGGTGGCCGCCAACTATGGCGGGAATGACGACGCCGCGCGCGAGTTCTCGGAGCGGACCGGCATTCCGGCCTACAAGTTCGACGTCTCCGACTTCGACGCCTGCAAGGAGGGCATCGCGAAGATCGAGGCCGACCTGGGTCCGGTCGAGGTGCTGATCAACAACGCGGGCATCACCCGTGACGGCGTCATGCACCGCATGAGCTACGAGCAGTGGGAGAAGGTGATCCACACCAACCTGTCCTCCTGCTTCAACATGTGCCGCAACGTCATCGAGGGGATGCGCGAGCGCGGGTTCGGCCGCATCGTCAACATCGGTTCGGTGAACGGCCAGGCCGGCCAGTACGGCCAGGTCAACTATGCCGCGGCGAAGTCGGGCATCCACGGCTTCACCAAGGCGCTGGCGCAGGAGAGCGCCGCCAAGGGCATCACGGTCAACGCCATCGCCCCCGGCTACATCGACACCGACATGGTGCGCGCGGTGCCGGCCAACGTGCTGGAGAAGATCGTCGCCCGCATCCCGGTCGGCCGCCTGGGCCGCGCCGAGGAGATCGCCAAGGCGGTGCTGTACCTCGTCGACGACGACAACGGCTTCATGACCGGCTCGACCCTGTCGGTCAACGGCGGCCAGCACATGTACTGATCCCGGAAGGGGCGGCCCGGCCGCCCGTTCGCCGAGACCGGCCCCTCTCCCGGTACCGGGGGAGGGGCTTTTTCGTGGAGGCCGGCCCGCTATTGCGGCTGGAGCCGTCCCCCCATTACTGCGGCTGGAGCCGCGCTCCCCATTATTGCGGCTGGAGCCGCACCGAGGCCATCTTGCTGCTGTCCACCGGCTCGGCCGAGCAGCCGCCGAGCGTCGGGCCGAGGGGGATTTCGCCGAGCGCGCCGAGCGCACCTTCGGACTTCAGCCGGCCGACGAAGCCGGCCTCGCGTCCGCGGGCGACCCAGGCGAAGCCGAGCCAGGTCGCGCGGACCGGCTCGCCGCCGGCGCGGACCATGGCGCCGAAGGCCTCGTCGTCCGGGGTGCCGGGGCGGAAGACGGCGAGCACCAGACCCTCCGTGTCGTCGGGCAGCGCCGCCTGCCGGACCGAGACCGTCATCATCGCCGCCCACACCGCCAGCACCACCGCGCCCAGCGCCAGGGCGAAGCCGTGGCCGATCCCGCCGCCGGTGGAGGGGGCCGGCGGCGGCATGTCGGACATGGGGGAGGGCGGCGGACGGTCGTTCATGGGACAGCTTACGCCTTCGCTTCGGCCGCGGCCAGGGACGGGGCCGGCTTCTCGGCGATCGGCCAGTGGACGATGGTCGCGAACATGGCGAGCGCCACGCCCAGCCACCACACCACGTCGTAGGAGCCGGTCTTCTCGTAGAGCACGCCGCCCAGCCAGACGCCGAGGAAGCCGCCGACCTGATGGCTGAAGAAGGCGAAGCCGTAGAGCATGCCCATGTAGCGCGTGCCGAACATCAGGGCGACGAGGCCGGAGGTCGGCGGCACGGTGGACAGCCACAGGATGCCCATGACCGCGGCGTAGAGCAGCACCGAGACGGGCGTGATCGGCACCAGGATGAAGATGGCGGTGGACAGGCCGCGCAGGAAGTAGTTGGCGCACAGCAGGTAGCGCTTGCTGTACTTGCCCGACAGCACGCCCGACGCGTAGGAGCCGACGATGTTGAACAGGCCGATCAGCGCCAGCGCCCAGGCGGCGAGCGACGGGCTGATGCCGGCTTCCGTCAGGTAGGGCGGCAGGTGCGTGGTGATGAAGGCGAGCTGGAAGCCGCAGACGAAGAAGCCGGAGACCAGCAGGACATAGCTGCGGTGCTGGAAGGCCTGACGGATCGCGGCGAGGAAGCCGATGTTGGCGCCGGTCACCGGCGGGGCGTTGTGATGGCCGCGGGCGCCGCCGAGGCCGGCCGCCAGCACGGGAACCATCAGCATGGTGCCGCCGAGGATCAGCAGGGCGCTCTGCCAGCCGAAGGCGGCGAGGAAGGCCTGGCCCATCGGCGCGAAGAGGAACTGGCCCATCGACCCGGCGGCGGTGGCGATGCCCACCGACCAGGAGCGCTTCTCCGGCGGCAGCATGCGGCTGAAGGCGGCGATCACCACGCCGAAGGAGGCGCCCGACAGCCCGAGCCCGATCAGCACGCCGGCCGACAGGTGCAGCATCAGGCTGCTGTCGGCATAGGGCATGAGGACGAGGCCGAGCGCGTAGAGCAGGCCGCCCCCCGCCAGGACGGGACCGGGGCCGAAGCGGTCGGTCAGCGCGCCGGCGAAGGGACCGCCGACGCCCCACAGCAGATTCTGGATCGCCATGGCCAGGGCGAAGACGTCGCGGCCCCAGCCATGCGCCTCGGACAGCGGACCGATGAACAGACCCATGCTCGATCTCGGGCCGAAGGCGAGCATCGAGATCAGGCAACCGCAGGCGACGATGACGGCGGGCGTGCGCCAGGATGCGGCGCCGCCCGGCTGCGGGCTGGTGGTTGTCACGAGGTCCTCCCTTGGTTTGCGCCGCGGATCGTCCGTGGGCGCCCGTGTCAGACCTTAGGCCCGCAACCGCCCTTCATCAAATTCATAATGGTCAATCGTATCATTCCGCCGCGGAATGCAGGGCGAGACACTCCAGCGAGCGGGCCGGCGGCTCGGCCGGCAGCGACAGCTCGTGCCGCAGGCTGTCCTCCAGTGCGTCGAGCGCGATACCGGCGCGCCCGACATTGCGCCCGCGCACCAGCCAGACGGCGATGGTCAGGGAGAAGTCCGGCACCGCGACCGGCCGGATGCGCGCCGCGTCGGCCGTGCGGGCGATCAGCCGGAGCGGCGCCAGCCCGTATCCGACGCCGCGGGCGACCAGCGACACCAGCAGCGTCTGGTCGAACGCCTCGACGGTCACGTTGGGCGTCAGGCCGCTGCGGCCGAGCGCGTGGGCCATGGCGCTGCGGTAGCGGCATCCCTCCGGCTGCACCACCCAGCCGGTTGCGTTCATCGCGGCCAGCGTCGGCGGCAGGTCTCGCGCCCCGGCGGCGGCGATCACCCGCACCTCCTCCCGGCTGAGGCAGACGCTGTCCAGCTCGGACGGCGGCGTGTCGTCGTCATGGGTCAGCACCACAGCCCCGTCGAGCGAGCCGTTGCGCACCTGGTCGAGCAGCGGCGTGCTCCAGTCGGAATGCAGCCGCAGGGTCAGGCCGGGGAAGCGGGCGCGCAGATCGTCGAGCGGGGCATGGGCGGTGGTCTGCAGCAGGACATGCGCCACCCCCAGCCGCAGCAGCCCGCGCGGCTCCGCCGAACCGGCGAAGGCGCCGGTCAGGTCGGCGGTGGCCGCCAGGATGCGCCGGGCATGGGCCAGGGCCAGCTCGCCGTCGCGGGTCAGCACCAGCGGTTTCGACTGGCGGTCGAACAGGACCACCCCCAGCTCCGCCTCCAGCCGCTGGATCAGGCGCGACACCGCCGATTGGGTCAGCCCCAGCCGGTTGCCGGCCTCCTGCACCGATTGCGCCTCGGCGACGGTGACGAAGGTGCGGATCTCGTTCAGCTTCATATCGGGCATCCTGCCGACGGAGGAAGATGCGGGCGGCAACCGGTCTGGCCTCCCACTGTCGAGGTGGGATAGCGTCGGGTCAAGCGCAACCCGGAACCAGGAAAGGGCCGATCCCATGAGCGATCCGAACGCCGCCCCCGCCGAGCGCCCGGAGGGCGACCGCGGACGGCGCGAGTACCCCGACCGCCCCTGGGTCGGGGTGGGGGTGGTGGTGTGGCGGGACGACCGGGTGCTGCTGATCCGGCGGGGCCGGGCGCCCCGGCTCGGCCAGTGGGCGCTGCCGGGCGGCGCCCAGGCGGTGGGCGAGACGGTGTTCGAGACGGCGGTGCGCGAGGTTCGCGAGGAGACCGGCCTGACCGTCGTGCCGACCGGGGTGGTCACGGTGGTCGACGGCATCACCCGCGACGAGGCCGGCCGCGTCCGCTTCCACTACACGCTGGTGGAGGTCGCGGCCGACTGGGTGGCGGGCGATCCGGCCTGCGCCGACGATGCGCTGGAGGCCCGCTGGGCGACGCCCGACGAGGCCGCCGCGCTGACGGAGTGGGACGAGACCCGGCGGGTCATTGCCCTGTCGGCCGATCAACGCTCCGCGGCGGGACGATCCGGCTCTCCGGCGGCTGGCGCTGGAGCTGGGCGATGAAGTCCGGCACCTCCGCCGCAGCCATCGGCCGGCCGAGCAGGTAACCCTGGATGCGGTCGCAGCGGAAGGCGCGGAGATAGTGGAGCTGCTCCGTCGTCTCCACCCCCTCGGCGATCACCGTCATGCCCAGCGCATGGGCCAGCTCCACCACCGCATGGACGATCGCCGCCGCGTCGCGGTCGGTCACCATGGCCTGGACGAAGCTCTTGTCGATCTTCAGCGATTCCACCGGCACCCGGCGCAGCAGGGCCAGCGAGGAATAGCCGGTGCCGAAATCGTCCAGCACCAGCCGCACCCCGGCGCCGCGCAGCTCCGTCAGCATCTCCCGCGCGGTGACGCTGTGGGTGAACAGCGCGGTCTCCGTCAGCTCCAGCTTCAGGTTCGCGGCGGGAAGGCCGGTGTCGATGAGGATGCCCAGCACCGTGCGGGCGAAGCCGGGGTCGTCGAACTGCCGGCCGGAGACGTTGACCGCGATGGGGAGGTCGGGCAGCCCGGCCTTCAGCCAGCCGGCCGCCGTCTCGCAGGCGCGCTGCAGCAGCCAGGAGCCCAGCAGATGGATGGCGTCGCTGCTCTCGGCCATCGGGATGAAGACGTCCGGCGGGATCACCGTGCCGTCCGGCAGCCGCCAGCGGGCGAGGGATTCGAAGCCGGTGAGCTGCCCGCCGTGGGTGTCCGCCTGCGGCTGGTAGGCCAGCGAGATCTCGTCATGCACGATGGCGTCGCGGACCCGGTCGAGGAAGCTGTCCTGTCCCTCGGACGGCGCCCCATCGTCGTTGGCAATCCGGTTCGCCGCCATCCTGTCCCCCAACAACCGTCGGCCCCGGGAGCCGCCGGACCGGCATCCGCCATCTTGGCATCCGCCGCCTTGCCATCCCTTGGCCACAAGCCCCGGCTCGGGCATAAACAGCGCCGGTAAGTTTTTGTTAACCTTGTTATAAGGGGTAGTTAACCGGTTCCCGGCCCTGCGCGGAAGAGTTAACGACGGGGCAACGTGTGACAATTAGCGGACAAAAACAATGGGCCGGCCTCTGTGACAAGAGACCGGCCCCGCCATGAATAAAGATCAGCCCGTCGAACAGTCGTTCGCCGTATCTCAGACGTTGAAGCGGAAGTGGAAGATGTCGCCGTCCTGGACGACATACTCCTTGCCTTCCTGGCGCATCTTTCCGGCGTCCTTGGCGCCTTGTTCGCCGCCGAGCGTGACATAGCTTTCGAAGTCGATCGTCTCGGCCCGGATGAAGCCGCGCTCGAAGTCGGTGTGGATGACGCCGGCGGCCTCCGGAGCCTTGGCGCCGCGGCGCACGGTCCAGGCGCGCGCCTCCTTCGGACCGACGGTGAAGAAGGTGATGAGGTCGAGAAGCTGGAAGCCGGCCCTGATCAGCTTGTTGAGGCCGGTCTCCTCCAGCCCCATCGATTCCAGGAACTCGGCCTTCTCGGCCGGGTCGGCGAGCTGGGCGACCTCGGACTCGATGGCGGCGGAGATGACGACCATCCCGGCATTCTCGGCCCTGGCCTTCTCGGCGACCTTGGCGGAGAAGCCGTTGCCGGTGGCGGCCGAGGCCTCCTCGACGTTGCAGACGTAGAGCACGGGCTTGGAGGTCAGCAGCATGAACTGCTTGAAGACCGGCTTCTCCTCCTCGCTCACCTCGACGACGCGGGCGGGCTTGCCGTCCTGCAGGACCTTGAGCGCGCGCTCCATCAGGTCGGCCTTGACCTTGCTGTCCTTGTCGCCGCCCTTGGCCTTCTTCTGGAGGCTGGTGAGCTGGCGCTCCAGGCTTTCCATGTCGGCGAGCATCAGCTCGGTCTCGACCACCTCGGCGTCGCGCAGGGGATCGACGTTGCCCTCGACATGGGTGATGTCGTCATCCTCGAAGCAGCGCAGCACATGGACGATGGCGTCCACCTCGCGGATGTTGGCGAGGAACTGGTTGCCCAGCCCTTCGCCCTTGGAGGCGCCGCGGATCAGCCCGGCGATGTCGACGAATTCGAGCTGGGTTGGGATGATCTTCTGCGACTTGGCGATCTCCGCCAGCTTGTCCAGCCGCGGGTCGGGCACGCCGACGCGGCCGACGTTCGGCTCCTTGGTGCAGAAGGGAAAATTCGCCGCCTCCGCCGCCTGGGTGGCGGTCAGCGCGTTGAACAGGGTCGACTTGCCGACGTTGGGCAGGCCGACGATGCCGCAATTGAAGCCCATGAGGGTGCTCGCCGTCGGAAATGCTGGAAATTGGAGCGCTTTATCCTACGTGGGCGCGCAAAGAGCAAACGGGAAGTGGGGGAGACGGGCGTCACTTCCCCTGCGTCGCCACCGTCACCTTGTTCATGAACAGCTCGGGCTGTCCGTCGACCATCAGGGGCAGGTTGTCGGCGACGGCGTCGATCAGCGGGTCGATCCAGCTCTGGTCGGCCTTGGCGAAGTCGTGCAGCACGTAGCCGCTGACCAGATCCTTGTTGCCGGGATGGCCGATGCCCAGGCGGATGCGCCAGTAGTCCTTGCCGATGTGGCTGTCGATGGAGCGCAGGCCGTTGTGACCGCCATGGCCGCCGCCCTTCTTCACCCGGATCCTGCCGGGCGGCAGGTCGAGCTCGTCATGGATGACGACGACGTTCTCCGGCTTCAGCTTGAAGAACTGCAGGGCGGCGACGACCGACTGGCCGGAGACGTTCATGAAGGTCAGCGGCTCCAGCGCCAGCACCTTCTCGCCGGCGACGGTGCCTTCGCAGGTCTGGCCCTGGAAGCGCTTCTTCCACGGGCCGAAATTATGGCGGCGGGCGATGGCCTCCACCGCCATGAAGCCGATGTTGTGCCGGTTGCGCGCATATTCGGCGCCGGGATTGCCCAATCCGACCAGCAGCAGCATGGGATGCGATCTCCACAGAAGTCCGGGCCGGATCAGGGGAGGCCCGAAAACGAAGCAGGGGGCCGAAGCCCCCCGCTGTAAACACCCGGTCCGGAGGCTCGGAGGGGATCAGCCCTCGGCCGCCGGGGCGGCGGCTTCCTCGGACTTCAGGCCCGACGGAGCGACGATCGTGGCGATCGTGAAGTCGCGGTCGGTGATGACCGACACCGCACCCTCCGGCAGCTTCACCGCCGAGATGTGGATGGAGTCGCCGACATCGAAGCCCTCGCAGGAGATGGTCACCTGCTCCGGGATGCTGTCGGCCGGGACTTCCAGGTCCAGCGAGTGGCGGACGATGTTCAGCACGCCGCCGCGCTTCAGGCCCGGGGACTTGTCCTGCTCGGCGAACTCGACCGGGACATGCACCACGACGCGGGTGTCGCTGGTCACGCGCAGGAAGTCGACATGCAGCGGCAGGTCGGTGACCGGGTGGAACTGCACGTCGCGCGGCAGCACGCGGTGGGCGGTCCCGTCGACGGTCACGTCGTACAGGTGGGTGAAGAAGCCCGGCTGGCTGAGGACGCGGTTGAACTCGAACTTCTCGAGCGAGATGCTGAGAGGAGCCTGCTTGCCACCGTAGATGACGGCCGGAATGCGGCCATCGCGGCGGGTCTGGCGGGCGGTCCCCTTGCCGGCCCGTTCGCGCACCTGTGCGCCGAGCGGAACGATCTTGGTCATGATGTGCTCCTGAAAACAGAAAAGGCGCCGGCCTCCAGGGGTGCCGACGCGGTGGCGCGGTCATAGCTCCCCGGGCGCCCGGCGTCAAGTGCGGGGTAGGGCGCGTTCCCCTGCGCCGATCGCGGCTTGATCCGGTGCGGCACTCTGCGGGACGCTGGCCGGCGACCAACCGGAACCTGTCGGAACCATCCTGATGCTCGGATCCCTGACCATCCTTCTGATTTGCCAGCTCGTCGGCGAGCTGGCCGTGCGGCTGACCGGCCTGCCGGTGCCCGGCCCGGTGCTGGGCATGGTGATCCTGTTCGCCGGCCTGCTGGCGCGCGGCCATGTCCCGCACCCGCTGCAGGACGCGGCGGCCGGGCTGCTGCGGCACCTCTCGCTTCTCTTCGTGCCGGCGGGCGTCGGGGTGATGGTGCATGCCGGCCGGCTGGAGGCCGAGGCGCTGCCCATCGTGATCGCGCTGTTCGGCAGCACGCTGTTCGGCATCGCCGTCACCGCCAAGGTGATGAGCCTGATGCTGCGCCGCCCGGCGCAGGACGACGGGGAGGGCGCGCCGTGAACACCGACCTCCACGTCCTCTGGGTCTATCTGTCGGCGAGCCCGCTCGCCGGGCTGACGCTCACCCTGGTGGCCTATCAGGCCGGGCTGTGGGTGTTCGAGCGGCTGGGGCGCCGCCCGGTCTTCAACCCGGTGCTGATCGCCGTGCTGCTGCTGGCGGTCACGCTGTCGCTGACCGGGGTGGAGTACAAGACCTATTTCGACGGCGCCCAGTTCGTGCATTTCCTGCTGGGTCCGGCGACGGTCGCGCTGGCGGTGCCGCTCTACAACCAGTTCAGCGAGGTGCGGCAGTCGGCGCCGGCCCTGGTGGTGGCGCTGCTGGTCGGCTCGGCCGCCTCGGCCCTCAGCGCGGTGGCGCTGGCCTGGGCCTTCGGCGCCTCCAAGGCGACGCTGCTGTCGCTGGCGCCGAAGTCGGTGACCTCGCCCATCGCCATGGGCGTGTCGGAGCAGATCGGCGGCCTGCCGTCGCTGACCGCCGTGCTGGTCATCCTGACCGGCATCATCGCCGCGACCTTCGGCACCTGGGTGCTGAACCTCGTCCGGGTGAAGGACTGGCGGGCGCGCGGCTTCGGCATGGGGGTGGCGGCGCACGGCATCGGCACGGCCCGCGCGCTGCAGGTCAACGAGGTGGCCGGCGCCTTCGCCGGGCTGGGCATGGGGCTGAACGGGCTGGCGACCGCGATGCTGCTGCCGGCGCTGTACCACCTCTTCTTCTGATTCTTCCGAGGCCGGCCATCTTCCGGAGGAGAGTCCCGGCGGATGTTGCGCTGCGGCGGCCGGACGGGCAATGCGGGCTTGACAGGACCATCCTGCCTGCGCACAGTGCGCGTCATGACCAGCATCGACCGCCAGAACGCCCTTCTTCGACTTATCGACCCGGCGCTGTAAGCGTCCGGGCAGTTGCGCGTTCGTCTTCTTTTTTATCGGTCGAAGTGTCTTTTCCCATGAGCGATCACAGGTTCATCGGCGGATCCGCCGTCTCCCGGGCGACGAGGCCGGGGCTGCGACTTACGGGCGGTCGCTGAGCCCGACCGGCGGCTCAGCGGCTGTAGCGAAAGCCGGCCCGCCCGCATTGCAGACCGCGAGTACGACGCCCCGGCCGAAGACCCTCCGAGAGAGGCCGGACCCGGGGCCAGCAGGAGAGACCAAGGCGCCATGACCCACGTCGCTTCCCCCGCCGCCAGCCGGACCGACCGCAGCGAAGCCGGCCGCAACGGCCACATCAAGTACACGCCCTTCCCGCCGGTAAAGCTGACCGACCGCCAGTGGCCGAACCGTGCGCTGGACAAGGCGCCGATGTGGTGCTCGGTCGACCTGCGCGACGGCAACCAGGCGCTGATCGAGCCGATGGGGCCGGACCGCAAGCGCGCCATGTTCGACATGCTGCTGCGCATGGGCTTCAAGGAGATCGAGGTCGGCTTCCCGGCCGCCTCGCAGACCGATTTCGACTTCTGCCGCGAGATCATCGACGGCAGCAAGATCCCCGACGGCGTCACCATCCAGGTACTGACCCAGTCGCGCGAGGAGCTGATCCGCCGCACCTTCGAGGGCATCAAGGGCGCCAAGCGCGCCATCGTCCACCTGTACAACTCGACCTCCGAGCTGCAGCGCCGCGTGGTGTTCGGGCTGGACCGCCAGGGCATCATCGACATCGCCGTCGCCGGCACCAGGCTGGTCAAGCAGCTGGCCGCCGAGCATCCGGAGACGGAGATCGTGCTGCAGTATTCGCCGGAGAGCTTCACCGGCACCGAGCTGGACTTCGCGCTGGAGATCTGCGAGGCGGTGATGGAGGTCTGGCAGCCGACCCCGCAGAACCGCGTCATCCTGAACCTGCCGGCGACGGTGGAGATGTCGACGCCGAACGTCCACGCCGACCAGATCGAGTGGTTCTGCCGCAACCTGAAGAACCGCGACTGCGCCATCATCTCCCTGCATCCGCACAACGACCGCGGCACCGCTGTGGCGGCGGCCGAGCTGGGCATGCTGGCCGGCGCCGACCGGGTGGAGGGCACGCTGTTCGGCAACGGCGAGCGCACCGGCAACGTCGACGTGGTGACGCTGGCGCTGAACCTGTTCACCCAGGGCGTCGACCCCGGCCTGCAGATCGACGACATCAACGAGCTGGTGCGCGTGTCGGAATACTGCACGCAGCTGCCGGTCCATCCGCGCCACCCCTATGCCGGCGAGCTGGTGTTCACCGCCTTCTCGGGCTCGCACCAGGACGCCATCAACAAGGGGCTGAAGGCGCTGGCCAAGTCCAACACCGGCAAGTGGGAGGTGCCGTACCTGCCCATCGACCCGCAGGATCTGGGCCGCAGCTACGAGGCGGTGATCCGCATCAACAGCCAGTCCGGCAAGGGCGGCATCGCCTATGTGCTGGAGAAGGACTACGGCCTGCAGATCCCGCGCCGCCTGCAGATCGAGTTCTCCAAGATCGTGCAGCGCATCGCCGACGAGACGGGGAAGGAGCTGGCCCCGGCCGACATCCACGCCGCCTTCGTCGCCGAGTATCTGGAGAACGACAAGCCCTTCGCCCTGGTCGAGCACGGCACCGAGCCGCGCGGCCCGAACAGCGGCCCGCGCGCCCTGACCGCCGTGGTGGAGCGCGACGGCAAGCCGCTGACCATCAAGGGCAAGGGCAACGGCCCGATCGACGCCTTCCTGGACGCGCTGCGCCAGGGCATGGGGCTGAACCTGCACGTCGTCGACTACCGCGAGCATGCGGTCGGCAGCGGCGAGGACGCCCAGGCCTGCGCCTATGTCGAGGTGAAGACCGGCGAGGGCAGCACCCTGTTCGGCGTCGGGCTGGACGCCGACATCGTGACCGCCTCGCTGCGCGCGCTGATCAGCGCGGCCAACCGCGCGGCGAAGTAAGGGCGGGGGCTGACGGCCGCGCCCTTTCCCGTGCCCCGGCGGGGCGGGAGAGGGCCGGCTTGCCCCGTCGGGCCGCGGCGCCTATAAGGGCGCCAGCGTCAGGCAACAGCGGACATCCGGCATGATCGTGGTCACCGGCGGGGGCGGCTTCATCGGCTCCAACCTTGTGGCGGCGCTGGCTCAGCGCGGGCTGACCGAGGTGGCGGTGATCGACCGCTTCGAGGACGGCGAGAAATGGCAGAACCTCGCCAAGCGCGAGGTGGCGACGCTGGTGGCGCCCGAGGCGACGCTGGCCTTCCTCGACCAGAACGCGGCGGAGATCGACACCGTCTTCCATCTCGGCGCCATCTCGGCGACGACCGAGCGGGACGTCGACAAGATCGTCGCCAACAACGTCGCGCTGACGCTCGACCTCTGGCGCTGGTGCTCCTGGCGCGGCTGCCGGCTGATCTACGCCTCGTCGGCGGCGACCTACGGCGACGGCTCGGCCGGGTTCGACGACGACGGCTCCTGCGAGGGGCTGGCGCGGCTGCGGCCGCTCAACGCCTATGGCTGGTCCAAGCATCTGGTGGACCGCCGGATCGCCCGCGTGGTCGCCAACGGCGACATCGCGCCGCCGCAGTGGGCCGGACTGAAGTTCTTCAACGTCTACGGCCCGAACGAGCAGCACAAGGGCGACATGATGAGCGTCGTCGCCAAGCTGTATCCGCAGCTTCGTGCCGGCAACCCCGCCCGCCTGTTCAAGTCGCATCTCGACGGCTACGAGGATGGCGGGCAACTCCGCGACTTCATCCATGTCGACGACTGCGTCGCCGTGATGCTGTGGCTCTACGACCATCCGGAGGTCAGCGGCCTGTTCAACGTCGGCACCGGCAAGGCCCGCAGCTTCAGGGATCTGGCGCTGGCGACCTTCGCCGCCATGGGGCTGGAGCCGCGCGTCGAGTATTTCGACATGCCTGAGAACCTGCGCGGCAAGTACCAGTACTACACCCAGGCGAAGACGGAGCGGCTGCGCACCGCCGGCTTCGACCAGCCCTTCACGGAGCTGGAGGAGGGGGTGCGCCGCTACGTGCAGGACTTCCTGTCGCAGCCCGACCCCTACCGCTGACCCGCCGTTCCAGCGCGTCGCGCAGCAGCGCGGCGAGGCGGAAGGGCGCATGCAGCAGCTTTCCGCAGGGCACCGTCAGGAACAGCGCGAGCACGATGCCGAGATGGGCGAGCAGGAGCACGCCCATCGCCGGGCCGTCGCGCAGCGCCAGCAGGACAAGCCCGCTCGCCGCCGCCAGGAAGAGCTGGACCAGCAGGGCGAGGTCCGTCCCCTGCACCTCCTGGGCGACCGGCCCAGGATCGGCCCGCCATTTCAGCGCGGCGAGCCCGGCGGTCCCGGCCATCACGCCGATCCCGCCCGCCGTTCCCAGCAGCACCGGCAGGCTGAGCAGCGGATAGGGCGCCGGCCAGCCGAACAGGTGGTCGTAGATCGTGGCGACCGACGTGGCGGCGAAGCACAGCACCATGCCGCCGGCCATGGCGTGGTGGAAGCGCCGCCGGACGGTCGAGAAGCGCTCCGTCCGGTCGTTGCAGCCGGCCCCGCCGCCGCCGAGATGGCGCAGGCTCACCGCGTCGCGCACCGCTTCCCACAGCGACGGCGCCAGGGCGGCGCGTGGCGCCGGTCCCATGGCGCGCCACAGCGAGGCGACGCTGCATCCCACGGCCAGCACCGCCCAGCCGGCGGCCAGACCGGCGACGCCGGCCATGAGCGGCCAGGGGACGAGGCGGTAGAAGGCGCCCGGCCCGGCATGGCGGGCGAACAGCAGCTCCGCCGGGATCAGCGCCAGGGCGGCCAGCAGCAGGGCGGCGACGAGGGCGGCGGTGAACCCCAGAACCACCTGCCCGTTGCGCCGGAACAGCCGCCCGAGCGGGGCCGGCCGGACATGCCGGGCATAGCTGTCCTGCCGGACGAGGCTGAGGCTGCGCGGCAGGTTGACGGCGAAGCCGTGCGGCGGTGCGTACTGGCAGGCGTGATAGCAGGCCCGGCAGTTGTGGCAGAGGTTGGCGAGGAAGGTCAGGTCGGCCTCGGCCAGGGTCCGCCGCCGCTTCAGCGCCGGGAAGACCGGGCAGTAGCCGTCGCAGAACTGGCAGGCGTTGCACAGCAGCAGGACCCGCCGCGCCTCCGCGGCGTCGGGGCTTTCCCCCGCGGCCGGGGTCGGGGCGTCAGGCGAGCGCATGGGCCGCCGCCTCCCGCCCGGCGATGCGGCCGAACACCGCCCCGATGGTCATGGCGCCGCCGGCGAGGTAGCCGCGGCCGAGGATGTTGGGCGCCATGACGACGCCGGCGGCATAGAGGCCGGGCAAGGGGACACCCGCGGTCGTCAGGATGCGGGTCCGGCGGTCCACCCGCACCCCCTGGTTGGTCGAGGTGATGCCCGGCCGCATCGGGATGGCTCCGAAGGGCGGAGTCGCGAGGGGCTGGGCGAGACGGCTCTTGTCGGGGGCCAGCCCGACCGTGCGGCTGTCCAGCGGGGTGGCGCCCGGGCGGATCGCCGCGTTGAAGGTGCGCACCGTCTCCTCCAGCGTTGCCGGGTCGAGGTCGAGTTGCCTGGCGAGGGCCGCGACGCTGCCGGCGCGGATCGGCGGATAGAGCGGCGGGGCGAAGCGCTGCTCGATCCGGGAATCGAACAGGAGATAGGCCGGCTGCCGGTGCAGCAGGCGCTCCCCCAGGCGGCGAAGCGGGCCGGCCCGGTCTCCGCCCCCTCGTCGGCGAAGCGGTGGCCGCTCCCGTCCACCACGATGCCCTGCGCCATGCCGTCGAGCCGCGTGACGATCCCGCCATCCATGTCCGGCGAACGCGCGTCCACCGCGACCATGTGGCTCCAACCGGGATCGCCGACCGGCGCCGCGCCGAGGTCGAGAAGGGCGCGCAGCGGCCGTCCCGTGGCATGGGGCGTGCCGCGCACCACCAGCGCGTCGGCGGCCTCGCCCCACTGCCGCCGCAGCCAGTCCCGGTCGGCCTGATAACCGCCGGAGGCGACGACGACGGCGCGGGCGGCCAGCCGCCGTTCGGTTCCGCCCTCGCGGACGGTCGCCAGCGGCCGGCCGGCGGCGATCTCCAGCCCCGTCACCTCGCTGCCGTAGCGGATGACGACGCCCGCTTTGGCCGCGGTGGCGTAGAGGGCATTGACCAGCGCCTTGCCGCCGCCGTGGAAGAAGGCGGTCTTGCGGGAATAGGGCAGCAGCCCGTCGTCCGGCGACTGGAAGAGCACGCCATGGGCGGCGAGCCAGTCGACGATGTCGCCGGACTCCCGCACCAGCAGGGCGGCCAGCGCCGCGTCCGTCCGGCCGTGCGTCGCGCGCAGCAGGTCTGTGCGCCAGTCCTCGGCGTCGTAGCGGCCGGGGGTGAAGGGCGTCGGCGCCTCGTGCCGGATCCGCATGTTGCGGGAATGGCGGGCGTTGCCGCCGCGAAGCGCGGGAGGGGCCGCCTCCAGCAGCACGACCACGGCCCCCGCCCGCCGGGCGGAGAGGGCGGCGCACAGGGCGGCGACGCCACCCCCCATCACCACGACGTCGGCCAGGACGTCGGCCAGGACGTCGGCGGGCGTCGCATCGGAGGCCGGGAGAGCGGAGGACGGGAGGACAGCCATGGTCGCCGGGGCGGCCGGAACCGCGGGGCGGCGCCGGGGGAGGGATCGTTCAGTGCTTTGTGTACCATTGTGCCGCCGCGGGCCAGTGTCACGGGATGCCGGTGCGACACCACATCACGCCCGGCAGCCCTGCCGGACGCGCACCGGCGCCCGTACGGCGATGCTTTGACATCGCCTGTCCGGACCAATAGATATCCGGTTCAATAAGATGGAGCGCCCGACTCCGGACGATCGACCGGACGGCTCCACCGTCGGCCGCTTGCCGGCCGTCACCTGGCCGAGGGGGTTTACCGAATGCTCGCCATCCCGTTTCCCGCCATCGATCCGGTGGCGCTGGCCGTCGGGCCGGTGGTGATCCGCTGGTACGCGCTGGCCTATCTGGCGGGCTTCGTGCTGGGCTGGCGCTATTGCCTGTCGCTGGCCCGCGTCACGCCCGGCCGGCCGTCGCCGGAGGATTTCGACGATTTCCTGACCTGGGCGGTGGTCGGCACCATCCTGGGCGGGCGGATCGGCTATGTGCTGTTCTACAACCTGCCTTACTATCTGGAAAACCCGCTGGACGCGCTGCAGGTCTGGCACGGCGGCATGTCCTTCCACGGCGGCATGACCGGCGTGCTGCTGGCGATCTTCCTGTTCGCGCGCAGCCGCGGCATCTCCTTCCTGGCGCTGGGCGACCTGATCGCCGCGGCGGCCCCCATCGGTCTGTTCTTCGGCCGCATCGCCAACTTCATCAATGGCGAGCTGTACGGCCGCCCGGCCCCGGACTTCGCCTGGGCGATGGTCTTCCCGCGCGACCCGCTGCAACTGCCCCGCCATCCGAGCCAGCTCTACGAGGCGGCGCTGGAAGGGGCGGTGCTGTTCGTCATTCTGGCGGTGCTGGCGCGCATGCCGTCCGTGCGCAGCCGGCCGGGCACCATCGGCGGGCTGTTCCTGATCGGCTACGGCCTGTCGCGCATCGTGGTGGAGTTCTTCCGCGAGCCCGACCCGCAGCTCGGCTTCCTGTTCGCCGGGGCGACCATGGGGCAGTTGCTGTCGCTGCCCATGGTGCTGATCGGGCTGTGGCTGGTGCTGCGCGCCCGCCACCAGCCGCTGGCGGTCTGACGCCATGGCCGCCGAGACGCTCGCCCGCCATCTCGCCCGCCGCATCCTGATGGACGGGCCGCTGAGCGTCGCCGCCTTCATGGCGGAAGCGCTGGGCCACCCGCGCTTCGGCTACTACATGCGCCGGGACCCCTTCGGCGTGTCCGGCGACTTCACCACCGCGCCCGAGATCAGCCAGATGTTCGGCGAGCTGGTCGGGCTGTGGTGCGTCGACAGCTGGGCGCGGCTGGGCGGGCCGGCACCGTTCCATCTGGTGGAGCTGGGGCCGGGGCGCGGCACGCTGATGCAGGACGCGCTGCGCGCCGCCTCCGTCGTGCCGGCCTTCCGGCAGGCGGTGCAGGTTCATCTGGTGGAGACCAGCCCGACCCTGCGGGAGCGCCAGCGCCAGACTCTGAGCCAGACGCCGGGCGGGGCCGTGCAGTGGCACGACCGGCTGGAGGATGTGCCCGAGGGGCCGACCCTGCTGATCGCCAACGAGTTCTTCGACGCCCTGCCGGTCCGCCAGGTGCAGAAGACCGGCCATGGCTGGTTCGAGCGGCTGGTCGACCTGGATCCGGCGGGGACCGAAGAGGAGCCGCGCTTCCGCTTCGTGCTGGAGGCCTTCGGCAGTTCCGGCGCCCGGCTGGTGCCGGACCGGCTGCGCGAGGCGCCGGAGGGCAGCGTGGTGGAGGTCTCCCCGGCATCGCAGGCGGTGGCGCGGACGATCGGCGCCCGGCTGGCGGCCCATCCCGGGGCGGCGGTCGCCATCGACTACGGCCATGCCGTCGGCCCGGCGGTCGGCGACACCCTCCAGGCGCTGCGCCGCCACGCCTATGCGCCGGTCCTGGAGTCGCCGGGAGAGGCCGACCTGACCGCCCATGTCGACTTCGCCACCATCGCCGCGGCGGCGCGCGAGGGCGGGGCCGAGGCCTTCGGGCCGGTGGAACAGGGGGAGTGGCTGGTGCGGCTGGGCATCCGGCAGAGGGCGCAGATCCTGGAGAAATCGGCGAGTCCGGCGCAGGCGGCGGACATCCGCGGCGCGCTGGCCCGCTTGATCGAACCCGCCCAAATGGGCACCCTGTTCAAGGTCCTCGCCCTGACCAGCCCGGGGCTGGGACCGCCCGCCGGGTTCGAGACCCCGTAAGAGCTGGACCAAGAGACCATACAAGGAAGGGACCGGGGCAGTGATCACGCTCGGTGCGCTGAACGACATCACCCATATCCGCCATGCCTTCTTCACCCGCACCGGGGGTGTGTCCACCGGCCTCTACGGCTCGCTGAACTGCGGGCTCGGCTCCAAGGACGCGCCGGCCGCGGTGCGCGAGAACCGCGCCCGCGCCGCCGCCCGGATGGAAGTGGCGCCGGAGAATCTCGTCACCTGCTATCAGGTCCACAGCCCGACCTGCGTGGTGGTCGAGACCCCCTGGGCGCCGGAGGAGGCGCCGCAGGCCGACGCCATGGCGACCGCGGTGCCCGGCATCGCGCTCGGCATCCTGACGGCGGACTGCGCGCCGGTGCTGTTCGCCGACAACAAGGCGCGGGTGATCGGGGCGGCGCATGCCGGCTGGAAGGGCGCCAAGGGCGGCGTGCTGGAGGCCACCGTCGCCCGCATGGTGGAGCTGGGCGCCAAGCCCGGCCGCATCGTCGCCTGCATCGGTCCCTGCATCGCCCAGCGCTCCTACGAGGTGGGTCCGGAGTTCCCGACACCTTTCCTCGACGAGGATTCGCGCAACCGCGACTATTTCGCCCCGGCCCGGCGCGATGGCCATTTCCTGTTCGACCTCGCGGCCTATGTCACCCGCCGCCTGGGCGATGCCGGGGTGGAGGTGATCCAGCGCTGCCCCAACGACACGGTGGCGGAGGAGGACCGCTTCTTCAGCTACCGCCGCTCCTGCCTGCGCGGCGAGCCGGATTACGGCCGGGGCCTGTCGGCCATCGTCCTGCAGGGCTGACCGGCGGGAACGCCGCCGCGGAACGTCCGGGACGGGACTGTTCGGTCTCCGAATCGATTGAAGACGAAGGTTATCTGGGCGATGATGACCACCGGTACTTCCATCGGATGATCTCTTCCGGAGCGGTGGCGCCGGGGGAGGGGAGACGGCCGCGATGCTCGAATGGCGCGACGCGATGGCGCTGGACAATGGCGGCCTCGACCGGGACCACCAGGAGGAGATCGCGCTGATCCGCCGCTTCCTCGTCCTTCCGGCCGGGGAGGAGGGCCGTCCCCTGGCCTCCGCCGTCCTGGAGGAGCTGCGCGACCACAGCCGCCGCCACTTCCTGCGCGAGGAGAAGGTGCAGGCGGCCATCGGCTATCCGCATCTGGCCGAACACCGTGCCCAGCACCGCCGGCTGTGCGTGCTGCTCGACGAGATCATGGAGCAGGTGCAGGCCGGGGAGTCCGCCTTCTCCTTCGGCTATGTGAAGCAGAAGGCCGACCAGCTCCTGCCCTTCTGGTTCCTCGACCATTTCGCCAAGGCCGACCTGCGGATGAAGCTCCACATCGCCAAGGCGCAGCTTTCCCCGCGCAACGGCCAGGGGCAGGGCCGGGACGCGGTGCGATGACGCACGGCCGCGGCCATGCTCGTGCCGCAGGGCCGATTTCCCTTCGACGGGTGGGGGACCGTCATCGAACGTTTACATGGGCACGGCCCTTTGTTATGGTCCGCCGCGTTTTCAAGGGGTGCCATCCGGGCCTTGGCCGGGGCGGCTCCTTGAGCCGTTTCCCTGCAGAGAGAGCCGACTGCGATGAAGGTGCTTGCCGGCAACAGCAACCGTCCGCTGGCCGAGGCCATCTCCACTTGTCTCGGCGTGCCGCTGACCAAAGCGAGCGTGCGCCGGTTTTCCGACATGGAGGTGTTCGTCGAAATCCTCGAGAACGTGCGCGGCGAGGACGTGTTCGTCGTCCAGTCCACCTCGTTCCCGGCCAACGACAACCTGATGGAGCTGTTGGTCACCATCGACGCGCTGCGGCGCGGGTCGGCCCGGCGCATCACGGCGGTCATTCCCTATTACGGCTATGCCCGGCAGGACCGCAAGACCGGTCCGCGCACGCCGATCTCGGCCAAGCTGGTCGCCAACCTGATCACCCAGGCCGGCGCCAACCGCGTGCTGACGATGGATCTGCATGCCGGCCAGATCCAGGGCTTCTTCGACATCCCGACCGACAACCTGATGGCGGCCCCGGTGTTCGAGAAGGACATCCGGACCAGCTTCGAGGACGTGAACGAGGTGACCATCGTGTCGCCCGACGTCGGCGGCGTGGTGCGCGCCCGCGCGCTGGCCAAGCGGCTGGACGTCGATCTCGCCATCATCGACAAGCGGCGCGAGCGCGCCGGCGTGTCGGAGGTGATGAACATCATCGGTGACGCCAAGGGCCGCCGCTGCATCCTGCTGGACGACATCGTCGACTCCGGCGGGACGCTGTGCAACGCCGCCGTCGCCCTGATGGAGGCCGGCGCCAAGTCGGTGCATGCCTACTGCACCCACGGCGTGCTGTCCGGCGGCGCGGTCGCCCGCGTCGCGGTGTCGCCGCTGGTCCAGCTCGTCACCACCGACAGCATCCAGGCGACCGAGGCGGTGCGGGTCTCCCGCAATATCCGCCAGCTCACCATCGCCCCGCTGCTCGCCGAGGCCATCATGCGCATCAGCGAGGAGAAGTCGGTGTCGAGCCTGTTCACCTGACGCCTGTCTTCCCGGCTTTACCGGACCGGAACGCCCGCCCTCCACCACCGTGGGGGCGGGCGTTCCGCTTTCCGGACTGGCCTTTCAGGAGCGGGGGGCCGGCCTCTCAAGGATCGATCAGCGTGCGGTCGAGCCACTCCTTGACCTCGCGGCAGACCGCTTCGGCCGTTTCGTCCAGGCAGTGGCTGGAGCCCGGCATCAGCACCAGCTTCTTCGGCTCGCGCGCCAAGCGGTGGATGTGCAGCGAGCAGGCGGGCGACAGGATCTCGTCGGCCTCGCCATGGACCAGCAGGATCGGACAGGCGAGGTCGCGCACCGGGTCGGTGCCGTAGCCCTGGGAGGCTAGCCCGATCACCGTGCAGACCGCCCCGCGGTTCGACGCCGCCGCCTGGATCGCCACCGCCGCCCCGAAGGAGTGGCCGACCAGCGCCACATGGTGGATGCCCTCCCGGCCGAGGAAGCTGAGGCCGCACAACACGTCGTAGACGCAGTCCTCCATGTCGCCCGCCTCGCGGAAGCGCACCCGCAGCGAGGCGACGCCGCGCGCCGCCAGATCCGCCGCCAGCCGGGGATAGAGGCCGCGGGCCGGCGTGTCGAACCCGCCGCCGACGCCGCCGATCCACAGCACCGCCAGACGGGCGTCCGCCGCCGGGTAGTAGCGCGCCGCGACCGGCCCGCGATCGGTCTCCATCACGACCGGGCGATATCCGTCCTCCACCGGGTCTTCGACCTCCGCAGTCAGCAACGGCATCGCCTCCTCCCTCATCCGAGCGTCCTTCCGGTAACACTTCGGGGCGCCGGCTGTTGCCTTGCCCCTCTGCGCCTTCCGGCATGCGAGACGAAGCCCCAGCCCGGCTGTTCCTGCCTGGGATACGCGACGGAGCGGAAACAGCGCCCCGGATGGCGGCCGGACCGATGGGTGGACCGGACCGACGGGCGGGCAAGGAGGGGAGATGACATCCTCGCAGATGGTTTCGCGGGACGGGCGGGACGGCGGCCTGCCGGTGGGGGAGGCCGGGGCGGCGGAGCGCTGGGCGGCGATCCTCGGCGGCACGGCGCTCGGGCTGGCCGGGGCGCGCCGCGGCTCCTGGGCCGGGGCCGCGCTGATGGCGCTGGGCGGCGGGCTGTTCCTGGCGGGGGCCGCCGGCGTTCCGGTCGCCCGCGCCCTGCGCGAGGGGCTGGGCGAGGCGCATCTGCCGGACGGCCTGCGCAGCGGCGTGGCGGGGCTGCTGCCGGTGGCGGAGGAGCCGACGACGACCCAGGCGGTGGTGACCATCGCCGCCCCGCCCGAGACGATCTTCCGCTTCTGGCGCAACGTCGCGAACCTGCCCAGGCTGATGAGCCACCTGGAGCGGGTCGACGTGCTGTCGGAGAAGGACAGCCGGTGGATCGCCCGCGGTCCCGGCGGGGTCGAGCTGTGCTGGACCTCCACGCTCGACAAGGTCGAGGAGAATGCCCTGATCACCTGGCACACGCTGGAGGGGGCGGAACTGCCCCACCGCGGCTCCTTCATGCTGGCGCCGGCGCCGGGCGGGCGCGGGACCGAGGTCCGGCTGACGCTGGTCTACCGCCCCCCGGCGGGGGCGGGCGGTCGCGCCGTGTCCCGCCTGTTCGGCAGCGCGCCGGAGCAGCAGAGCCGCGAGGCGCTGCGCCGGCTGAAGCGGCTGATCGAGACGGGGGAACTGCCGACCATCGAGGGGCAGCCGCACGGCACGCGCGGGACCCGGGGCAGGATGCAGGAGGGGATGGAATGAAGGCGCTCTGCTGGAACGGCGTGAACGACCTGCGGGTCGAGCGGGTCGAGGATCCGCGCATCCTCAACCCGCATGACGTGATCGTGAAGGTCGCCCTGTCCTCGGTCTGCGGGTCGGACCTGCATCTGCTCGACGGCTATGTCCCGACGATGCGGCCGGGCGACATCATCGGCCACGAGTTCCTCGGCGAGATCGTCGAGAAGGGACCGGATGTGCGCTATCTCAACCGCGGCGACCGGGTGATCACCGTGTCGATCATCGGCTGCGGCAAATGCTGGCACTGCGAGAACGGCGACTCCTCGCTCTGCGACAACTCGAACCCCAAGCCGCAGTATTCGGAGGCCGCCTACGGCCATTGCACCGCCGGCATCTTCGGCTACAGCCACGCCTTCGGCGGCTATGCCGGCAGCCATGCCGAGTACATCCGGGTGCCCTATGCCGACTTCAACTGCTTCCGCGTGCCGGAGGGCGTGAGCGACGAGCAGGCGGTCTTCGTCTCCGACGCGGCGCCGACCGGCTACATGGCGGCCGACATGGCGGGCATCAGGCCGGGCGACCTGGTGGCCGTCTGGGGCTGCGGCGGCGTCGGGCAGATGGCGATCCGCAGCGCCTACCTGATGGGGGCGGAACGCGTCATCGCCATCGACCGCTATCCCGACCGGCTGCAGGCCGCCCAGATGAAGGCGGGGGCGGAGCCGCTGGACTACACCCGCGTGGACGTCTTCGACGCGCTGCAGGCGATGACCGGCGGGCGCGGCCCCGACGTCTGCATCGACGCGGTGGGGATGGAGGCCGACGGCTACGACACCGGGCTGGAATACTGGTACGACCGCACCAAGCAGGCCATGGGGCTGGAGAGCGACCGCCCCGCCGTGCTGCGCCAGATGGTGGAATGCTGCCGCAAGGGCGGCACGCTCTCCATCGTCGGCGTCTATGGCGGGATGATCGACAAGTTCCCCATGGGGGCCGCGATGAACAAGGGGCTGACCTTCCGCATGGGCCAGCAGCACGGCCAGCGCTATGCCGAGCGCCTGTTCGAGCACATCCGCAAGGGCGAGCTCGACCCCTCCTACCTGCTGACCCACCGGCTGTCGCTGGAGGACGGGCCGGAGGGCTACGCCATGTTCAAGAAGAAGACCGACCACTGCATGCGGGTCGTGTTCGCACCATGAGGGAGAGCGCCATGCAGCTCATCTATGCGTATCCGGCCGAGAAGGGCCGGGGGGTCGAGGCCGAGATCGTCGGCGTGCTCCGCGACCGGCTGGGCGAGGTCGTCCAGACCGGCCGGGAGGAGCGCGACGCCGAGCGCGGCGACCGCACCGACGTCTTCGTCACGCTGGAGGTCGAGGAGTCCGGCGCCGAGACCGCGCTGAACACCCTGCGCGCGCACCCCGTGGTGATCGACGCGGCGGCGCACAGCTTCGGCGAGCGGGTGTGACGCCCCTCACAGCGGCTCCGGCGGCGTGCTGCGGCGGCCGCGGACGGGGGTGCCGAGATCCGGCGGCCGGGCGGTCCAGCGCACGGCGTTGAGGATCACCCGCCGGATCTGCGGGTGGTGGAAGGTGGGGTAGGTCTCGTGGCCGGGGCGGAAATAGAAGACCCGGCCCAGCCCCCGCCGCCAGCCGCAGCCGCTGCGGAACACCTCGCCGCCCTTGAACCAGCTTATGAAGACGAGATCCTCCGGCGGCGGGATGTCGAAGGGCTCGCCATACATCTCCTCCTGCGGCAGCAGGATGTGGTCCTCGATGCCGGCGGCGACGGGATGGCCGGGATCGACCACCCACAGCCGTTCGGCCTCGCCGGCGACCCGGTGCTTCAGGTAGCAGCCGGTGCCCATCAGCGCCAGGAAGGGCTTGGAGAAGTGGCTGGAATGCAGCGGCACGAAGCCCATGCCGCGCTCCGTCACATGATGCCTCACCCGCCCGGCCAGCGCGTCCGGCAGTTCGGCATGGGCGCGGTGGCCCCACCAGACCAGCGTATCGGCGGCGGCCAGCCGCTCCTCCGCCAACCCGTGCTCCGGCTCGTCGAGCGTGGCCGTCGTCACCTCCAGCCCGGCGGCGCGCAGCGGGGCGGCGAGCGCCTCGTGGATACCCTGCGGATAGACGGCCTTCACGGCCTCCTCCGTCCGGTCCTGGCGATGCTCGCTCCAGACGAGAACGCGGGTCATGCGCTGGTTCCAAACTGACGGGGCGCGATCATAGGGACCGGTTCCTGTTGTTGTGGGCCGAACGGTTCATGCAACAGCCTCACGAGGCCCATCCCCGTGCCGAAGACCGCCGCACAGCCCCGCAGCATATCGGATCCGGCAGGCCGGCGCCGCTGTCCCGTCGGCGTGGAGCTGCTGCCGGACGGGCAGGCGCACGCGCGCGTCTGGGCGCCGAAGGCCCGGCAGGTGGAGCTGGTGCTGGAGCCGGACGGCCGGGCGCTGGCGCTGGCGGCGGAGGCGGACGGCTATTTCGCCGGCGCGGTCGAGGGGATGGCGGCGGGCGCGCTCTACCGTTTCCGCCTCGACGGCGGCGCGACCCTCCATCCGGATCCGGCGTCGCGCTTCCAGCCGGAAGGGCCGCACGGCCCGTCGCAGCTCGTCGACCCCGGAGGCTTCGCCTGGACCGACGGGGGCTGGCCCGGCCGCTCCGTTGCGGGACAGGTCATCTATGAGATGCACATCGGCACCTTCACGCCCGAGGGCACCTGGGAGGCCGCGACGCGCGAGCTGCCGGCGCTGGTCGAGCTCGGCGTCACGGTGCTGGAACTCATGCCGGTCGCCGACTTCCCCGGCCGCTTCGGCTGGGGCTATGACGGGGTGGACCTGTTCGCGCCGACCCGGCTCTACGGCCGTCCCGACGACATGCGCCGCTTCGTCGACCGCGCGCACGGGCTGGGCCTCGCCGTCATCCTGGACGTGGTCTACAACCACCTGGGTCCGGACGGGAATTACCTGACCTGCTTCGCCGACGCCTATGTCACAGACCGCTACAAGAACGAGTGGGGCGAGGCGATCAATTTCGACGGCCCGGACTCCGGCCCGGTGCGCGAGTTCTTCCTGGCGAATGCCGCCTGCTGGATCGACGAATACCATCTCGACGGGCTGCGGCTGGATGCCACGCAGCAGATTTTCGATTCCGGCACGCCGCACATCCTGTCGGAGATCAGCCGCACCGTGCGTGCCGCCGCCGGCGGGCGCGCCACCCTGCTGATCGGCGAGAACGAGCCGCAGCACGCCACCATGGTGACGCCGGTGGAGCAGGGCGGCTGCGGGCTGGACGCCATCTGGAACGACGATCTGCACCACAGCGCGATGGTCGCGCTGACCGGGCGGAACGAGGCCTACTACACCGACTATCACGGCACGCCGCAGGAGTTCGTCTCGGCGGCCAAATACGGCTTCCTCTACCAGGGGCAGTGGTACGCCTGGCAGGGCAAGGGGCGCGGCATGCCGGCCTATGGCCTGTCGCCCGCCGCCATGGTCGGCTTCCTGCAGAACCACGACCAGATCGCCAACTCCGGCAAGGGGCTGCGCGGCCATGCCCTGACCACGCCGGGCCGCTGGCGGGCGATGACCACGCTGCTGCTGCTCGGCCCCGGCACGCCGATGCTGTTCCAGGGGCAGGAGTTCGCCGCGAGCACGCCCTTCCTCTATTTCGCCGACCACAAGCCGGAGCTGGCGAAACTGGTGCTGGAGGGGCGGGCCGGGTTCCTGCGCCAGTTTCCCAGCATCGCCACGCCGGAGGTCGGCCCCTGCCTGCCCGAGCCGCATGACGAGCGGACCTTCGTCCGCTGCAAGCTGGACCACGGCGAACGGGACCGCCATGCCGAAGCCTGGGCGCTGCACCGCGACCTGCTGCGCCTGCGCCGCGAGGATGCGGTGTTCCGCGTGCAGCGGCCCGGCCGGGTGGATGGCGCCGTGCTGGCGCCCGAGGCCTTCGTCCTGCGCTTCTTCGGCGAGGCGGGGGATGACCGGCTGCTGCTGGTCAATCTCGGCCGCGACCTGACGCTGCGGATCCTGCCCGAACCGCTGCTGGCGCCGCCCTTGGGCCAGCGTTGGACGAGGCTGTGGTCGAGCGAGGATCCCGTCTATGGCGGCTGCGGCGCCGCACCGGTGGAGCCGGAGCGCGGCAACTGGCACCTGACCGGCCACGCGGCGGTGGTGCTGCGCCCCGCCGGGCCGACTGCTGAAACGACGAAGAAGGACAGCCATGGCTGACATCGTCCGCACCCTGGGCCGCGACGTGCTGGAGTCCTCGCCGGACGCGGCGGTCACCCGCGAATGGCTGGTGGCGAACGGGCTGGGCGGCTATGCGTCGGCCGCCGTGTCCGGCGCGGTGACCCGCCGCTATCACGGGCTGCTGATCGCTGCCCTGCCGGCCCCGCTGGGCCGCGTGCTGATGCTGAGCCAGCTTCGCGACATCGTCCTCGGCGCCGACGGAACCGAGTATCTGCTGAGCGGCCTCGATCCGGCCGAACCGCCGGCCAATGGCGAGGTGCCGGCCGTGCTGCTGGAGTTCCGCCAGGAGATGGGGCTGCCGATCTGGCGGTTCCGCGCCGGCGACGCGGTGATCGAGAAGCAGGTGGTGATGCCCCACCGGCAGAACATCGTCCACGTCACCTACCGGCTGGTGGAGGCGCCCGGGCGGGTGGCGCTGCGGCTGCGGCCGGTTCTGGCCTTCCGCACGCTGGAGGCGGCGGTGGACGAGCCGCTGGCCCGCGACTATCGGATCACCGCCAAGGGGCGCCGCTACGAGGTCTCGGCCGGGCCGGACCTGCCGGTGCTGAACATGACGATCGAGGGGGCGGAGCCGCCGCTGACGCTGGATGGCGGCATCCGGCAGGAGGTCTTCTACCGGCTGGAGGCGGAGCGCGGCTATGAGGCCCGCGGACCGCTGTGGACACCCGGCTTCTTCAGCGCGACGCTGGAGACCGGGCAGGGGCTGACCTTCGCCGCGGCGACCGAGGCCTGGTGGCGGCTCGACGCGCTGCCGCCGGCCGATGTGCTGAGCTTCGAGAACGAACGGCGCCGCCGGCTGGTGCAGACGGCCCATCCGGCATTGCGGGAGGGAGCGATGGCCGAGCTGGTGCTGGCCGCCGACAGCTTCCTGTTCGTGCCGGCCGGCCGCGTCGCCGACCAGATGCGCGCCCGGGCGGAGGGCGACGAGATCCGCACGGTGATCGCCGGCTACCACTGGTTCACCGACTGGGGCCGCGACACGATGATCAGCCTGGAGGGGCTGACGCTCGCCACCGGCCGGCAGGCGGAGGCGGGGTCGATCCTGCGGACCTTCGCGCACTACATCCGCGACGGGCTGATCCCCAACATGTTCCCCGACGGCAAGGACCGCGGGCTCTACCACACGGCGGACGCCACGCTGTGGTTCTTCCATGCGCTGAACCGCTATGTCCGGGCCAGCGGCGACCGGCACACGCTGCGCATCCTGCTGCCCAAGCTGATGGAGGTGGTCGAGCATCACCGCCGCGGCACCCGCTTCGGCATCGGCGTCGACGCCAGGGACGGGCTGCTGCGCCAGGGGCAGGAGGGCTACCAGCTCACCTGGATGGACGCCAAGGTGGACGACTGGGTGGTGACGCCGCGCCGCGGCAAGGCGGTGGAGATCAACGCCCTGTGGTACAACGCGCTGCGCCTGCTCGCCGGCTGGCTGGAGGAGGAGGGGCGGGAGCCGGAGGCGCGGCCGCTGCGCGAGATGGCCGATCAGGCGCACGGGTCCTTCAACGCGCGCTTCTGGTGCGCATCGGCCGGCCATCTGTTCGACGTGGTGGACGGCGAGCATGGCGACGATCCGGCCTGCCGTCCCAACCAGATCTTCGCGGTGTCGCTGGACAACCCGGTGCTGGACCGCCAGCGCTGGGAACCGGTGGTGGAGACGGTGCGCGCCCGCCTGCTGACCCCGCTCGGCCTGCGGTCTCTGGCGCCGGGCAGCCGGGACTACAAGGCGAAGTACTTCGGCGACCTGCGCGCCCGCGATGCCGCCTACCACCAGGGAACCGTCTGGGGCTGGCTGATCGGCCCCTTCGTCGATGCCTGGCTGAAGCTGCATCCCGACGACCTCGCCGGGGCGCGGCGCTTCCTGGAAGGCTTCCTGCCGCATCTGGACGAGGCGGGCATCGGGACGGTCAGCGAAATCTTCGATGCCGAGGCGCCCTTCCATCCGCGCGGATGCATCGCCCAGGCCTGGAGCGTTGCAGAAATATTGCGATCTTGGGTCAGAACGGAATCGCCCATGGACAGCCGGGGAGTGTAACGCGGCTGTCACATCGGGGGTCGCCCGGAGGTCGCCCCCGTCCGACGTGCTATGTCGTAACGGCCGATCGCCGCTGCGCCAACCACCGATTCGGCCAGTTGTCAACAGGACACCATCGGCGGAAAAGCTGCGGCATTTGACGCCTGGACAGAGATTCCGTTTGACAGATGCACCGGGCCGCGAGTCGCTGGATTTGCTAATTTTCGAGCAAGATCAATGTCTTAACCGAATGCACAAAAAATGGGCAAATATGCCCCGGCCCTTATGGAGTCAGTGCCGAATCGGCTCTGCTCAACCGTTACCAACAAACTTATCCACAGAGTCTGTGGAGAGTATGACAAATCGGTCGCAATTCCGCGTCACGGAGACGTGCGTCCCGCTCCATACCCATAGGAGGTAGCTGCTTTGGGTTTTAGGCCCGTGGCGGTCTCCCACCCTATAGTCGAGTGAGGCTCCTTGGACCCGGCAGGTCCAGACCCGGCGACGGGTCCGGTCGAGGTGCGCTGCCGGTCGGGCGACGGAAGGGAGGTCTTCATGCAGGGTGTCTTCGGACTGCCGTACCAGCCTCCGCGCAACCGCACGCGATCCCCGACTCTATCCGGATTGCGCGTGGCCGGGGGCTTCGTCGCGTCCGTGCTCGGTGCGGTCGTGCTGGCGGCGCTGACCCTGCACCTGCTGACGCAGATGGCCGGCCACCTGTCCTTCCAGGACCCGGTCGGGACGCTGGCCGCCATGGGCGGCATGGCGGTCGTGCTGCTGTTGCTGCTGCCCTTCACCGCGCTCTGCGCCCGGCGGGCCCATTCGGTCTGGGTGCGGGGATCGGAACCGCGCTGATCGCCACTGGCGGCGTGAAAGAGTTGCCCTGTCGCTCCGCGAACGATTAAATCGCCTGAGACCGGCCGCATCGGACCGGCCGGCAAGGCACGTCGTTTGCGGAGCGGAGCATGGGCATCCTCGATTTCCTGAAGGTCACGGTGGCCGACAAGGGCAAGGGCAAGACTCCTGCTCCGGCGCGCAAGGCCGCGGGATCGGTCGTCGAGTTCGACGGCAAGAGCTTTCCCATCGCGGCGATCAATGCCAAGGGCTTCGTCGCCGTCCGGTTCGACGGGTCGCTGGTGACGGGCCAGACCGCCCGCGTCAGCGTCAAGGTGGACGAACCGGGCGGACGCTTCTCCTTCGCCACGACCATCGGCGTCGCGGACACCTCCGGCGGAAAGCTGACGGCCGACTGGAACGTCCTGCCGCCCGAGGTGGAGGACGCCATCCGCAAGCTCGCCCAGCCCCGCAAGGGGGCCGGCGGCCGCTGATCTTCCGAAACAGGCCCCGTAAGCGGACCGGCCGCGGAGCGCCGCCGGTCCCGTCCGCTCAGTTGCGCGCGGCGGCCGGCGGGGTGGCGGCGGCCGGGGCCGGCATGCCGGCATTGACGATCTTCGGCGCGGCGACGGTGCGCGCCCGCTCCAGCCATTCCGACAGCGTGACGAACTCGCAGCCCTTGGCGCGCAGCTCGGCGATCACCCGCGGCAGCGCCGCGACGGTGGACGGGTAGGTGGAGTGCATCAGCAGCACGTTGCCGGTGCCCGCCCCGGCCTTGATGTTCTGCACGATCTTGTCGGCGTCGCGCACCTGCCAGTCGCGCGTGTCGATCGACCACAGCACCGACTGCATCTGCTCGTCGCGGGCGATGGTCAGCAGGTCCGTGGTGTAGCGGCCATAGGGCGGACGGAACAGCACCGGGTTGGCGCCGAAGCCGCGCAGGATGCGGTTGGTCTCGGCGATCTCGAAGCGCTGCGTGTCGGGATTGGCGGCGCGCAGGTCCGAGTGGGTCAGGCTGTGGTTGCCGATCTCGTGCCCGCCGGCGATGAAGTCGCGGATCAGGTCGCCCTGGTTCTGCGCCACCTTGCCGACCGGGAAATAGGTCGCGCGCACGCCCTCGCGGTTCAGCACCTCCAGCACCTGACGCGTATGGACGCGGTGCGGGCCGTCGTCGAAGGTCAGGGCGCAGAGGTTCCAGTTCTCCCGCTTCAGCGTGGCGGGCATCACGTCGATCTGCGAGTCCGGCATCACCGCGCGCAGACGGCCCTTGCTGCGGCTCTTCTGCTCGATGTCCGCCATGGTGCGGGCATCTTCGTCGTTGTAGGTGACGGTGCCTTCCGGCGGCGGATTGCCGATGGTGGCGCTGCGGGGAGGCGCCGGGACCGCCAGCGGCAGGGTGGGGGCGGCGGCCACCTGTTGCAGCGGGGTCACGACCGGTGTCTGGCCGCCGGACTGGCCGCCCTGCTGGCCGCTGGCGGGCTTCGCCTCGGCAACGGTAACCGGCACGGTGACGGAGGGCGCGGCGGCAGCGGCGGACGCCACCGCAGCGGCGGCCGGGGCGGCGGCGCCTGCCGGAGTTTGGGTCTGGGCTTGGGCCTGGGCCTGGGCCTGGGCTTGGGCCTGGGCCGGAGGTGTGGCCGGCTTGGCGGCGGAGGCGGTCGACGGTTCGGCTGTCCGGGCCGGCTGGGGCGCGGCCTCGGCAACGCGGGTGGCCGGGGGCGGAGCGGCTTCCGTGACCAGGCAGCCGAACCCGGCGCCGATCACGCGGCGGCACAGAGCGAGACCGTCGGTTCCGCTGGGGGCCGAGGCGCGCAGGGCGACGCCGCCGCCCTGCGTCCTGGCGTCCAGCATCACCACCGCAGGTGTCAGGGCGGCGACCAGGTCGGGCTGGCGCCGCTGCAGCGTCTGCCACGCCCACCAGGCATCGCCTTCCTTCTGGAACAGGCCGAACTGCAGGGTCGGCCCGGCCGGCGCCTTCTGCTCCGCCGCCTTCGCCTGCTCGGCGGGCTTCGTCGCCGGCTTTGCCGGGGTCGTCACCGTCTTGCTTCCCGCCGCGGCCGGGCCGGGCGGCAGGGTCAGCGACAGCGCTGCTGCACCGCCGAGAAGGAGAAGGGCGAGAACCCGGCGCCGCTGACCGGCGACATGCCGGCGGGTGGCTCCGTCAAGGGCAGAATCTGGCGCGTCCGGAGGCTGGCTGATCAACATCTCGTGTCCCGTGCGTTGGCCCAGCCACAATTTGCGGGACCGCCTGAGGGTTTTGCTCCAATACCACCACGTTGGTACTAATTCAAACGACAAGCGGGTGCGGACGCAATAGAAGGGATGCTTTTTCTCCGGGGCGTTGCGGATGGGAAACGGTCCCGCCGTTTCGGAACCTGAGGGGGCCGGCCATGGTTGAGGGCAAAGGACCGGTCACACGTCAGGGAAAGGAGGGAGCCACCCCGATGGCAGAGGATCTGGAGACCCGTATTCGCCAGCGTGCCTACGAGATCTGGGAGCGCGAGGGGCGACCGGAGGGGCGCCGCCAGGATCATTGGGAGCTGGCCCGCGAGGAAATCGCGATCGAGGACAACTATCGCGGGACGCTCAAGCCCAACCCGTCCCACGGCCCGGACGACACAGCCGAGCACACCGAGCCGGTCGAGCCGGTGCTGAGCATGGCGAGCCAGGGCGAGATGCCGGGCATCGCCGACCAGGGCGAGGAGTTCCAGATCCCCGGCACCGGCGACCGCGAGGCGTGGCCGTCGCCCGATCAGGCGGGGCAGGAAGCCGCCGCGCCCCGCAGCACCGGGCGTGCCCGCCGCTCCCGCAAGGCCGGCTGATCCGCTCCCCCGCAGGAAGACCGCGCCAAGGCAGGACCGATCCCAAAGGGATCATCCTCGAAAAGGATCACCATGGACACGAATCTGGAAATCGCCTTCCACAACATGGACACGGTGCCGGAGGTGGAGACCTACATCCGCGAGCGCGCCGAGAAGCTGGAGACGCTGTTCGACCGGCTGGTCGGCATGCGCGTCGCGGTCGAGAACCAGCACCGCCAGCACAGGACGGGCAACGTCTTCGACGTCCATATCGAACTGATGGTGCCCGGCAACGACATCGTGGTCAGCCGCCAGCCGCAGAAGGCGAAGGAGCGCTACGCCAACCCCGACCTGCGCACCTCGGTGCGCGACGCCTTCGACGCGGCCGAGCGGCAGCTCAAGGAATACAAGGACCGCATGCGCCGCGACGTGAAGGCGCACGATCCCGAGCAGCCGGGGCGCGTCACCCAGCTGTTCCCGGCGGAGGACCACGGCTTTCTGATGACCAACACCGGGACGCAGCTCTATTTCCACCGCAACAGCTGCCTCAACGTGATGCTGGAGGACCTGCAGACCGGCGACCCGGTGAAGTATGTCGAGACGGTGGGCGACACCGGCCCGACCGCCTCGAAGGTCTGGCGCGCCGCCGGCGCCGACACCGAACTGCATGCCAGCCTGCAGCGCGGCTGACGCGCCGGGAACGGCCAGGGGAGGCGGCAGGGGAGGCGGGTGTGATATCCGCTCTATCGCGCCCGCCCCATCAGACCCGCCCCATCAGACCCGCTGCGGCGGCTCGGCGGTGGCGGGGGCCGCCGGCTGGGCGATCTCGTCGTTCAGGTCGTAGATGTCCGGATGCAGGCGGATGCCACCGTCCTCCTCCACCGTCGCGGTCCAGTAGACGAAGCGGACGGGGATGGGCTGGCCGAGCTTCACCCACTGCGGCTCCGGCCGGTTCAGCATGCGCTCGACCCGGTCGGGCATCACGCGTTCCGCCGCCAGCATCATTTCGGCGAGCCGCCGCGCATCCTCCAGCCGCACGCAGCCGGAGCTGATGGTGCGCAGCTCGCGCTCGAACAGCCGGGGCTCGTTCGTGCCGTGCAGGTAGATGTTGTAGGGATTGGTCAGGTTGAAGCGGAAGCGGCCCAGCGCGTTGTGGTCGCCCGGCTGCTGCACGATGCGGACCCGGCCCGGCGACACGGTCGACCAGTCCACCGTCTCCGGCGCCACCGGCTCGCCGTCGAGATAGACCAGGGCGTTCTGGATGCCGGGCGTTCCCTTGGCGCGCAGCAGGGGGAGCTTGTCCTCCTTCAGCACGGTGGGCGGCACGGTCCAGGTCGGGTTGACGATGATGTGGGTGATCCTGTCCTGCAGCAGCGGCGTCTCGCGCGACGGCCGGCCGACGATGGCGCGCATGGTCAGCGCCTCCTCGCCGTCGCGGACGAAGGTGGTGGTCTGGCTCGGCAGGTTGACCAGCAGGACGGTGTCCGGCGCGGTGTCGCGGAAGCTGCGCATCTCCGCCGCGGTGCGGCGCATCTGGGCGGCCGTCTCCTGCGGCGTGCGGTCCAGCGCCGCCCGCGTCCCGGCGCCGACCAGCCCGTCGGGCTTCATGCGCTGGCTCGCCTGGAAGGCCCGCACCGCCATGTCGACCGCCGGGGTGAACTGGTCGCCCGCCTGCTCGGCCGGCAGCAGCCCCAGCTCCGCCAGCCGCTGCGTCAGCCGGGCCACCCGCTCGCCCGACACTCCCTTCTTCAGCGTGGCGCCGGATTCGATGCGCGGCGCGGCCGGCGCGGGGTTCCCCTCCATCTCCGTCGCGGCGGCGTCGAGCCGGTCGGCCCAGCTCGTCAGGGTGTCGCGGTAGGGCGCGGCCTGCGCCGGACGGCCCGCGCCGGCCGAAAGGACGGTCGATACCGCCAGCAACAGGGCGGTGAACGCCCGTGTCGCGAAGTGGGTGGCGGTTGCGGTCATGGTGCTTCCCTCGCTTGCCGGTCCCGAGGCGGGATCGCCGCGCCTAATCTAAGCATCCGGATGCCCGGACGCGAGCAGCACCGCGCGAATCCCCGCCGGGAACTCCCTTCGTGTGACCTTCCTGCCAGCGGAGCTAGGCGCGCCTATGCATTTTGATCACACCCGGGGAAAATTTTCGATTGCCTATGAGCAAGTCATTCCCTATACGGATAACCGCCGGGCGTCACCACACCATAACGGATATGCCCGGCCACCTCCGTGATGACCGGGGACCGACCGTAAGAGTCGGCGCTGGTACCTCTCCGCTCGCCAGACGCATTACAGAGGGTTCGGGAATGCTTTTGCGGGATGACGAGCGCGCCGCGCCCGAAATGGGGCGGCGCGGCTTCCTGGGTTTTGCCGCGGCGGCCTTCGGGTCCGCGGTTTCTGCGACCGCCGTTACGTCTGCCGTGACCGTCGCCCCCGTGCTGCTCGGCTCCTCGCCGGTCGAAGCCGCCCCGCTGGCGGGTGGTGTCCGGCGGCTGTCGCTGCACAACGTCAACACCAACGAACGGTTCGACGGCGTCTACTGGGCCGACGGCCATTACAAGGCCGACGCGCTGAAGCGGCTGGACGTGCTGTTGCGCGACCATCGCGCCAAGCAGGTCTGCAAGTTCGATCCGCGCCTGTTCGACCTGCTTGCCCGCCTGCACCAGACGGTGGATTCGGACGAGCCGTTCCAGGTGATCTGCGGCTTCCGCTCGCGCAAGACCAACGCGATGGCGCGCCGCCGTTCGCGCGGCGTGGCCAAGGAAAGCTACCACATGCGCGGCATGGCGGTGGACATCCGCCTGCCGGACACCGACCTGCGCGGCCTTGCCGGCATCGCCCGCGGCATGCAGGCCGGCGGCGTCGGCTATTATGCGCGCAGCGGCTTCGTCCATGTCGACGTCGGACCGGTGCGGAGCTGGTGATCCGCACCGCGTGACCGGCCGGCTTTCCCTTGCGGCCGGCCTCTGTGCTAGCCTCCCCCCTCCGGCCGGACCGTCCGGCCGGACCATCGGGATCTGGATCGGGATCGGGGGATCATGGCAAGCATCGGCGAAGCGCTTCTGATCGCCCTCGACCATCACCAGTCGGGGCGGGTGGCCGATGCCGAAACCCTCTACCGCCGGATCCTCGAGGTCGAGCCCGGACAGGCCGATGCGCTCCATCTGCTGGGCGTGCTGCGTGGGCAGGAGGGGGACGGCGACGCCGCACGCGGTCTGATCCGCCGCGCCATCACGCTCGATCCCGGCCACCGCGATTACCCTGTCAATCTCGCCAACACGCTGCTCGCCTTCGGCCATGGCGCCGAGGCGGCGGACAGCTTCGCCCACGCCCTGGCGCTCGACCCCGCCAACGGCGAGGTGGCCGCGAAGCTCGCGGCATTGCGGACCCGGCAGGGCGGCAATGAGGCCCGTGCCCTGATCGCCCGCGTCCTCGCCGCCGCCGCATCGGCGGAGACGCTCTACGACCTGGGGCTCGCGGCGCTGGAGCGGGACTGGCTGGACGAAGCGAAGGCGCTGTTCGGCCGGGTGGTGCGGATGGCTCCGGACTCGGTGGTGGCGCAGGCGAACCTCGCCCTTCTGCTGCACCGGACGGGGCAGGTCGCGCAGGCGGAGCGGCACTACAGGCTCGCCCTGATGCTGCGCCCGGCCTTCGCGGAGATGCTGCGCGGCCTGGGGCTGATCGCCTTCGGGCGGCGCGGCGCCGACCGGACGGCGGGACGGCAGGCCGCCGCCTGGCTGGGGCGGGCGGCGCGGATCGTGCCGCTCGACCGCGATACTGCCATCCACTACGCGGTGCTGCTGCTCGACCAGGACCGGGCGCCGGAGGTGCCGGCACTGCTGGTCCCGCTGGTGCGGGCCAATCCACAGGACATCCTGGCCCGCTACAACCTCGCCCTGGCGATGGCGGAGGCGGGGCTCCCCGGCGCGCTCGACCATCTGCGCCGGCTGCTGGCCCTGGCTCCCGACCTTGGCGAGGCGATGAACGCGCTGGGAGCCGGCCTCGGCTCGCTCGGCTACGCGGGGGAGGGGCTGCGCTGGCGCCTGCGGGCCTGCGCGGCGCAGCCCGGCCGGATCGACTGGTGGCGCAACCTGCTGATGGCCCTGCTCTACGTCCCGGGCCTGGACGCGGCCGAGCGGTTCGAGCTTCACCGCCACCTGGACCGCTTCGGCCCGCCGCCCGCCCCGGCGGTCCACCGCAACCGGCCGGATCCGGGGCGCCGGCTGCGCGTCGGCTATCTCACCTCGGACCTGCGGGCCTTCCAGCCGGTGTCGCGCAACATGCTGCCGCTGTACGAGGCGCACGACCGCGATCGGGTGGCGATCCATACCTACGCCGACGTCGCGAAGCCCGATGCGACGACCGCCCGCTTCCGCGCCCTGTCGGACGGCTGGTGCGCCATCGAGGGGATGGACGACGCGGCGGTGGCGGAGCGCATCCGCGAGGACGGGATCGACGTGCTGGTGCTGCTCGCCGGCCGTTTCGACCGCAACCGGCCGCTGGTCTGCCGCCATCGCCCGGCGCCGGTGCAGGTCAGTTTCCTGGATGCCGCGACCTCCGGCCTGTCGGCCGTCGACGGCATCGTCACCGACCGGATCATGACCCCGCGCCACGGGACGGAGCTGTTCACCGAGCGGCCGCTGCGGCTTCCCAGCTATTACCTCGCCGCCATCCCCGCCGACGCGCCGCTGGTCGGGCCGTTGCCGATGCTGGACGACGGACTCGTCCGTTTCGGATGCTTCAACAATCCGACCAAGATCTCCGACGGGACGCTGCGGCTGTGGGCGGCGCTGCTGCGGCGGCTGCCGAAGGCGCGGCTGCTGCTGAAATACATGGAGCGCTACCGCAATCCGCTGGCGCTCGGGCGCATTCGCGACGGCCTCGTCGCCGGCGGCGTCGATCCGGCGCAGGTCGAAACGCGGCTGGAGGCGATGTGGGACCGCGTCGATACGGTTCCCGATCATCTCGCGGTCTATCAGCGGGTGGACGTGGCGCTCGATCCCTTCCCCTTCTCAGGCTCCACCACAACCTTCGAGGCGCTGAGCATGGGCGTGCCGGTGGTTGCGCTGCTGCAGGACACCATCGTCAGCCGCTGGTCGGGGTCGATGCTGCATGCGGTCGGGCTCGGCGAATGCGTCGCGCGGTCGGAGGCGGAGTATCTCGACATCGCCGCCGGTCTGGCCGGCGATCCGGCCCGGCTGGCCGCGCTTCGCGCCGGGCTGCGCGCCCGGCTTGCCGCCTCGCCGCTGTGTGACGGTCGGCTGCGCGCCCGCCAGTTGGAGAGGGTCTATCGCGCCTTGTGGCGGCGCTGGTGCCGGCAACAGGCCGGCACCTGATAAAGGAGTGCCGGCAACAGGCCGGCATTTGCACCAGGACGACGCGGCGGGCCGGAAGCGGCGCCATCCGCGCCGTTCTCCCCCGGTCAGTTGCGCGACGGCGGCTTGTTGTTGCGATAGATGTCGGCGGGGTCCCAGACGGCCCCGTGGCGGCGGCGCGGCTTCTTCGAGTCGGCCGCCTTCACGCGGGGGCTGCGCAGTTTCATCGTGGGCGGCGGCGGCTCGACCACCTCCACCGGACGCTCCGCCGGGGCGGCGGGGATCGCCGGAACCTCGGCCTGCCCCTCCGGCTCCACGATGTGCGGCGAGAGGGAGGAGAGCAGCGACAGCATCTCGTCCGCGATGTTGGACGGGGCGGCGCGCCACAGGCGCAGCAGCCTTGCCTCGCGCCGGCTGATCTGGCTGTCGCTGGGCGAGGACCCGTCATCGTTGCGGGCGGGCCGCTTGCCGGAATGCGGATCGTCGTAGCAGTCGAAGAAAAAACTGACCGGAACGTCAAGAACCTGGCCAAGGCGATAAAGGGTGCCCGCCGAAATACGGTTGGAGCCGCGCTCGTACTTCTGGACCTGCTGGAAGGTCAGGCCGATGGCTTCGCCCAGCTTTTCCTGGCTCATACCCAGTAAGGTCCGGCGCATGCGCACGCGTTGGCCAACATGTGCGTCGACCGACCAGGATTCAGGCGATCCACGCCGCCCTCTTTTGCGCGCCGTTTGGCCAATCATGGTCACGCTACTCCAATGCTTTGGCAGGCAAAACTGCTCTTTGCACGAATGATCGAATTTTTTGCACGTTCTCTGAACGCATTCAAGGGAAATCTTTCGATTACTGGGGATTCCCTGTCATATTCCGATAGGCATGCCGGAGGACGGCAACATCCGGTAGTCTAGGCAGGGTAAGCGAAGAGGAATGTTTCTTTAAGTCTCTTAACGTTTTTCAGAGTTGTCCGTTGGGAATCTGTTCGTTTCGCACGCTGTTTTCGCCAGGGTAAGATTTCGAGCGCTCTGCAGGGATTGAAGTTTTGGCGGGGTCGCGGCACCAAGTACAGGTTCAGGACACGACGTCTTCGCGTCCTTTTGGTTGAGCGGATTCCGTCGCGCAGAAACCGCGTACAAGACCCGCCGTCTGCTGCCGGCGGATGCAAGCCCGATCATCCTGTCACGCGGCGCATAGGCGGTAAAGGAGGGGTCTTTGCCCTTGGTTCAGGTCGTTAACAACTCGTTAACCAGCGTTACGCTGGGGTTACAAGCGAAATTTAACGCCTGATTAACCAGATTCGCCGCGGATGCGTGACGTCCTGTATCGGCCCGGCCTCAGACCTCCCGGCGACCGGGATGCCAGGGTCCGCCGGGGGCGGCGAGGCGCTCGATCTGGTCCCGCAGCTTCTGGATCTGGGGCGGGGTCAGCGCCAGGGCGAAGCGGGACCGCATCACGGCGGCCAGCGCGCCGCGGGTCGGGCGGCTGCCGCCGGCCGCCAGCACGCGGTAGGCGACGAAGCCGCGGGCGAGCTGGCGCAGCCGCTCCGGCCGGCTGCGGAGCTGGGCGGCGCTGGCGGTCGCGGCGCCCTGCAGATACGCCTCCAGCCGGCGCAGCGCCTCGTCGAACGACAGGTCGGGCAGGGCGGCCGGCGGCGGCTCCGCCGCGTCGGGCCGGCCGATGGCGTCCTTGGCGCGGCGGCGGCGCTGGCGCTCCCGGTCGCCGGCGCGCAGCCGGGCGGCATAGTCGGGATCGCTGCGCCGGCGTTCGGTGCGGTTGCGGTTCGCCCGTTCGTTGCGGTCGGCGCGCCGCTCCCGCTCCGCGAGGTCGCGCAGGAGGAAGCTCAGCTCCTCCGCCGTCGGCCGGTGGTCGGGAATGTCGTCGTCCTGCATGACGGCATAACGCGGCAAGCCCGCCGGCGGGTCCGCGCGGGCCGGCCGCATCCCGACGCGGCGGCCTGAAAAACGTTGGGCGCAGGGGTGCCCGCTCGTGCTAGACAGGGGCGCCCTTCCATCGCATCACGGGACCACTGCCGGCCATGACCCCCAGGCAAGCCCTTCAGCAGCGCCTCGCGGCCCTGGACGCGCATCTGCGCGCGGAAAACCCGAACCTGCTGCCCGTCATCCCGACCTTCCGCGCCTTCGACCGGCTGCTGGTCTCGCTGGGGGTGCTCGGCAAGCACGAGTCCCTGACCACCCGCATCCCCTGGTGGCCGATGGTCGCGGTGCTCGGCACCTTCTCGGCCGGCAAGTCGACCTTCCTCAACGGCTATCTCGGCGCGCCGCTGCAGAACACCGGCAACCAGGCGGTGGACGACAAGTTCACGGTGATCTGCCACGGGCCGGAGACGCGGCGCGAGGCGCTGCCCGGAACGGCGCTGAACGCCGACCCGCGCTTTCCCTTCTACCGGATCTCCGACGAGATCGAGAAGGTCGCCCAGGGCGAGGGCAAGCGCATCGACAGCTACCTGCAGCTCAAGACGCTGAGCGGCGAGCGCGCCCGCGGCAAGATCTTCATCGACTCGCCGGGCTTCGACGCCGACGACCAGCGCCGCTCGGTCCTGCGGCTGGTCGACCACATCGTCGAGCTGTCGGACCTCGTTCTGGTGTTCTTCGACGCCCGCCATCCCGAGCCGGGCGCCATGCAGGACACGCTGCAGCACCTGGTCGCCAAGACGGTCAACCGGGCCGACGCGCGCAAGGTCTGCTACATCCTGAACCAGGTCGACACCACGGCGAAGGAGGACAATCTGGAGGCGGTGTTCGGCGCCTGGCAGCGGGCGATCGCCCAGGCCGGCCTCGTCTCCGGCCGCTTCTACGCGATCTACGACTCCGGCTCCGCCGTCGCCATCGAGGACGAGGCGCGGCGCGCCCGCTACGAGGCGCGGCGCGACCACGACCTGAAGGAGATCCACACCCGCATCGCCGAGGTGGAGGTCGCCCGCGCCTACCGCATCGTCGGTTCCATCGACAGCCTGGTGAAGGAGCTGGAGGGCGAGGTGGTGCCGAAGCTGCGCGAGGCCATCGCGCGCTGGCGCCGCCGGGTGCTGATCGCCGACGGCGTCTGGCTGGCCCTGCTGGCCGGGCTGGCCTTCGGCATCCTGGAGATGGCGGGCTCCGGCTCCGCCGCCGCCTTCGCCGACTGGCTGACGGCCTCGCGCCCGGCCTGGGCGGCGGAGCTGCCGGTGCGGGCGGTCGTCGCGGCGGTGCTGGCCGGCGGGCTGTTCCTGGCCGGCCATGTCTGGCTGCGCGCCTTCTTCGCCAGGCGCGTCGCCGCCGGCCTGCCGGAGCGGTTCGGCGACGTGGACCTCAACCTGCGCACGGGCTTCCTGAAGAACACCCGCTTCTTCCGCTCGCTCTTCTCCAAGACCCCGGCCGGCTGGAGCACGCGGGCCAAGAAGAAGATCTTCGCCATCCGCGAGGCGGTGGCGGAGCATGTCCAGCGCATCAACGACCTCTACACCGACCCCGCGGGCCACCGCTCCAAGGCGGCCGAGGCGCCGAGGGTCCCGGCGGAGTGAGGCCGGGAGCGGTCCGGGGCGGCTGTCCGAGTCCGCCTGCCTGTTCCGCCCGTTTGCTCCGCCCGTTTGCTCCGCCTGTTTACAAGGCGGCGAGTGCGTCGCTACACCAGCCCCGTCCATCGGGACGTGACGATTATCGAGACTTGACCAGGACGCTGCCGGTGCCACGGGCGCCGGCGGTCCTCGGGACGGACCCCATGGGGTCGAGGAACGGGCATGGCAGGGCGGCGCGGCATCATCGGACTTGCGGGGCGCTTCACGGCGGCGCTGTGGCTTGCCGCGGCGTTTCCCGGCGCCGCGGCCGCGCAGGTCGCGCCGCTCGAGTCCCCGCTGCAGCTCGTGACCGGCAACGACTTCCCGCCGCTGACCGGCGAGGAGCTTCCCCAGGGCGGGCTGATGAGTGAACTGGTGGTGCGGGCTTTCCGGGCGGTCGGCCTCAACTACGAGGTCCGCTTCATGCCGTGGAAGCGCGGCTACGACGCGGTGGTGGCCGGCCGCTATCTCGGCACCTTCCCCTATGTCCGCACGCCGGAGCGCGAGCGGGAGGTGCTGTTCTCCGACCCGGTGCTGGTGGTGCGGCAATTGGTCTACCTGTCGGTGCGGACCGGCATGCAGTTCCGCAGCCCGGCCGATTTCCGCGGCCGTACCGTCTGCTCGCCGGTCGGCTACGCGCTGCCGGCGGAACTGGCGGTGATGGTGCGCAACGGCGAACTGCAGCAGGACAGCCCGGCCGACCTGAACGCCTGCGCCAGGATGGTGGCGAGCGGCCGAGCCGACGCCTTCGTGCTGGACGAGCACAGCGGCCAGGCCGCGGTGGAGCGGGCCGGCGTGCTGGGCGACATCCGCGTGGCGGACCGGCCCTTCGCCATGGCGCCGCAGCATCTGGTGGTGTCGCGGACCATTCCGGAAGGGGCGGCGGTGCTCGCCGCCTTCAACGCGGGGCTGAAGAAGCTGAAGGACAGCGGCGCCTTCGACGAGATCGTCGCCCGCCACGCACCCCGCCCGGCCCCTCCGCCGGCCCCGCAACCGGTGCGCTGACGGGCCGTCCGGCGCGGCGGGCCTTGCGGTCACCATGGACAGCGCGGTGCTTCGTGCTATAAACGCGCGGACTTGATTTTGGGAAAAGGGGCGCGCTCCGTGGCTATCGACGCTTCGGTTCTGGTCCTGAACGGGCCGAACCTCAACATGCTGGGCGTCCGCGAACCGCAGATCTACGGCTCGATGACGCTGGACGACCTGGAGTCGATGTGCCAGGAGCGGGCCGAGCAGCTCGGCATCCAGATCGACTTCCGGCAGTCGAACCACGAGGGCGAACTGGTTTCCTGGATTCAGCAGGCGCGGACGGAGCATGACGGCATCGTCATCAACGCCGGCGCCTACAGCCACACCTCGGTCGCCATCATGGACGCGCTGATCCTGTCGGAGCTGCCGGTCGTCGAGGTGCACCTTTCCAACATCTACAAGCGCGAACCGATCCGCCACCATTCCCATATCTCCGCCGTGGCGAAGGGCATGATCTGCGGGTTCGGTCCGTACGGCTATCTTCTGGCGCTGGACGCCATCGCGAACATCCTCGACCGCGACTAAGGACAACGGGAACCACTGACATCATGGCGAGCTTCGACATCGACGGCGATCTGGTCCGCAAGCTGGCGGACCTCCTGCGCGAGACAGGCTTGAGCGAGATCGAGTTTGCCGAGGGCGAAAAGCGCATCCGCGTCACCCGGCCCACCGCCGCCCAGACGGTCGCCGTGGCGGCGCCGATCGCCGCTCCGGCCCCGATCGCCGCCGCCGCTCCCGCGGCCCAGCCGGTGAAGCCGGCCAACCACCCGGGGGCGGTGACCTCCCCGATGGTCGGCACCGCCTACCTGTCGCCGGAACCGGGCGCCACCCCCTTCGTGCGCGTCGGCGACGCGGTGAAGGCCGGCCAGACGGTGATGATCATCGAGGCCATGAAGGTGATGAACCCGATCAAGGCGCCGCGCGGCGGCACCGTGACGGAGCTGCTGATCTCCGACGCGCAGCCGGTCGAGTTCGGCGAAGTCCTGATGATCATCGAGTGAGCGGGGCAATCCCTTGGCGATGTTCGAAAAGGTCCTGATCGCGAACCGTGGTGAGATTGCGCTCCGCATTCACCGCGCCTGCCGCGAGATGGGCATCCAGACCGTGGCTGTGCACTCCACCGCCGACGCCGATGCCATGCATGTCCGCCTCGCGGATGAGAGCGTGTGCATCGGGCCCGCGTCGGCGCGCGACAGCTACCTCAACATTCCGGCGATCCTCTCGGCGGCCGCCATCACCAACGTCGACGCCATCCATCCCGGCATCGGCTTCCTGGCGGAGAACGCGCAGTTCGCCGAGATGGTGGAGGAGCACGGCTTCGCCTTCATCGGCCCGACCGCGGACCACATCCGCATCATGGGCGACAAGGTGACCGCCAAGAAGACCGTGATGGACCTCGGCCTGCCGGTGGTCCCCGGATCCGACGGCCCGGTGCCGACGGTCGAGGAGGCGGAGAAGGTCGCCGCCGAGATCGGCTACCCGGTGCTGATCAAGGCGGCGGCCGGCGGCGGCGGCAAGGGCATGAAGGTGGCCAAGCGCCCCGACCAGCTGCGCGAGGCCTACCAACTCGCCCGCGGCGAGGCGCGCGCCGCCTTCGGCAACGACGAGGTCTATATCGAGAAGTACCTCGCCAAGCCGCGCCACATCGAGATCCAGCTCCTGGCCGACATGCACGGCAGCTGCGTGCATTTCGGCGAGCGCGACTGCTCGGTCCAGCGCCGCCACCAGAAGGTGATCGAGGAGGCGCCGAGTCCGGCGCTGAACGCCGAACAGCGGGCCTTCATCGGCAACCTCGCGGCCAAATGCACGGCGGCCATCGGCTACCGCGGCGTCGGCACGATGGAGTTCCTGTACGAGGAGGGGAAGTTCTACTTCATCGAGATGAACACCCGCCTGCAGGTCGAGCACACGATCAGCGAGATGATCACCGGCGTCGATCTGGTGCGCGAGCAGATCCGCGTCGCCACCGGCGCGCCGCTGGGCTACACGCAGGACGACATCCGCTTCGAGGGCCACTCGATCGAATGCCGCGTCAACGCCGAGAACCCGGAGACCTTCATCCCGTCGCCGGGCAAGATCGACGGCTACCATGCGCCGGGCGGCCTGGGCGTTCGCGTGGACTCGGCACTCTATGACGGCTACCGCGTTCCGCCGCACTACGACAGCCTGATCGCCAAGCTGGTCGTCCATGGCACCACGCGGAACGAGTGCCTGATGCGCCTGCGCCGCTCGATCGAGGAGTATGTGATCGGCGGCATCCAGACGACCCTGCCGCTGCATGAGCGGATCATCGCCGAGGCGGACTTCATCAACGGCACCTACGACATCCACTGGCTCGAACATTTGATGTCGAAGTAAAAAGCGCACCCACCCTGCCTTCCGGCTTGACCCTGGCGGATTACGCCCAATGTCAGGTCAGGGGGCAGGGACCGGTCCCGGGGCGGGGCGGTTCCCTCCATGGCCCCCATTATCCCGGGGCAGGGGAGAGGCGGCGTGTTCAATCCGATGACCACGGCCATTGCCGGATGGTCGGCGGCGATCGAGGTGCGTTCCGAGCGGTTCCTGTCCTTCGAGGTCGGAACCGAGCCGGCCGGAGCACCGGTCACCATGCGGCAGCTTCTCGACCGCAACGGCTTCGACCCCGGCGAGAAGACACGGTACCTGATGACCCTGCCGCCGCTCGACGCGGTGGAGGCGCTGGCGGCGATCGTCGGCCGGTGCCGGATCGACGGCAGTCCCTGTCCCGATCCCCTGGCACTGGCCCGCGCCTCGCTCTCCTTCGCCGGGCGGGCGGTGGCCCCGGTCGAAATCCATCCGGAATGGCGCGCGGTCGCGGCCATCGTCGCGACCCTGCGGCGCCTGTTCACCCCGCCACGGTCGCGCGGCGGTTGAGCCCGGGACCGACCGGCAAGCTGTGGCAGGATGCCGCACCCGGGCGCCGTTCCCTCCGAATTCCTCGCGGGTTTCAAGACTGAAACCGCTGTGCGGTTGCCCGGACGGTTTCATGGCTTTATCACTGCGACAGGGGCGCCGCAGGGATTCGACGGCAGGGATTCGATGATGGACAGACCGCAGGTCAACTACGACAGGTTCCGCGTTCTGGTCATCGAGGACCAGCCCTTCGTCCGGCGCACCATTCTGCAGATCATGAACCAGATCGGTTTCCATGACCTGGCGGAGGCCGGCGACGGCGAGACGGGGATGGAGGAGTGCCGCCGCTCGCCGCCCGACCTGATCGTCTGCGACATCGACATGAAGCCGGTCTCCGGCCTGCAGTTCCTGGAACGCCTGCGCGGCAGCGACGACCTCGCCAACCCGCGCACGCCGGTGGTCTTCCTGACCAACCACACGGAATCGGAGATCGTGAAGCGGGCGATGGCGCTGGGCGTCAACGGCTTCGTCGTGAAGCCGCCGACCTTCGCGTCGCTGAAGGACCGGGTGGACCGGCTGCTCGTCGGGCGGTGAGGCGGGCGGTGAGGCGGGCGATGAGGCGGGCGGCGCGATGGCACGAGGGCGACGGCGTCTGATCCTTCTGTCCCTGCTGGCGCTGGCCGGCTGTTCCGGCGAGCCGGCGGAGGGCGACATGCGCACGGTGGTGGAGGCGCACACCCGCCGCGCCCTGGAGCGCCAGGGCAACGCCGCCTTCCGCAGCTTCGACTCCTTCCGCAAGCAGGGCTGCGTCGAGGCCAAGACGGCGCCCGGCAAGTACGACTGCTACTATGCCGCCACCTTCGCGCCGCAGCCGGGCGGCAAGCCGCTGACCGTCAACGGCAAGGGGCGCTTCCACCAGACCGACAAGGGCCTGCAGTTCGAGGACCTCGGCGCGCAACCGCGGTAGCGGCCACCGGATCGTGGCTGTGCGGATCGCAATCACCCCCGCGCGATGCGCGACAGGGTGGCCAGCGGGTCGCCGTCCTCCTGGCCGAAACAGACCTCGACGTCGTCGCACACCTCGCAGTTCGGGGACTTGCACAGCATCATCCCCTCGCGTTCGCAGAGCTGGCGGTAGAAGAACTTCTTCCACTTCATGTCCCCGGCGTTGAGCGCCACCAGGCCGGGGAAATGGCGGGCGAACATGGCGTTCAGCTCGACGCGGCTGGCGAACCCCATGTCCTGCCAGAGATGGTTGGACTCCAGCGAGCGGCGGGCGACGATGGCGGCCAGCCATTCCGGCTCTTCCCCCGCCTCCTGCCCGGCATCCGCGCGATGCTCCAGCAGGAAGGCGCGCAGGTCCGGCTCCTCGATCGAATCCGCGCCGCGATCCTCCGGCAACCCGTCCAGCAGGGCGGTCCGCTCGGGGGCATGGCGGCCAACCAGGCGGGCCAGCGCCGCGCGGTCGAGCCCCAGCAGTCGGGTCAGCGGCCGGTGCGGCACCGCATCGGCGAGGTCGAGGATGCGGCCGAACAGCAGCCGGTCGAGCGCCGGTCCCGCCGGCAGGGCCTCGGCGGGGTCGGTGGAACGCTGGGGGTTGGGCTGATCCATGCTGATCCTCGCCTCCCTCGACCGCTGGTGGGCTATGACCTAGGTCAGGGGTCATCCTGACGGAAAATGCTGCAGGTGCGAAGAGAAATTTGCCGCAGGTCGTGCGGATTTGCGTGTTGCCGGCCCTGGGCCGAGCGGTCAGAATTCCTTTGCATGGCGGATGCCCGGGGAATTCCGTCCGCCACCTGGGTGCATTGATGAGCGAGCAAGCAGTCGGTCAGGCCTTCGTCGCACGGTTGCTCGACCTTCGGGACCGTCCGGAGGCGAAGGTGGCCCTGCTTCTGGACCTCCACGAGGTGGAGCACCACGAGGACACGCGTTTCGCCCTGTCGCTCGACCATTATCTGGAGAGCTGGCTCGGCAGCCAGCCGCGCGAGGTCTTCCCGCTGCCGGGGGCGCGGCTGCTGATCCTGGCGCCCGACGACGCCCGCGGCGCGCTGGAGACCGGGGCCGCCGCCCTGATCCACGTGCTGCGCCATCACGGGTTCGGCACCGCCCATGCCGGATTCTTCGATCTGAAGACCGGGGCCGCCGGCCTGCTGGAGGAGGTTCTGCCGGGGGCCGAGCCCGGCCGGGCGCGCGGTTCGCCCCCGGCACGGCCGGTGTCCTCCGCCACGCTGGGCCGGATGCTGGAAGTGGAGCGCAGCCTGCGCGGCGCCGACGTCGAGGCGCTGCTGCGCGAACAGCCGGTCTGGTCCTTCGCCACGGAACCGCCGTCGACCCTGCTGACCGAACTCGCCATCTCGCTGGAGGAGCTGGAGTCGCGGCTGGAGGTGGAGCTTCGCCGCAACGACTGGCTGCGGCACGAGATCGCCGCGATGCTCGACCGCGGCATGCTGCGCCACATCGCCCGCGACCGCTGGCTGAGCGGGCGGCGCTTCGGCATCGACCTGCATGTGTCCACCGTTCTCGGCGACGAGTTCACCGCCATGATCCGCCCGATCCCGCCGGAGGTGCGCCGCACCCTGGTGGCCGAACTGGCGAGCTGGGAGCTCGGCCTGTCCGGCGACCGCTTTGCCCTGGCGGCGGAGCGGCTGGCCGACCTCGGCTTCGCCGTCGCCGTCGACCGGGTGCCGCTGGAGGCGCTGGCGACGCTCGACCTCGCAGGGGTGGAGCCGGCCTTCGTCAAGGCCGCCTGGACCGCCGGCGCCGGGGCTGCCGGGGCCGGGGAGAGGCTGCGCGCGGCGGTGGAGCGGTTCGGCCCCGACCGGCTGGTGCTGTGGCGCTGCACCTCGCCGGCGGCGCTGGAGGTCGGGCGGGCGGCGGGCCTCACTCTCTTCCAGGGACACGCCGCCGATGCCGCGGCGGAGGCGGCCGTCCTGCCGGCGGAACCGCCGGAGGGCAGCCGGGGGCGCGACCGCGGCGTCGAGACGGCGGCGGACGGGCAGGAGGCGGTGGATCAGGCCGCACCGGCCGCGGCGCCCGGGCTGCTGACCCGCCTGTTCGGGCACGATGACTAATCCACCCCCCTGAAGACAGGCGCAGGAATCGCGACATGGCAACGGCCCGCCGCAAGACACCGGGCGTGATGACCTCGACCGTGCTCGGCATCGCCGGGGCGCTGGTCCTGATCGCCTATATCGGCGTGCAGCACGGCATCCAGGTTCTGTGGAACGGCACCGGCGCGGTGATCGTCGGCGGCGGCGTCATGGTGGCCGGGCTGCTGGCCTTCCGCACCTCGGAACTGCTGGCCGCCCTGCGGTCGCTGCTGGGGATCTTCCGCGAGGACGATCCCATCAAGCAGGACATCGCCGAACTGCTGGACTTCGCCCGCGCCTATCACCGCGGGCTGGTGCGCGAGGCGGAGGCGCGGCTGGCGGCGGTCGGCAGCCCGTTCCTGCGGCTGGGCCTCCAGCTCGTCGTCGACGGCGCGCCGGTGGAGGACATCCTGCACGTCATGAACTGGCGGGTGCAGAAGCTGATGGAGCAGGAGACGGTGGATGCCCGGCTGTTCCGCACGCTGGCGGCGCTGGCGCCCGCCTTCGGGCTGATGGCGACGCTGGTCGGTCTGATCGGGCTGATGGCCGGGCTCGGCACCGCCACCATCGGCGAGGTCGGCGAGCACATGTCGGTGGCGCTGGTCGCCACCTTCTACGGCGTCGTGCTGGCCAACATCGTCTTCAAGCCGATCGCCATCAAGCTGGAGCAGCGCACCGCCCGCCGCGTCGCCCACCTGAACGTGCTGCTGGAGGGGATCCTGCTGGTGCGGCTCGGCCGTTCGCCCTCGGTGGTCGCCGATTCCATGGAGGAGTTCGTGCGGGAGCGGAGGGACGAGCTGCATGGCGCGGACTGACGGGCCGGGGCCGGGGGCGGGCGGTGGCGGCGGGCGTGGGGGGCGTCCGCCCGGTCTGTCGGCTTCCGACATGCCGCCGCCCTGGCAGCGCCGCCCGACCACCTCCACCCTGCCGCAGGGCGACGACGACCAGGAAATCTGGCTGCTCAGCTACTCCGACATGGTGACGCTGCTGTTCGCCGTGTTCGTCATGCTGCTGGCGATCACCACGGTGAAGGACCAGCTCCCCAAGACGCCGCCACCGCCGGCCCAGGACGTCCCGTCGCTGCCGGCCGTCGAGCAGGTCCCCATAGAGCGGGACCTGGTGCCGCCCGATCCGCGCCCGCGCCTGAACCCCGATCAGGTGGCCGTCGAATCGCCCGAGGCGCTGGGCCGGCGCTGGCGCGACCGGCTGACGGCGCTCGGCGTGCCGGAGGGGGTGCGGGTGCGGGTCCAGCAGAACCGGGTGGGGATCGAGATCGGCGATGCCATCCTCTTCGCCTCCGGCCAGGCGGAGCTGTCGCGCGAGGGGCGCTGGCTGCTCGCCCGGCTGGCGCCGCTGATCGTCGCGACGCCGGGCGACCTGCTGGTGGAGGGCCACACCGACTCCGTGCCGATCGCCACCGCCCGCTTCCCCTCCAACTGGGAGTTGTCGGCGGCGCGCGCCGCGTCGGTCGTGCGGCTGCTGGTGGAGGCGGGACTGCCGGCCGGCCGCATCGCCGCCATCGGCTATGCCGACACCCGGCCGGTCAGCCCCGGCAGCGATCCGGCGAGCCGTGCGCGCAACCGCCGCGTCACCCTGTCGATCCAGGCGGAAGAGCCGCCTCCGGCGCCATCCCCGGCGTCACGTGCGACGGGGGCAGGATCTCCGCCGTGAAGCGCTCGAAGAAGGCGCCGATCACCCGGTCGGACTTGGCCTGCACCAGCTTCACCGCCAGCCGGCCGACCGCGCCGCCCAGCGCCGCGGCCAGCGTGTAGGACAGCAGGGTATGGCCGTCGACCTCCTCCAGCGTCACGCGCGCCTCGCCCTTCACCATGCCGGCGAGGCCGCCGCTGCCTTCGGCCAGCAGGACGTAGAAGCGCGGCGCATCCTCCGGCATCAGGCGCAGGCGCCCGGCGAAGCGCGCCTTCAGCGGTCCGACGCTGGCGCGCACGCGGGCGGCGTAGTCGGTCGGCGACAGCCGGTCGATCTCCTCCAGCACCGGGACGCAGCGCAACAGGATCTCCGGGTCGCACAGCGCGGTGAACACGCGGTCGCGCGGGGCGGGGATCCGGTGGGTACCGCTCAACTCCATCGACACACCATTGGACAACTCCTCCAGAGGCACCGATGTGGTATCGCAGGGCCGCATTACCAACCACGGCCGGGCGATGGCCGCGTGAGGACCGGAAGGGAGCGACATGATGAGGCAGGCCGTCACCACCCTGTCCGTGCGCACGGCGGGCGCCGGGCTGGTCGAGATCACCGGGCAGGTCGAGCGCTGGCTGTCCGGCCAGGGGATCGCCACCGGGCTGCTGACCGTCTTCTGCCGCCACACCTCCGCCTCGCTGGTGATCCAGGAGAACGCGGATCCCGACGTCCAGACCGATCTCGTCCGCTTCTTCAAGCGGCTGGTGGCGGAGGACCCGTCGCTCTACATCCACCGGGCGGAGGGGCCGGACGACATGCCGGCGCACATCCGCTCCGCCCTCACCGCCGTCACCCTGTCGGTACCGCTGGTGCAGGGACGGCTGGCGCTCGGCACCTGGCAGGGGATCTACCTGTTCGAGCACCGCGCCCGGCCGCATGACCGGCAGGTCGTCCTGCATCTGATGGGGGAGTGAGCGCGTCAGGCGCGTCACCGGAATTGCTGCAATGCGGGATGCGCGGTTGCCCGGTCCGGCCCGGCTTTCCATCATCGCAGTCCAATCTTCAACCGAACAGGACTGACGGGCATGAAACGCCGCGTGTGGCCAGCCGGCAGCGCGCTGGCCGCCTTGGTGACGGCCGCCCTCATGACCGGTGCGCCGTTCCCGGCCGCCGCCGGCGGGCAGGTGGTGAAGGACACGAACCAGGGCTGTCTCGTCTGGGACCTCTATCCCGACCCGCGCAAGAGCGTGAGCTGGGACGGCCCCTGCAAGGACGGCTATGCCGACGGGCAGGGCGTGCTGTCCTGGTTCACCGACGGCAAGCTGCAGGGCCGCCAGAGCGCCGGCTTCGTCGCCGGACGCGCCCAGGGAGACGGCGAGGTGCAGTGGGAGAACGGCCGCCGCTTCACCGGCAGCTTCAGGGACGGCGTGGCGGAGGGGCGGGGCAGCTTCACCTGGCCCGACGGCCGCCGCTATGACGGGGAGTGGGCGGGCGACCATCGCACCGGCCACGGCACCCTGACCCTGGGCAACGGCGACCGCTATGTCGGCCGCTTCGAGCGCAACCGGCCGACCGGCGAGGGCGAGTATGTCACCGCCGGCGGTGCCCGCTTCACGGCGCTGGTCGACAAGGACTGGACCGTCCGCCCCGGGACGCCGCTCGATCCGGCGAAGCCGGCGCCGGTGGCCGCTCCCGCCCCGGCCATTCCCGCCCCGGCCGTTCCCTCCATTGCCGGCCATGCCGTGCCGAAGCCGCCGGTCGAGGCGAAGCCGGCTCCGCTGGCGGCGCCGGTTCCGGTGAAGACCCCGGCTCCCGCCATGGAACCGAAGCCGCCGGTCGCTGTACCGGCCCCATCCGCGGCCCCCGCCACCGCGGTTCCGGTCGCCGCGGGCGGCGGTGGCGGGGTCGATCCGCGCACGCAGGCCCCGCCGCCGCTGGAGCCGATCTCCGGCACCGTCGGGCGGCCGCTGTCGCTGAAGCAGTAGGCGCGGACGTCAGGCGGCACGCGTCATCCGCACCGTCGCCTCCAGCGCGGCGCGGCCCGCCGCCTCCACGAGGTCGGCGTTGGTGCCGTGGATGCGGGCGAACAGGTCGAAGGCGGCGCCGGTCAGCGTGTCGGTGCCGGTCCGCATCTCCTCCAGCGCGCCGCACACCCAGGCGTAATGGCGCGATTCGTCGGCGGCGTGGCGGCTGAGCAGCTCCGCGACCTGCGGGGCGTGCGGCCGGCCGGCATGGCGGCCGTACTTGGCGCGCGACTGCCACTCGTTCGACTTGAAGGCCAGCAGGATGGCGCGGTCGCCGCCGGGCAGGGCCGCCGCCTGGACCGCCAGCTTGAACAGGCCGGTCGGCAGGTGGGGCAGCGGAAGCGGGATGCCGCCCAGATCGCGGATCAGTGGCGTCAGGGCATCGACATGGCGCTGGTGGTCGTCGCGGAAGGCGGCCAGCGCGTCGCGGTGGTCGCTGCGCTTCAGGGCGGAGATCGCCAGCGAATAGACCGGCAGGGCGTCATATTCGAGCTGCAGGAGATCGACCAGTTCGGCGAGCAGGGAGGCGGTGTCGGGCTGTTCGGTCACGGGCGGCGGCTCCGGCAGTCGGGCGGGGGGCCGCCGGGAAACAGCGCTGTGCCGGAAAGGTCGCGCCGCCCTCACATCCTCTGCTGGTCGGCGATCAGCTTCAGGCCGAAGCCGATCAATACCGCCCCGGTCAGCCGGTCCAGCCCCGCCACCACCGCCGGACGGCGCAGCAGGGCCGACAGCGGGCGCGTCGCCCAGATCAGGGCGGCGAACCACAGCATGCCCTCCACCGCGTGGATGGAGGCGAGCAGCGCGTTGAAGGACACCGCTTCCACCCCCGGCGGCAGGAACTGCGGCAGGAAGGTGACGTAGAAGACGCCGACCTTCGGGTTCAGGATGTTGGTGACGAAGCCGCGGACGAACCAGCCGCCGGGGGAGGTGCCGAACCGGCTGTGGGCATCTGCCGCGGCCTCGCCGAAGCCGCTGCGGGCGTTCAGGATCATGCGGGTGCCGAGATGGATCAGGTAGGCGGCCCCGGCCCAGCGCAGGACGGTGTAGGCGAGTTCCGAGGCCGCCAGCAGGGCGCCTAGACCGAGGGCGGTGACGATCCCCCAGGCCAGGCAGCCGGCGCAGATGCCGGCCCCGGCGAGGGCGGCGCGCCGCGCCCCCTCCACCGCCGCGGTGCGCAGGACCAGCGCGGTGTCCAGCCCCGGCGTCAGGGTGACCAGTCCGGCGGCCAGCGTGAAGGCGATCAGCGACTCGGCGATGGTCACGGCGCGGCTCCGTCTCGGCGGGGAAGGCGCGAGGCTAACGGGTCGGCCGGCGGCCGTACAGCGGGCGGGTGCGCATGGCTACCCTGAAAAACATTTCATCCCGCGGCAAGGCGGTGGTGCGGGCGGGCTTCCTATGTTGAGCCGTGTCGGCCGGTCGATCCGGAAGGACCGGCCTCCTCCAGGACCGCAACAGCCTGCCATGCCCTCTACGGAGCCAGTTTCCATGAGCACCACGACCACTCCCGTCTCCTCGCGCGCCCGCCGGTTCCGCCGGACGGTCGCCGCCGTGCTGCTCGGCACGACGGTGCTGTCGGGTGCCGCGCTCACCGCCCCCTGGACGGATGCCCGCGCCCAGACCGTGCAGCCGCCGGCCGCGGCGATGGAGCAGGGCGCGCCGGCCAGCTTCGCCGACCTCGCCGCCCGGGTCACGCCGGCGGTGGTCAACATCGCCACCACGCAGGAGGTGAAGGCCGAGGCCAAGCGGCCGGCCCTTCCCGGCTTCCCGCCCGGCTCGCCCTTCGAGGAGTTCTTCCGCCGCTTCCAGGAGCAGCAGGGCCAGGGCCCGGACGACGGGGACGAGGGGCCGGCCCAGCCGCGCGGCAAGATGGGCGCGCTGGGGTCGGGCTTCATCATCGACCCCGCCGGCTATGTCGTGACGAACAACCATGTCATCGACGGCGCGCAGGAGATCACCGTAACGCTGCAGGACGGCACCTCGCTGCCGGCCACGCTGGTCGGGCGCGACGCCAAGACCGACATCGCGCTGCTGAAGGTGAAGGCGGAGAAGCCGCTGCCGGCGCTCGCCTGGGGCGACAGCGACAAGGCGCGCGTCGGCGACTGGGTGATGGCGGTCGGCAATCCCTTCGGCCTCGGCGGCTCGGTCACCAAGGGCATCGTCTCGGCCCGCGGGCGCGACATCCACAGCGGCCCCTATGACGATTTCCTGCAGCTCGACGCCGCCATCAACCGCGGCAACTCCGGCGGCCCGACCTTCGACATGAGCGGCCGGGTCATCGGCATCAACACGGCGATCTACTCGCCCAACGGCGGCTCGGTCGGCATCGGCTTCGCCATCCCCTCCAAGCTCGCCAGCGAGGTGGTCGCCCAGCTGAAGGAGCACGGCAAGGTCGAGCGCGGCTGGCTCGGCGTGAAGATCCAGGGCGTCACGCCGGACATCGCCGAGAGCGTCGGCCTGCCGGAGGCGAGGGGCGCGCTGGTCGCCGAGGTGACCGGCGGCAGCCCGGCGGCGCGGGCCGGCCTGCGCCAAGGCGACGTGATCCTCAGCTATGACGGCAAGCCGCTGTCGAGCCTGCGCGACCTGACCCGCGGCGTGGCGGAGACCAAGGCCGGCAGCGAGGTCACCCTGCGCGTGCTGCGCGACGGCCGCGAGACCTCGATCCCCGTGCGCATCGACCGGCTGACCGAGGAGCAGGTGGCCGCGGCCGAGCCGGAGCAGGGCGCCAAGCCGTCGGTCGAGGCGGTGAAGGGCATGAAGCTCGCGCCCCTCGATTCGGCGACGCGCAAGCGCCTGGGACTGCAGGACGGCGTCCATGGCGTGGTCGTCACCGGCCTCGCGCCCAATGCCGGTGAGACGGTTCTGCGCCCCGGCGACGTGATCGAGCAGGTGGCGGGCGACGTGGTGAAGAGCCCGGCGGACGTCTCCCGCAAGGTGGCGGAGGCCGAGAAGGCCGGGCAGAAGGCCGTGCTGATGCTGGTCAACCGCCAGGGCAACGAGACCTTCGTGGCCCTGCGGCTGGGGAAGGCCTGAGCACCCGCCGCCCGGCCGGCCGGGCGGCGGCGGACAGGGCAGGACATGCGGGGCCGGGGTGGGGCGAAAGCCCTGCCTTGGCCCCTGCGCGCGGGAAGACTACACTGATGCACATGAAAGTCCTCGTGATCGAAGACGACCAGCAGGCGGCCAGCTACCTCGCCAAGGGCTGAAGGAGGCCGGGCATGTCGTGGATGTCGCCCAGGACGGCAAGGAAGGGCTCTACCTTGCCGGGGCGGAGCATTACGACGTGATGGTGGTCGACCGCATGCTGCCCGGCCGGGACGGGCTGTCGCTGGTGCAGGTGCTGCGCGCGGCCGGCAACGAGACGCCGGTGCTGTTCCTCTCCGCGCTCGGCAGCGTCGACGACCGGGTGAAGGGGCTGCGGGCCGGCGGCGACGACTATCTGACCAAGCCCTATGCCTTCACCGAGCTGCTCGCCCGGCTGGAGGTGCTGGCCCGGCGCCGCGGGGCCGGCCAGCCGCAGACCAAGCTGGTGGTGGCGGACCTGGAGATGGACCTGCTGTCGCGGACGGTGAAGCGGTCGGGCAAGCCGATCGAGCTGCTGCCCCGCGAGTTCGCCCTGCTGGAGTACCTGATGCGCAACGCCGGCAGCGTGGTCACCCGGACCATGATGCTGGAGCATGTCTGGGACTATCACTTCGATCCGCAGACCAACGTCATCGACGTGCACATCGCCCGGCTGCGGCAGAAGATCGACAAGGACTTCCCGGCCCCGCTGATCCACACCGTGCGGGGCGCCGGCTACAGCCTGCGCGCGCCGGAGTAAGCGGGACGCCGTGCTGAAGAAACTCCTGCGCACCTCCGCCTTCCGGCTGGCGATCCTCTATCTGGCGCTGTTCGTCGTGTCGGTCGGCGTGATCCTGATGGTGGTCTACCGCACCACCGCGGGATTCCTGGAGCAGGAGATCGGCGAGACCATCGCGCTGGAGGTCGCCGGCCTGCAGGACCAGTACCGCAACAACGGGCTGGGCGGGCTGATCGACGTGGTGCGCGAGCGCAGCGCGCTGACCAACAACAACTCGATCTATCTGGTGACGACGCCGACCGGGGTGATCCTGGCGGGCAACCTGTCGGGCTGGCCGGCGGCCGTGCCCAACGCCAGCGGCTGGACCCATTTCAAGGTCTCGGAATATGGCGGGGCCACCGACCGCCCCTCCACCGCGCAGGCCATCAGCTTCACGCTGCCCGGCCATTACCGCCTGCTGGTCGGCCGCGACATGAGCGAGATCGACCAGCTTCGCGACCGCATGGTCCAGTCGCTCGGCTGGATCCTCGGCGTGACCGCCATGCTCGGCCTCGGCGGCGGGCTGCTGGTCGGCCGCGGCGCCATGCTGCGGATCGAGGCGATCAACCGCACCACGCGGCAGATCATGGCCGGCGACCTGTCCGGCCGGGTGCCGCGCCGCGGCGACGGGGACGAGATCGACCGGCTGGCCGGCAACCTCAACGCCATGCTCGACCGGATCGAGCGGCTGATGACCGGCATGCGGCAGGTCGCCGACAGCGTGGCGCACGATCTGCGCACGCCGCTGACCCGTCTGCGCTCGCGCATCGAGCTGGCGCTGATCCAGGAGACCGAGGACCCCGAGGTCTACCGCACCGTCCTGCAGGAGACGATCGCCGAGGCCGACCGGCTGCTGTCGACCTTCGCCGCCCTGCTGTCCATCGCGGAAGCCGAATCCGGCACCCGCCGCGCCGACTTCGCCCCGGTCGACCTGGTGGAGGTCGTGCAGCTCGCCGCCGACCTCTACGAGCCGGTGGCCGAGGAGAAGGGGCAGGTGCTGCGGGCCGAGGCGCGCGGCAACCCGGTCGTGATGGGCAACGGGCAACTGCTGTCGCAGGTGGTGTCGAACCTGCTGGACAACGCGATCAAGTACACCCCGTCCGGAGGCCGGATCACGCTGCTGCTGGAGGGGAGCGGCCCCGGCCGCGCCGCCCGCATCACGGTCGCCGACAGCGGCCCCGGCATTCCGGCCGACCAGCGGCAGAAGGTGCTGCAGCGCTTCGTCCGGCTGGACAGCGCGCGGGCGTCGCCCGGCAACGGGCTCGGCCTCAGCCTCGTCGATGCGGTGGCGACGCTGCACGGCGCCAGGCTGGAGCTGGGCGACAACGAGCCCGGCCTGCGCGTCACCCTGACCTTCCCGAAGGCGGCCGCGGCGAAGAGGGACGGGCAGGCGCGGGCGGAAGGCGCCGCCCGCGCCTGACGGCCGGAGTGGTCAGGCCTTCGGCGCGGCCTCCGGCAAGGCGTCCGGTATCGGGCCCTCTCCCCAGACCAGGGCGTTGAACAGCGGCTCGATCACCGACTGGTCCATGTCGCGGGTGATGAAGACCAGCTTGGTCCGGTGATCGTCGTTCGGCCATTCCTCCAGCCGCACCGGCGGGTGGAACATGTGCTGTACGCCGTGGACGACGACCGGCATGTCGGTCTCCACCACGTTCAGCATGCCCTTGATGCGCAGCAGGTTGTCGCCGCCGCGGGCGATCAGGGCCTCCATGAAGTCCACGAAGCTGTTCCAGGGGACCGGACGCTCCACCACCATGCAGAAGGCGCGGATATGGTCGTCGTGCCGGTTGGCATCGTGATGGTGATGGTCGTGGCCGCAATCGGGACCGCAGGCCTCGCCGTGCTCATGGTCATGCCCGTGATCATGATGGTGATGGCCGTGATCATGATCATGCCCGTGATGCCCGTGCCCATGATCATGCCCGTCATGGCCATCGTGGCCCCGCGCCTGTGCCTCGCGGTAGGCCTCCTCGCGCAGCCAGCGGACGACGTCCGGGCTCTTGGTCTCGGGGTTGAAAAGGCCGGCGTCGAAGAGCGTGGCGGGATCGACCTCGCCATGGGCGGCGGGGATGATCGGGGCGGCCGGGTTGATGGTGCCGAGGCGCCGGCACAGCGCCAGCGTGGCCTGCGGTGTCGCGACGTCGGTCTTGGTCAGCACGATGCGGTCGGCGACGGCGGCCTGCTTCACGCTCTCCGGCTGGCGGTCGAGCTGGCTGGAGCCATGCACCGCGTCCACCGTGGTGATCACCCCGTCCAGCCGGAAGCGGGCGGCCAGCAGCGGGTCGGTCATCAGCGTGTGGATGATCGGGGCCGGATCGGCAAGGCCGGTGGTCTCCACCACCACGCGCTCGAAGTCCGGCACCTCGCCGCGCACCCGCTTCAGGAACAGGTCGCGCAGCGTGTCGACCAGATCGCCGCGGATGGTGCAGCACAGGCAGCCGCTGTCCATCAGCACCATGTTCTCCGACGCCTTGGCGACCAGCAGATGGTCGAGCCCGACCTCGCCGAACTCGTTGATCACGATGGCGGTGCGCGCCATGCCCGGATGCCGCAGCAGCGCCTGCAGCAAGGTCGTCTTGCCGCTGCCGAGGAACCCGGTGAGGACCGAGACCGGCAGGCGGGGAGAGGAGGGGGAACGGGGCTCACGGGATCAGGTCTCCTGACAGGCTTTGCAGACGCCGCGGACCTCGACGGTCGGGCGCTGGATGCGGAAGCCGCGTGCGGCGGCGGAGGTCTGGATGGCCGCCCGGATGCCGGGATCGTCGATCTCGTCGGCATCGCCGCAGCGTTCGCAGACCAGGAACTGGCCGGAATGGACCGCCCCGGGATCGGGGCATCCGACATAGGCGTTGAGGGATTCGATGCGGTGGACCAGCCCTTGCTCCACCAGGAACTCCAGCGCGCGGTAGACGGTCAGCGGCGCGGTGGCCTTGCCGTCCTGCTGGCTGAGATCCTCCAGGATGGCATAGGCGCCGCGGGGGCGGTGGCCGCTCCACACCAGCTCCAGCACGCGGCGGCGCAGCGCGGTCAGCCGCGCCCCCCGCTCGGCGCACAGCGCCTCGGCACGGGTCAGCGCGTCGGCGACGCAGTGGGCGTGGTCGTGTCCATGACCCGGGGCGGGGCTGGCGGTCTCGGCGGTGTCGCTCATTGTGTTACTATATAACGCCCGATGCCGCGGGAGGAAGGGGCGTGTGCGTGCGCCGGACGGATCAGCCCGCCTTGCGCTCCGCATAGAGCGCCAGCGCCCGGTCGCGGGCGGCGCCATGGTCGAGGATCGGGCGCGGATAGTCGCTGCCCAGCCTCACCCCGGCCTGCCGCAGGATGTCGGCCGGCGCCTCCCACGGCTTGTGGATCCAGCGGGCGGGCAGGCCGGCCAGCTCGGGCACGAAGCGGCGGACATAGGCGCCGTCGGGGTCGAACTTCTCGCCCTGCAGCACCGGGTTGAAGACGCGGAAGAAGGGCGCGGCGTCGGCGCCGCAGCCGGCCACCCACTGCCAGTTGCCGGCGTTGTTGGCGTGGTCGGCATCGACCAGCGTATCCCGGAACCACGCCTCGCCCGCCTGCCATGGCAGCAGCAGGTCCTTCACCAGGAAGGAGGCGACGATCATCCGCACCCGGTTGTGCATCCAGCCGGTCTGCCAGAGCTGCCGCATCCCCGCGTCGACGATGGGATAGCCGGTGCGGCCGAGCTGCCAGGCCTTCAGTCCCGCCGGGTCGTCTCGCCAGGGAAAGTCGGCGAAGCGGGGATCCATCGGCCGGGTCGCGAGGTCGGGGAAGGCGTCGAGCAGGGTGTGGTTGAACTCCCGCCACGCGATCTCGCGCAGGAAGGCGTCGATGCCGGCCGCCAGTTCCGGCCGCGCGTCGGCGGCATGGCGGGCGGCGTACCAGACCTGCCGCGGCCCGATCTCCCCGAAGGCGAGATGGGGGGAGAGGCCGGAGGTGCCGTCGCGGTCGGGGCGGTCGCGCTCCTCCGGATAGCGGGCGACCGGGCCGTCGAGGAAGGCGGCAAGCCGGGCGAGCGCGGAGACCTCGCCGGGCGTCCAGGCCTTGCGCAGGCCGCCGGCCCAATCGGGGCAGGTCGGCAGCAGGTGCCAGTCCGCCAGCCGGTCGCCGGCCACCGGGGCGGCCGGCGGGGGCAGCGCATGCGGCGCGCGGGTCGGCGGCGGCGGTGGCGGCATCTGCTGCAGGGCGCGCCAGAAGGGGGTGAAGACGCGGAAGGGGCCGCCGGTCTTCGTGCGCACGGTCCAGGGCTCGTGCAGCAGGGCGGCGTTGTGGCTGTGGACGGCGATCCCGCGGGTCTTCAGCGTCTCCTTGATGCGGCGGTCGCGCGCGATCCAGGCCGGGGCATAGCGGCGGTTCCACAGCACGCTGCGCGCCCCGGTCTCCGCCAGCAGGGCGTCCAGCACGGCGGCGGGAGGACCGCGGCGCAGCACCAGCGGCGAGCCGGTGCGCGCCAGCGCCGTCCCCAGCCGCTCCAGGCTGCCATGCAGCCACCACAGCGAGGCGCCGCCGAGCGGGCGGGGGTCTTCCGGATCCTCCTCCAGGATGTAGAGCGGGATGACCGGGGCGCCGGTCGCGGCGGCGGCGGCCAACGCCGGGTTGTCGGCGAGGCGGAGGTCGTTGCGGAACCAGACGATGACCGGCGGCAGCATGATGATCCGGATGGCAGGTATCGAGTGCCACCCATATAGGTCACGCTCGCGCTCAAGCCATAGCGGGAAGTTGAGTCAGCCGGCATCGGGCGACAGCCGCTCGCGCGGGAAGCGGTAGAGCTTGCCGCGGGCGGCCAGCAGGACCTCGAACCGCCGCTTGAGCAGGCCGGACACCGCCGGGTCCAGCACGTTCAGCCCGCCGGCATAGCTGCCGAAGGCCGGCAGGATCAGCTTGGCGCCATCGGTGGCGAAGCAGCGGTCGCGCACCCGCCGGCCGGGCGGCAGGCTGACCGCGGCGGCGGGGTGCAGGTGGCCGGACAGTTCCCCCACGGCGCCCGGAACCGCCTCGTGCCGGAAGGTCAGCGGGCCGATGGCGACCTCGGCCTCGATCCGGCCGCCGAAGCCGGCCGGCGGCTCCGGATCATGGTTGCCGGTGATCCACAGCCAGTCGGCCCGCGCGGTCAAAGCCCGCAGCCGCTCCACATCGGCCGGGGCCATCCGCTCGGCCGCCCGCCGGTCGTGGAAGCTGTCGCCGAGGCAGAGGACCCGCGCCGGCCGCAGCCGGTCGATCAGCGCCGCCAGCCGGTCGAGTGTCGCCCGCGTGTCGTAGGGCGGCAGCATCCGGCCGCGCGCGGCGAAGGCCGATCCCTTTTCCAGATGCAGGTCGGCCACGGCGATCAGTCCCTGGTCCGGCCAATGGACGGCGCCGGACGGGTCCGCCGCCAGCGTCACGCCGGCGAGGGGGAGGGGAAGCATGGGCGTATCCCGTTGGAGTGCCTGCGGTTCCACGCATTCGGCAGGAACGGTCTCATGCGGTCCGCTCGGGCAGGGACGCCGGGACCGGCTGAAGGCGACGCAGGCGCAAGCCGATGCGGAGCGTCCTACGGGCGCTTCCTCGCAACGAGACCGTACATGAGCGGAATGCGCGGCATGCCCTCCGGCGGGACCATTCGTCGTCCGCCGATGTCGCGCATGCCTTCGAAACCGCGCCACCCGTTGGCAAAGGGGAACTCCTCCATCCTCTCAAGCGTCAGCCCGGCACGGATGAGCGCCGACACCACCTCGCCCACGCCCCAGTAGAACTCGTACGAGTTGTGGGGGTTGCGGAAATCCACCATGCCGGTCTCGTGCTCCCCCGGCGTGAGGCCGGTGCCCGACTCCGCCACATAATCGCCGACGCCATCCTCCTCCACCGGCGCCTTGTCGAAATAATCGTAGAACGGCTGCCACCGTTCATTGAACACCATGGCGAAGGGGTGGAACTCCATGAACACGAACCGCCCGTCCGGCCGCAACACCCTCGCGATGCCGCGCGCCCAGGCATCGAGGTCGGAGAGCCAGCAGATCGTCCCGTACGAGGCGAAGACCCGGTCGAAGGACCGCTGACCGTCGGCCGCCTGCTCGAACCACGCGAACAGGTCCTCGCGCTCGAAACGCGCCGGGATGCCGCTCTCATGCGACAGGCGGCGGGCGAAGGCGATCGCCTCGTCCGAGATGTCGACGCCCGTCACGTCGGCGCCGAGCCGCGCGAGGCTCAGGCTGTCCTGGCCGGAATTGCATTGCAGGTGAAGCAGGCTCAGGCCGCGGATCTCGCCGAGGAGTTCAACCTCCTCCGGAAAGAGCGTCGAACCGCCGTTCCGGAAGAAGGCGGCCTGGTCGCCCTTGTGGCTGTTGTGCGCGACGGTCGCGGCGTTCCAGGAGAGGCGGTTCGCCTCGTGAAGATCCTTGCGCATCGGGAGTTTCTTCCAGGTTCTTGTCGTTCTTACTGCATGGGATCATCCAAGCCGGGCAGATATGAAGCCGGGGATGCCCCTTTGCACCCCCCGGTCGTTGCAGGGCAGTGTTTCGTGCGCCGTCATCGGGGCTGCGCCGGGAAAAGCTGCCTCTCTCCCGGTTCCGGCATGGCCTCGGCGACCAGCTCGTCCGCGGCGGCGGCCAGCAGCTCGTCGGTGGCGCTGCCGTCCACCCGCTCCCGGCCGATCTCCAGGATGGCGGGGACGGCGAGCGGCGAGATGCGGTCGAGATCGCGGTGGAGGATGCGGCCGCGGATGCGCGCGAGGAAGTCGGACAGGCGGCGGATGTCGGTCAAGCCCCCCGCCGCGTCGGCCCGCGTCGCCCGCAGCAGCACATGGCCGGGATCGTGCTTGCGCAGCACGTCGTAGATCAGGTCGGAGGAGAAGGTGACCTGCCGCCCGGTCTTCTCCTGCCCCGGATGCCGGCGGTCGATGACGCCGGTGATCAGCGCCACGTTGCGGAAGGTCCGCCGCAGCATCGAGGACTCGTCCATCCACGCCTCCAGGTCGTCGCCCAGCATGTCCTGGTCGAACAGCGCCGCCATGTCGGCGGGCGAGCGCAGCGACCATACCGCCAGCACATAGTCGGTGGCGACGAAGCCCAGCGGCCCCAGCCCGAACCGCTCCATCCGCCGGGTCAGCAGCATGCCGAGCGTCTGGTGGGCGTTGCGCCCCTCGAAGGCATAGGCGACGAGGAAGCGCTTGCCGCCGCGCGGGAAGGTCTCGACCAGCAGCCCGTCGCGCGGCGGCAGGACGGAGCGCCAGCGCTGCAGCCGCAGCCATTCCTGCACATCCGCCGGCAGCCCGTCCCAGCCGGCGGGGTCGGAGAGCGTGGCCCGCACCCGGTCGGCGAGATGGGTGGTCAGCGGCAGGCGGCCGCCGGCATAGGCGGGGATCTTGGGGTCGCCGGTGCCGCCCTTGGCCACCTGCGCCTCCATCTCCCGCACGCCGAGGAACTTGAGGAGCTGGCCGGCGAACAGGAAGGTGTCGCCGGGCGTCAGGCCCTGGATGAAATACTCCTCCACCTCGCCCAGCACCGGGCCGCGGTTCAGGCGGACGCGCAGCAGCGCCTCCTGCGTGATGGTCCCGACATTCATGCGGTACTGCCGCGCCACCGCCGGCCCGGCGACCGCCATGCGCCCGTCCTCGCGCAGGGTCAGCCGATGGAAGCGCTCGTAGGCGCCGAGCGCGTAGCCGCCGGTCGCGACGAAGTCGAGCACGTCGTCGAACTCGTCGCGCGACAGGCCGGCGTAGGGGGCGGCGGTGACCACCTCGTCATAGAGGTCGTCGGGGCGGAAGGGGGCGGCGCAGGCCATGCCCAGCATGTGCTGGGCCAGCACGTCGATGCCGCCGGGCCGGGGCCGCTCGCCGTCCAGGGTCCGTTCCCGCACCGCGTCGAGCGCGGCACGGCATTCCAGCACCTCGAAGCGGTTGGCGGGGACCAGCAGGGCCCGGCTCGGCTCGTCCAGCCGGTGATTGGCCCGGCCGATGCGCTGGATCAGGCGGCTCGCCCCCTTCGGCGCGCCGATCTGCACCACCAGATCGACGGCGGCCCAGTCGATGCCGAGGTCGAGGGAGGAGGTGGCGACCACCGCCCGCAGCTCCCCGCGGGCCATCGCCGCCTCCACCTTGCGGCGCTGTTCCACGGCCAGCGAGCCATGATGGAGCGCGATCGGCAGCGCGTCCTCGTTGAGGCGCCACAGCTCCTGGAAGACCATCTCCGCCTGGGCGCGGGTGTTGACGAAGACCAGGGTGGTGCGGTGCCGCCGGATGCGCTCATAGACCTCGGGCAGGGCGTGCATCGCCATGTGGCCGGCCCAGGGAAGCCGCTGCGCCGTCTCCAGGATCTCCACCGCCGCGTCCGCACCGGCGCGGCCGAGCACAAGGCGGACGTCTCCACCCTCCGCCCGGCCGGTGCGCGACAGCCAGGCGAGCAGCGCGTCCGGCTCCGCCACCGTGGCGGAGAGGCCGACCCGCCGGGCGGCGGGCGCCAGCCGGGCGAGCCGCGCCAGCCCCAGCGCCAGCAGGTCGCCGCGCTTGGTCCCGGCCAGGGCGTGCAGCTCGTCCACGATCACGCAGCGCAGCCCGCGGAAGATCGCGTCGCTGTCGGCGTAGGAGAGCATCAGCGCCAGGCTCTCCGGCGTCGTCATCAGGATCTGCGGCGGGTGGGTGCGCTGGCGCCGCCGCTTGGCCTCCGGCGTGTCGCCCGTCCGCGTCTCCGTCCGGATGGGCAGCCGCATCTCCGCCACGGGCGTGTCGAGGTTGCGCTGGATGTCCACCGCCAGCGCCTTCAGCGGCGAGATGTAGAGGGTGTGCAGCCCTTCGCGCGGGCGTTCCGCCAGATCGATCAGCGAGGGCAGGAAGCCGGCCAGCGTCTTGCCGCCGCCGGTCGGTGCGATCAGCAGCGCGCTGTTCCCATGTGCCGCCGCCTCGACCATGGCGATCTGGTGGGGATGCGGCGTCCAGCCGCGTAACCGGAACCAGGCGGCGACGTTGGGCGGAATCAGGTCCGGTGCGGGAAGGGGTGGCTGGGAGGCATCCATCGCGGAGTCGGGAACGCGTCCGGGAGGATGGGCATGCTAGCCGAGCCGGGCGAACGGACAAAGAACAATGTCGAGCTGGGGCGTGATGGGCGGCGGGCAGCGGGCGGCGGGCGGCGGATCATCGCGGCCGACGGGTCGGGCAAAGAAATTCCCTTTCCCTCACGCATAGGATCATGCCGGACCGATGGTATGATATTTCGATGAGCCGTTTGTATAGTTTCTGCGGATTTGGCTCGCCGTATCGATATCGATGGCAGATGTGTCAAAAAGAAATAATTTCAGACGCATGATGATCCAAACATAAATCGGTAACGTAGTTGCCTTTTGTCTATGGGGTCTTCAGGGTTTTCCGCATCTTTTGTTTGTAACGGCGATGTGAAAATCTCCTGATTAGATCCGGTTGGTTTTTCCGTACAAAAACCGTGGTGGATATCGATTGAATGCAGGAGGTGGGCGCATGTCGTGGGTAATCAACGCAACGGTGCGGACCAAAGCTGTCGTCAGCTTTGCCGTCATCCTGCTCTTCACCCTGGGGTTGGGTGTCTTCTCCCTGGGCCAGCTCTCCAAGGTGAACCACGAGGCTGCGGAGATCCGCGACAACTGGCTTCCGAGTGTCCGGCATCTGGGCACGATCCGCAGTGCCTTCGACTTCTATCGCATCCTGGAAGGTGCCCATGTGATGTCCTCGTCGCCCGATGACATGAAGGCGGAGGAGCAGACCATGCAGACCGTCCTGCAGGACATGGAGAAGGCGCGGCGCGACTATCAATCCCTGCTGACCGCCGGGTTCGAGACGGAGAAGTACAAGCGGTTCTCGGAGCTGTGGGAAGCCTATCTGGCGCTGAGCCAGCAGAAGCTGCTTCCGGTGTCCCGTAAGAACCAGACCGAGCAGGCGAGCACGCTCTATCGCGGCGAGGCGCGCGTCGCCTACCGCGCCGCCAAGAAGATCCTGGACGAGCTGGTGGAGTTCAACACCAAGGGGGGCAACGAAGCCGCCGCCAAGGGCCAGCAGGTCTACGACAGCGGCAAGCTGTGGGTCTTCGCCGTCATCGGCCTCGCCGTCGTGATCTCTCTCGGGGCGGCCTGGTTGATGGTCGCCACCGTCTCCCGGCCGCTCCAGGTGCTGACCGGCACGATGAACCGGCTGGCCGCGCACGACCTCTCCACCCAGGTGGAGGGCGCCGGGCGGGGCGACGAGCTGGGCGCGATGGCGCGGGCGGTGCAGGTCTTCAAGGACGGGCTGATCGAGGCGCAGCGGCTGGCGGCCGAGCAGGCGGCCGAGCAGGCGGCCAAGCTGCGGCGGGCGGAGGCGGTGGACAAGCTGGTCGCCGACTTCGACCGGGTGGCGGCCTCGGCGCTGCGCACCGTGTCGTCGGCCGCGTCGGAGCTGGACGCCACGGCCAAGAGCCTGGTGTCGATGGCGCAGCAGACCAACATGCAGGCCGGCGCGGTGGCCGCGGCGGCGGAACAGACCAGCGCCAACGTGCAGACCGTCGCCACCGCGACCGAGGAGATGGCGAGCTCGATCCGCGAGATCGGCCAGCAGGTCACCAACTCCACCCGCATCGCCGGCCAGGCGGTGGAGCAGGCGGCCCACACGACCGACACGGTGCGCGGTCTTGCCGACGCCGCCCAGCGGATCGGCGAGGTGGTGAACCTGATCACCAACATCGCGAGCCAGACCAACCTGCTGGCCCTGAACGCCACGATCGAGGCGGCGCGCGCGGGGGAGGCCGGCAAGGGCTTCGCCGTGGTGGCCGGCGAGGTGAAGTCGCTGGCAAGCCAGACGGCCAAGGCGACCGACGAGATCGCCGCCCAGATCGCCGGCATCCAGAACGCCACCTCGGGCGCGGTGCAGGCGATCGCCGGGATCAGCGGCACCATCACCAACATCAACGACATCTCCACCACCATCGCCGCCGCCATCGAGGAGCAGGGCGCGGCGACCAACGAGATCGCCCGCAGCGTGCAGCAGGCGGCCGGCGGCACCCAGGAGGTCTCCAACAACATCGGTCAGGTGACGCAGACCGCCGGGGAGACCGGCAGCGCCGCCAGCCAGGTGATGTCGGCGGCCGGCGAACTGGCCCGGCAGGCGGAGTCGCTGCGTCACGACGTCGAGCAGTTCCTCGCCGCCATCAAGGCGGCGTAAAGCCCAAGCCGCCATCAAGGCGGCGTAAAGCCCAAGCCGCCATCAAGGCGGCGTAAGGCTCGGACCGCCATCAAGGCGGCGTAAGGCTCGGACCGCCATCAAGGCGGCGTAAGGCTCGGACCGCCATCAAGGCGGCGTAGGGCGGCGGTCCGGGCGGTCCTCTCAAGTGATGAGGATCGCCCGGAAGTCGTTGACGTTGGTCAGGGTCGGGCCGGTGACGATGCTGTCGCCCAGCGCCTGGAAAAAACCGTGCCCGTCATTGTCGGCCAACGCGTCCGGCGGCCGGATGCCGAGCGCGCGGGCGCGGTCCAGGCTGTCAGGGGCGAGGAGGGCGCCGGCGATCTCCTCCAGCCCGTCCACCCCGTCGGTGTCGCCGGCGATGGCGTGGACGCGCGGCTCGCCGTTCAATGCCAGGGCCAGCGACAGCAGGAACTCCACGTTCCGCCCGCCCCGTCCCGTGCCGCGCACCGTCACCGTCGTCTCGCCGCCCGACAGCAGCACGCAGGGCGCCGCGAAGGGCTGGCCGCGGCGGACCACCTGCAGGGCGAGGCCGGCCAGGACCTTTCCGACCTCGCGCGCCTCGCCCTCGATGCTGTCGCCCAGGATGTGGACCGGCAGCCCGGCCGCGCGGGCGACCGAGGCCGCCGCCTCCAGCGCCATCTGCGGGGTCGCGACCATGCGGACCTCGCCGCCGGCCAGCCGCGGGTCGCCGGGCTTGACGCTCTCGCCCCGGCCGCTCTCCAGCGCCTCGCGCACCGCCGGCGGCACCGCGATGGCGTAGCGCCGGAGGATCGCCAGGGCGTCGGCGCAGCTCGTCGGGTCGGCGACGGTCGGACCCGAGGCGATGTCCGTCGGGTTGTCGCCCGGCACGTCGGACAGCAGCAGCGTGACCACCCGCGCCGGGTGGCAGGCGGCGGCGAGCCGCCCGCCCTTCACCGCCGAGAGGTGGCGGCGCACGCAGTTCATCTCGGAGATGGTGGCGCCGGAGGCGAGCAGGGCGCGGTTGACCGCCTGCTTGTCCTCCAGCGTCAGCCCGTCCAGCGGCAGGGCCAGCAGGGCGGAGCCGCCGCCGGAAATCAGGCAGAGAACGGTGTCCTCGGACGTCAGGCCGCGCACGCGGTCGAGCAGCCGCAGCGTGGCGGCGTGGCCGGCGGCGTCGGGCACCGGGTGGGCGGCCTCGACGATCTCGATCCTCCGGCAGGGGACCGCGTAGCCGTAGCGGGTGATGACGAGGCCGGACAGCGGTCCCGGCCAATGGTCCTCCACCGCCCGCGCCATCGCCGCCGAGGCCTTGCCCGCCCCGATCACCACCAGCCGGCCCTTCGGCGGCTCGGGCAGATGCGCCGGGATGGTCAGCGCCGGCTGGGCCGCCGCCACCGCGGCGTCGAACAGGCGGCGAAGAAGCTCGCGGGGGCAGGGGCGGATCCGGACATCGCGGCGGCAGCCTCGGCAGGGGACGGGACGGACAGTATGCACCGTCCCGTCCGCCGCCGTCAGTCGATCCTGCTGACGCTCATTGGATGCCCGCGGCGGGTTGCGGGGGACGCGGGATCGGACGCGGGATCATTCCAGCAGCCGGCCCGCCGTCATCCTGTAGATCGCGACGAACTCGCCGGCGGTGGCCAGCAGGGCCGCGTACAGGATGACCTGGAAGTGGAAGATGAAGCCGATCGGCAGGGCGAGCAGAAGGATCGCCGAAGCGAGGACGGCGGGGATGAATACCCCCAGCCTGAAGGTTTCGTAGGGTTTGTCGTCGGCCGGGTCGTGCAGGACATTTGCCATGTCGGGTCTCCGCGAGGTCGGGACGGCGAGCCCTGTCTCCCGGCGCGCGGCCGGTCGATCCCCGCCGTCTGCTGGCGGAGGCGTTTCCCGGTGGGGGCGCGGGCGGGCTCGGATCGTGGCGTGGAGACTAGCTGCCGGCGGACGCGGGCGCTTTGCGAATTGACAAATTGCCGAGCCGGACCGGCGGACAGCGGCCCCCGGCGATGCCGCCGGGCCGCATGGCCGGGAAGACCCCGGCGGAGCCTGGACGTGCGAACGGGCGCTCCGGATAGGAGCGCCCGCGACGCAGCACGTTGCCCGGTTCGGGCGGTCTCGGCTTAGAACAGACGCAGGATGGACTGCTGCGACTGGTTGGCGAGGCTGAGGGCGATGGTGCCGAGCTGCTGGCGGGTCTGCAGCATCAGCAGGTTCGCGCCTTCCTCGTTCTGGTCGGCCAGCGTCAGCTTGCTGGCACCCTCGGTCAGCACGTCGCTGAACTCCTTGGTGAAGCTCTCGCGGGTCGTGATGATGTTCAGGTTGGTCGACAGCGTCTGGGAGGCGGAGCGGACCGTCGCCTTGGCGTAGTCGATGCTGGCGACCGCCTTGTCGATGTCGTTGCGGTCGGTCCAGTCGTTCTGGGCATAGTCCAGACGCAGGCCCTGGCCGCTCGTCGTCAGGTTCAGCGCCGACACCTTGATCGCGTTGGTGTTGCGCTCGTTCAACTGCACCGTCAGGTCGTTCGAGGTGTTGGCGTCCGCCACCTGCACCGTCACCAGGTTCGCCGCCGAGTTGGCCGACGCCGCCCGCTTGATGGTGTTCTGGTCGACCTTGACGCGCACCGTGCCGGTGTCGAAGGCGAGAGCCTGCTCGCCGTCCGACAGCTTGCCTTCGCCGCGGGCGGCCATGCCGTCGCGGGTGACCTGCGAGCCGTTCAGGTTGGTGGCGGTGAGCTGGATGTTGACCTTCTTCTCGATGGTCGAGATGCCGTTGCCGCCGTTGACCGCGGCCTCCAGCAGGGTCCGGTCCACCGTGAAGGACACCACGGTGCCCGACGCGAAGCTCTCGGAGATGCGCTTGGTCAGGGCGTTGGTCGTGGTCGCCGACACCGTCATCTCACGGGCGACGCCCGTGGTCTGCGCACCGGTCAGGGTCACCGTGCCGGCGCTGCCGACGGACACCGTGGCGACGTCCTTGCCGCTCAGCCGGCCGCCGGCGCCCAGGGCCGAGGAGATCGAGGCCTGGAGCTGGGTGGCGATGTTCTGCTTGGCCGTCTGGCCGACCGCGACGTCGGTGGAGGTGGCGGTGTAGCTGAAGGTCTGCCCCTCGACCGTGATCGAGAAGATGTCGCCCGCTTCGATGGTGCCGCCGACCGTCACCTTCGAGATCTGCGCGACGCCCGAGGTCGCGGCGCGCGTCAGGTTGGCGGAGATGGTCTGGTTGTTGTCGAAGTAGGAGATCGTACGGCTTTCCTTGCCGTCCGACACGATGAAGGAGCGCTCGCGGCCGGTGGCGCCGCGCACCTCGATCTGCACGTCGGAGAAGCTGCCGAAGCTGGTCGACATGGTGCCCGACAGCTTCAGGCCGGTCAGGCCGTGCGCCATCTCGGCGCTGTTGATGTCGGCCGCCGCACCGGTGATGGCGCCGTCGCCCTTGAGGCGGATGCTGTAGGTGTCGGTGGCGATGACGTTGGTGACGCGGGCGTTCTCGATGCCCTGGATCGTGTTGACGCCGGCGCGCGAGGTGTTGGTGGTGTCGAGCCGCAGCCCGTTGCCGGCGATCAGGTTCTTGCCGGCATAGCCGCTGTCGCCGGCCAGCTTGTCGATCTGCTCCTTCAGCGTGTTGAACTGGGCGGCCAGCGCCTTGCGGGTGGCGACCGAGCCGGCGTCCGTGCCGAGGGCGGCATAGGCGGCGGTGGTCAGGCCCTTGGCCTGGTCGATCATGGTGTCGATCGAGGTCAGGCCCTTGTCGGCGGCCTTGATGGTGCTGATCGACTGGCCCATCGCGTCCTTCAGCGACGACAGGTCGCCGGCGCGCTGGGTGAGGCTCTTGGCGGCGAAGAAGGCCGTCGGACCGTCGAGGGCGGAGTTGATCTTGTTGCCCGTCGACAGGATGTTCTGCTTCTTCGAGATCTGCTCCTGCGTGCCTTGCAGCTGCAGCAGGTTGGTCCGCATTGCGGCGGTCAGGGTCACTTCACCGGCCATGGCTCCAGTCTCCTTCTGAGGCTAACCCCGCGACCGGCCCTTTGGACCGAAGCGAGGCAACGTGCGTTTGCGTGACCAACCCCTTTCAAGCGGCGTGCCAACTCGGAAGGCCACTTCTATCCCATTGATTTTGCTCACTCCGTGACGAGGCCGGGGCAAAAAGCTCCCTGCCGCCCGGCGGGAGCTGTGCGGAAGGCCCACGGAAAACTTTGCCGGGAGCGGAGGGAACTGCCGGGAAATGCAAGGGACGAATCTTCCCAGCGGCCCTTCCCGGCACGCGTCGTCCCGGCTATGGTCGCCGGCGCAGGGGACCGTCGCGAACGACGTCAACGAACGACAAGGAAGGAAGACAGACCATGGCTGGTCGGATCGAAGCACGGCTGAGGGAGCTGGGGATCGAACTGCCGCAGGCGGCGGCCCCCGTCGCGGCCTATGTGCCCTACACGATCTCTGGCAAGACGCTCTACATCTCGGGCCAGGTCACCGTGTGGAACGGCGAGCGCAAGTTCATCGGCAAGGTCGGCAAGGAGTTCACGCTGGAGCAGGGCAAGGAGGCCGCCCGTCTCTGCGCGCTCAACATCATCGCCCAGGCCAGGGAAGCCTGCGGCGGCGACCTCGACCGCGTCGCCCGCGTGCTGCGCCTCGGCGGCTTCGTCAACGGCGGGCCGGATTTCCACGACCACCCGCAGGTGATCAACGGCGCGTCGGAACTGATGGTCGAGGTGTTCGGCGATGCCGGCAAGCATGCCCGCGCCGCCGTCGGCGTCTCCTCTCTGCCGGGCAACGTCGCGGTCGAGGTCGACGCGGTGATCGAGCTGGCGTAACGCCGGTGGGGCCGGAGCGGTGAGGGCGGCGGGAAAAACTTGCCGCGGCGCGGCACGCCTCCCACCTCCTTGGGCGTAGCCGAGGAGGAGCACGCATGCCGGACGGCAGCGACGCCATCACCGTGAAGGTCCTGACGGGGGTCGGGCTGGCGGATCCCAGCGAATGGGACGCCTGCGCCGGCCCCGACAACCCGTTCCTCTGCCATGCCTTCCTGCTGGCGCTGGAGGAATCGGGTTCGGCGGTGCGCCGCACCGGCTGGCAGCCGTCGCACCTCGCCGCCTATGACGCCACCGGCCGCATGGTCGGCGCGGTGCCGGCCTATCTGAAGAGCCATTCCTACGGCGAGTACGTCTTCGACCACTCCTGGGCGAACGCCTATGAGCGGGCGGGCGGCAGCTATTACCCGAAGCTCCAGGTGGCTGTTCCCTTCACGCCGGTCCCCGGGCCGCGGCTGCTGGTGGCGCCCGGCGGCGGCGACCGGGTCGTGGATGCGCTGGTCGCGGCCTTGGAGCAGGTCGCGGGACGCTATGGCGTCTCCTCCGCCCACGTCACCTTCCCGCGGGAGGAGGAGTGGACGCGGCTGGGCGAGGCCGGCTGGCTGCAGCGCATCGGCGTGCAGTACCATTGGGAGAACCGCGGCTATGGCAGTTTCGACGATTTCCTGGGCGCGCTGAACGCGCGCAAGCGCAAGGCCATCCGCAAGGAGCGGCGCGAGGTGGCGGAGAGCGGCGTCCGGCTGCACACGCTGACCGGCGACGATCTGAAGGCGGAGCATTGGGACGCCTTCCACCGCTTCTACCTCGACACCACCGACCGCAAATGGGGCGGCGGCTATCTGAAGCGCGACTTCTTCGAGCGGCTCGGCGCCACCATGGCCGACCGGGTGGTGCTGGTGATGTGCGAGGATGGCGGAGAGTGGGTGGCGGGGGCGCTGAACCTGCGGGGGAGCGACACGCTCTACGGCCGCAACTGGGGCTCCGACGGGAGCTACCGCTTCCTGCACTTCGAGGCCTGCTACTACCGCGCGCTCGACTTCGCCATCGAGCATGGGCTGAAGCGGGTGGAGGCCGGCGCCCAGGGCGAGCACAAGATCCAGCGCGGCTATCTGCCGGTGCCGACCTACAGCGCGCACTGGATCGCCGACCCCGGCTTCCGCCGCGCCATCGACGCCCACCTGCGGCAGGAGCGCGCCCTGATGCTCCAGGAGATCGCGGCGCTGGCCGAGCTGTCGCCCTACCGGCAGGAGGGGCAGGAGCGGGCGGCCTAGCCTTTCCGGCTCCATGCGGCGATGACGCCCGCCGCATCCGTCTCGCGCACCGGGGGACGGTCGGGCGGCGGCCCGCCATCGACGCGGACGCCCAGCAGGGTTTCGACCAGCGGCTCCGGACCGGAGGTCACGCGGATCTGGCCGCGGGCCTTCAGGTGCGGGTGGTCCGGGACCTCCGTCAGCGTCGGCAGCACCTCGAAGCAGCAGTCCGCCGGGTCGAGCAGGGCCCGCCAGTGGGCGAGGTCGTGGGCGGCGAACAGCGCGTCGAGCTCGCCGATCAGGCCGGTCTGCGGCAGCGGATCGGACTGGCGCTCGATCCAGTCGGGCCGGCCGACCGCCGCGCAGAAGCCGCGCCAGAATTTCGGCTCCAGCGCGCCCAGCGTGACGAAGCGGCCGTCCGCCGTCCGGTAGATCCGGTAGCAGGCGACGCCGCCCGAGAGCAGCCCCTCGCCGCGCTCCGGCAGCCGCCCGCGGGCCGCGTCGGTCAGCGACAGGCCCTGCCAGCCCAGCACGCTCTCCATGATGGAAAGGTCGAGGAAGCAGCCCTCGCCGGTCCGTTCCCGCCCGAACAGGGCGGCGGCGACCGCCATGGCGGTATGCTGGGCCGAAGCGAAGTCGGCGGTCGGCAGATAGGCGAAGACCGGTCGATCCGGCAGTCCGGAGGCGTCGAGCCCGCCGCCGACCGCCATGTAGTTCAGGTCGTGCCCGGCGCGCCGGGAGTAGGGGCCGGTGTATCCCCAGCCGGACAGGCTGGCATGGACGAGCCGCGGGTTGATCCGCCGCAGCCGGTCGCGCCCCAGCCCGAGCTTGTCGAGCACGCCCGGCCGGTAGCTCTCCACCAGCGCGTCGGCGCCGGCGACCAGCGCCTCGAAGGCGGCGACGCCCTCGGGGCTCTTCAGGTCGAGCCGGACGACGGTCTTGCCGGCCGACAGCAGCTTGTAGGCGGCGGTCGTCCCGTCGCTGTCGCGGTCGCCGAGCCCGCGCAGCGGATCGCCCTCCGGCGGTTCGACCTTCACCACCTCGGCCCGAGATCGCCGAGAAGCTGGGCGGCGAAGGGGCCGGGCAGATACTGGCCGAGGTCGATCACGCGGATCCCGGACAGGAAGCGGAGTGGCATCGGTGCGTTTCCCCATGATTATCGCCCCCGGCCCCCGGCTCGGAGGTCCGAGCGGGGAGGGGGATGGTTCCACGCGGCAGGATAGCGGAAATCAGCCGCCGGTCACGCTCATGTGCCGCGGCACCGCCGGCCCGTGGTTGCGCCGGTCGATGATGAAGTCATGCCCCTTGGGCTTGCGGCGGATGGCGTCGCGCACCGCGTCGATCAGCAGGCCGTCGTCGTCGCTCTTGCGCAGCGGGGTGCGCAGGTCGGCGGCGTCCTCCTGGCCCAGGCACATGTAGAGCGTGCCGGTGCAGGTCAGCCGGACCCGGTTGCAGCTTTCGCAGAAGTTATGGGTCAGCGGCGTGATGAAGCCGACGCGCTGCCCGGTCTCCGCCACCCGCACATAGCGGGCCGGGCCGCCGGTGCGGTGGTCGCTGTCCTCCAGCGTCCAGCGCGTCTGCAGTTCGGCGCGCAGCATGGTCAGCGGCCAATACTGGTCGAGCCGGGCGCTGTCGCCGATCTCGCCCATCGGCATCACCTCGATGAAGGTGAGGTCGAAGCCCTGCTCGCCGCACCAGGCGACCATGCGGTGGATCTCGTCGTCGTTGACGCCCTTCAGCGCGACGCAGTTGATCTTGATCTGCAGCCCGGCGTCCTTGGCCGCCTGGATGCCGCCCATCACCTTGTCGAGCTTGCCCCAGCGGGTGATCGCCTGGAACTTGTGGGGGTCGAGCGTGTCGAGCGAGACGTTGATCCGCCGCACCCCCGCCTCGGCGAGGCCCTGGGCATGCTTGAACAGCATCGTGCCGTTGGTGGTCAGCGTCAGCTCGTCGAGGTCGCCCGACTTGACGTGCCGGCCGAGCGCGTGGATCAGCCGCATCACGTCGCGCCGCACCAGCGGTTCGCCGCCGGTCAGCCGCAGCCGGCGCGTGCCCAGCCGGACGAAGGCGGTGCACAGGCGGTCCAGCTCCTCCAGCGTCAGCACTTCCGCCTTGGGAAGGAAGCTCATGTCCTCCGCCATGCAGTAGACGCAGCGGAGGTCGCAGCGGTCGGTCACCGACACCCGCAGATAGCTGACGGTACGCCCGAACGGGTCCACGAGCGGAGGCAGCACCGCCGCCGCATCGGTCTCACTCGGCGGAACGCTCTTCATCGGCAGGACCCCTCCCGGGGGATGGTTCTTGGTTGGCGGGTACAATACGCGAGTATGCAGACGAGTGTCGGACTTTGCAGATGGGACCGCCTTGATCCGGATCAAGCGTGGTATTACCACCGTATGCCGGTCAAGAGGGTTTCACGCCCTGCGGCAATCCGGCCGCCCGCGCCTCCTCCCGGTCGCGCAGGTCGTCGTCGGTGGTGCGGGGAACCGGCCGGGCGCCATAGGCGAGGGGGTCGTTGCCGCCCTTGAACTGGTCGACGACGCGGCAGTCCTCGCACATGCGGATGCGGTTGGCCGCCTCCGGCGTGGCGAACATCCAGTGCTTGCCGGCCAGCGTCGCGACGATCTTCTCGATCGACGACCTGGTGGCGAAGGGCTTGCCGCAGCTCACGCAGCAGAAGGGCTCCTCCTCCTTGACCACCCTGGCGCCGCGGGCGCCGTCGCGGAAGTCGATCTCGGGCGCCAGGGAGATCACCTTCTCCGGGCAGGTCGACTTGCACAGGCCGCACTGCACGCAGGCGTCCTGCGAGAAGGACAGCATCGGCTTGTCGGGGTTGTCGAGCAGCGCCCCGGTCGGGCAGGCGCCGACGCAGGCAAGGCAGAGCGTGCAGCCCTGCACATCGACCGCCACCCGGCCGAAGGGCGCGCCCGCCGGCAGGGGAAGCACCTCGACCGGTTCCGGGGCGACCTTGTGCAGGTGCCGCAGCGCCAGCATGGTGACGGCCCGCTTGCCGCCCATCGGCAGGAAATGGTTGGCCGCCGCGGCACCTTGCCGCGGCAGATCCCACAGCGTCGCCTCCACCGCGTCGGGGTCGGCGGTGTCGATCACCGAGACCCGGCCGGAGCCGTAGCCGAGTCCGGACAGCGCCGTCTCGGCCAGCCCGATCTGCGTCGCCAGACCGGCGGTCTCGCCGACGTTGGCCGGTCCGGTCAGCACCTGGACCGACTCCGCCCCATAGGCGAGCGCCGCCGCGAAGAGGTCGATGCCGAGCTGGCTGACCTCGTTGACCGCGAAGGGCAGCACGCGGGCCGGCAGCCCCCGTCCGTGCCGCCCGATCAGGGAGATCATCTCCTCGCCGTGGCGCGGGTCGTGGACCAGCAGCACCGGCGCCTCGCCGCCCGCCCCGGCATAGGTGGACAGCAGGGTGCGCAGCCGGTCGTAGACGCTCTGCATCGGCGGCAGCGCGTAGGTCGCGGCGCCGGTCGGGCAGACCGCGGCGCAGGAGCCGCAGCCGGCGCAGACATGCGGGTCGATCTGCACCGTGTCGCCGTTCGGCGTCACGGCGCCGGTCGGGCAGACGTCGAGGCAGCGGGTGCAGCCGGTCTTGCGGCTGCGCGAGTGGGCGCAGAGCTCGGCGCGGAAATCGACGAAGCGCGGCTTCTCGAACTCGCCCACCAGATCGGCGATCTCCAGCAGCGCCTCGGCGACGCGGGCCGGGCTGTCGGGATCGGGGCGCAGATAGCCGTCGCGCCGGCCGTGGGCGTGGAACAGCGGCGTCCCGCCGGTGAGGTCGAGGATCAGGTCGCAGCGCGAGGAGGCGCCGTTGCGGGCCGCCTCGAAGCGCAGGGTGCCGCGCGAGGACGGCTGGGCGGGCGCATAGTCGTCCACCACGATCTCGAACCGGCCGATGGAGCCGCGGGCCGTCCGGATGGTGCCCCTGAACAGGGCGACGTCCATCTGGCGCGGCGGGGCGACGTCCTTCGGGTTGGTCAGCAGCACGGTGACGTCGAGCCTGCCCGCCAGCTTCCGTCCGGCCTCGATCGCCCGCTCGTCGGTGCCGTAGACCAGGCAGACGCCCTCCGACTTCACCGTCAGGGCGCCGGCCGGCGGAACGGGCAGGGCGGCCTCCGCCAGCAGGGCGGCGATCTTGGGAAGCGACTGCGCGCCCTCGTCCGACCAGCCGGCCTTCTCGCGGATGTTGGCGAAGGACAGGGCGGCGTCCGGCGCCACCTCCGCCGCGATCTCGGAGAAGAGCGGGGCCTCCTGCGTACAGGCGACCAGGACCGGGCCTGCCGCCTCTTTCACCGCCGCTTCGAACCGGTCGAGCTGGGCACGGCAAAGCTGGCTGTGGACGACCGCATCCCCGCCCGCCCCGCAGGCACGGGCCAGCGCAGCCCCGTCCAGCGTCATGCTGTGGGCACAGTCGCAAACCAGCACCGTCCGCCCGTCGATCTTCATCACGCACCGCTCCCTTCAAGGCTGGGGAGACTCATATGGGCGAATGCGGGGGAATGGGAACGGGAATCTTGAAAACCGGGCCTGCAAGGCCGGGCGGACCGCACCGGCGGTTCGGTGACGCCGGTCCGCAATTTAAGAGAGCGTTAAGAGTGTGCCCGGAAAATTACAGCTGGCATTTTGTGAAATACTTCCGGCTCGAAGGATTGTTTCGGCCGCGGGAAGGGGAATGCGGGGGAAAGCGCCATGTCCACGTCCATCGACGCCCTGTTCGGTGCCACCAGTGCGGCGACCGCCAAGTGGAAGCCGATTTCCGCGTCGGCAGCATCGGCTGCGTCGGAAGGAAGCTGGAAGCCGGTGGCCGCCACGCCGGCGAAGGCGGCCGGCGCCGGCGACAGCGTCGAGGTGACCGGCCTTGCCAAGTCGCTGACCGGGGTGGCGGGGAAGGTGTTCGCCGCCCTCGGCTCCAAGGCCCGCGCCATGCTCGACGGCTTCGTGAAGTCCGGCCAGATGACCGAGGACGAGGTGGCGCTCGGCCTGCGGTCGCTGGCGACCGACGCGGTGCGCGGCCGCTTCATGCACGAGCGCGCCCATGACGAGGAGGACAAGGCCTGGGCCGAGAAGAGCGCCACTGCCGAAAAGGCCTTCCGGCGCAAGATGGACCGCATGGGTGCGCTGATGGGCGGCATGGAGGGCGAGCGGATGGCCGCCCATGCCGCCTTCGAGGCGGACGGCGACCAGCAGGCGTTCCAGGCCCGGATGCAGCCGGTCAACGAGCGGTTCCGGGCCGAGGCGGCGGCGATCGACAAGGAGGAATGGGACGCGGTCGGCGGAGACCCCAACGAGGTCAGGACCGCGGCCATGAACCACTTCCTGAAGAAGGGGATGACGGAGTTCGCCAAGCTCGGCCTCGACAAGGAGGAGGGCGGGCTGCTCAAGCAGAATGACGAGAAGGGCAAGGCGGCGGCCGACAAGATGTTCGACCTCGGCTTCATTCCCAAGACCTTCCGCAACGGGCTGGCCCAGTTCGCCGCCGACTTCGACATTCCGGGCATCGGGCGCGGGACCGTCGGACAGATGCTGCCGGAGTCCGACCCTTCCGCGGCCGAGGAGGCCGCGGCGACGGGCACCGCCGCGCCGACTGCTGCGGAGGCGGCGGCCGGGCCGGGGGTGAAGACCTTCGCGACGGTCGCCGAGGAGGCCCGGACGGCACTCGACGCCAGCCTCGCGTCGCTCGCCAAGGCGGGCAAGCCGGCCAGCCTCTCCGATCCGCAGCAGGCGGACGCGCTGTTCGGCGCCTTCGACCGCCGGTCGCTGTTCGCCGTCGCCAGCAACAGCGGCGGCAAGTTCTCCAAAGAGGAGCAGAAGGCGGCGCAGTCGGTGATGGCCCGCCAGCAGGAGCAGGCGATGAAGGCGGCCGATCCCACCGGCAGCAACCCCGCCGCCGCCTATCGGGCGGGGGTCCTGTTCCTCGATCAGGCGGGCGAGGAGGAGAAGGCGTCGGCCGGCTGGTCGGTGCAGCGGGCGGCGGCGCAGTTCGGCTATGAGAGCGCCATGCGCCGCAAGGGGGCTGAGCCGGACCGGCTGGAGAGCGGCAGCGACCTGGTCCGCATGCTGAAGGGAGCGCTCGACACCAGCAAGGACATGGAGGCCAAGGGGCTGTCCGGCGCCGACTATGTCCAGAAGCTGCTGAAGATGCCCGCCTTCCGCGACGGCGTTCCCGACCTGAACGACTATCTGAAGAACGCCGTCAGCCTGAAGGTCTGAGGGGAGGGGGCGGTCAGGCCCCCGGCTCGTTGGCGTTGGGGAAGAACAGGGACTGCCCCTCGATGGTGTAGCCGGCGATGGCCTGCTGGCCCTCGGCGGAGACCAGCCAGTCGACGAAGGCCTGTCCGTCCCTGGCCTTGACGTGCGGGAACCTGGCCGGGTTCACCAGCATGACGCCGTACTGGTTGAACAGCCGCTTGTCGCCCTCGACCAGCACCGTCAGGGGGCCGCGGTTCCTGAAGCTGAGCCAGGTGCCGCGGTCGGCCAGCGCATAGCCGCCCATGGCGGCGGCGGTGTTGAGCGTCGGACCCATGCCCTGGCCGATCGAGCGGTACCAGCCGCCGTCGGCCTTGGCCGGGTCGATGCCCGCCGTCTTCCACAGGGCGAGCTCGGCCTTGTGGGTGCCGCTGTCGTCGCCGCGCGAGATGAAGGGAGCCTTCGCCCGGGCGATCTTGTCGAGGGCGGCGGTCACGTCCTTGCCGCCCTTCACGCCCGCCGGATCGGCGGCCGGGCCGACCACGACGAAGTCGTTGTACATCACCGGCTTGCGCTCGGCGGAGAAGCCTTCGGCGACGAACTTGTCCTCCGACGGCTTGTGGTGGACGAACAGCACGTCGGCGTCGCCGCGCTTGGCGAGGTCGATGGCCTGGCCGGTGCCGCGGGCGACGACGCGGACCTCGATGCCGGTCCTGGCGGTGAACTTCGGCAGGATGGCCTTGAACAGGCCGGAATCCTCGGTGGAGGTGGTGGAGGCGACGGTGATGAACCGCTCCTCCGCCATCGCCCCGCGGGACAGTCCGACGACGGCCGCCAGGGCCATGCAGCCGAGCAGGACGGTACGGCGCAGCATCTCGGAAGCCTCCAGATCGTTGTTGCTTGCGTAGCATATCGCATACCGGAGTATGTGCATGCGGTCTGCCGGTTGGGAAGAGTCTTTACGGGCGGTCAGCGGCGCGAAATGTCGCGCAGCACCGTGGCGGCGAAGTTCACGGCGAGCGACAGGACCATCAGCACGATGCCGAGCCCCAGCGCCATCGGCAGGTCGCCCTTGCTGGTCTCCAGCGCGATGGCGGTGGTCATGACGCGGGTGACGTTTTCGATGTTGCCGCCGACGATCATCACCGCCCCGACCTCCGCCGAGGCGCGGCCGAAGCCGGCGAGCACGGTGGTGACGAGGCTCCAGCGCCCCTCCGACAGCAGGGTGCCCAGCGTGCGCAGCGGTCCGGCGCCCATCACCCGCAGGATGTCGTCATACTCGACCAGCAGGTCCTCCACCGTCTGGCGGGCGAGCGCCGCGACGATCGGGGTGATCAGCACCGTCTGGGCCACCACCATGGCGGCCGGGGTGAAGAGCAGCCCCAGCACGCCGAGCGGGCCGGAGCGCGACAGCAGCAGATAGACCGCCAGCCCGACCACCACCGGCGGCAGACCCATCATGGTGTTGAGCAGCAGCGCCAGGGCGTTGCGGCCGGGAAAGCGGAAGGCGGCGACGGCGGCGCCCAGCGGCAGGCCGATCAACGTCGCGGCGAACACCGCGGTCAGGCTGACCTGCAGCGACAGGCCGATGATGCGCAGCAGCCCCGGGTCGAGGGTCGCGATCATGTGGCCCGCGGTGACGAAGGCTTGGGAGACGTCCTGCATGACTTCCGACGACGAGGGAGGAGCTTGCCGTCAGGGCCCCGCTCCCCCACACTTGGCCCATGGACCTGACAGAATTCACCATAGCGCCGGATCCGGCGAACCCCAAGCTGACTGAGCGCGTCCAGGGCCTGGACCAGGACGGGCGAGCGGTCGAGACCTCCGTCACCGTCGAACGGCCGCTGACGCTCTACCTCAACGGCCAGGAGATCGTCACCATGATGACGATCGGCGACTACCCGGAGTATCTGGCGGTCGGCTACCTGCTGAACCAGAACATGCTGAAGCCGGACGACCGCATCACCGGCGTCGACGTCGACGAGGAGACCGACACCGTCGTCGTCCGCACCGCGCGGAAGACCGACTACGAGGAGAAGCTGAAGAAGAAGACGCTGACCTCCGGCTGCGCCCAGGGGACGGCCTTCGGCGACGTGATGGAGACCTTCGAGTCCGTCGCGCTGAACCCGGAGGCCCGGCTGCACACCTCCTGGATCTACGCCCTGTCGAAGAAGATCAACCTGCGGCCCAGCCTGTACCTGGAGGCCGGCGCCATCCACGGCTGCGTGCTGTGCCGGGAGGACCGGCCGCTGGTCTACATGGAGGACGTCGGCCGCCACAACGCGGTGGACAAGGTCGCCGGCTACATGCACCTGCACGGCGTCCCGGCCGGCGACAAGATCTTCTACACCACCGGGCGGCTGACCTCGGAGATGGTCATCAAGACCGTGCAGATGGGGATCCCGATCCTGGTCTCCCGCTCCGGCTTCACCGCCTGGGGCGTCCAGCTCGCCCGGCAGGCCAACCTGACGCTGGTCGGCCGCGCCAAGGGCAAGCGGTTCCTGGCGCTGGCCGGCACCGGCCGGCTGGTGTTCGACGCCGATCCCGCCGCCGCCGGCGACGAGGACAGCCGCCACGGCCGCAAGGGGAGCCGCGAGAATGACTGAGACGACCACCTCCGCAGCCGCCAGCCCGATCGCCGCCCCGGCCGCCGCCCCGGCCGCCGCCCCGACCGCCGCCCGACCGCCGGTCCGGTCGCCGGTGTCCTGCTGGCCGGCGGCCTGTCGCGCCGCATGGGCGGCGGCGACAAGACCCTGAGGACGCTCGGCGGGCGGCCCATCCTGGAGCGCATCGTCGGGACCGCCCGGGCGCAGGTCGGCCCGCTGGTGCTGAACGCCAACGGCGATCCCGCCCGCTTCGCCGCCTTCGGCCTGCCGGTGGCGCCCGACGTGGTGGAGGGCTATGCCGGCCCGCTCGCCGGGGTGCTGACCGGGCTGGAGTGGGTGCGGGCCAACGCCCCCGGCTGCGCCTGGATGGCGAGCTTCGCCACCGACGCCCCCTTCATCCCCGGCGACCTCGTCGCCCGCCTCGCCGCCGCCGTCGAGCGGGAGGGCGCCGACCTCGCCTGCGCACGGTCGGGCGGGCAGGACCACCCGGTGTTCGGCCTGTGGCCGGTCCGCCTCGCCGACGACCTCCGCCGCGCCATGGTGGAGGAGGGGGTGCGCAAGGTGGATCTGTGGACCGGCCGCCACCGGCTGGCGGTGGCGGAGTTCGCGGCCGACCCCGTCGACCCCTTCTTCAACACCAACCGCCCGGAGGATCTGGCGGAGGCCGAACGGCTTCTCGCCTCCGGCGCCGTCCGCTGAGGGACCGCCGGCAAGCGCCGGCCTGACCGGGGCGGCGTTGTGCCCGTTGTGCAGGTGTTTTCCGCTGCACAACGGGCGGAACTTCGTCTTTTCCCTTGTCCGGCAACGGCTTGGGCGGAGCGGCCGCGGGCTGCCGTTGTGCGTCGGATGCACAATGGCCGGGGGCCGGGGGCCGGGGGCCGGGGGCCGGACGCACCTCGCCCGCCGGCGCGCGAATGTTAGCCGTGCCGCCCGGCCGGAGCAACGGCGGTCTGAAACGCAGCTCCGACTCTGCCGTTCCCGCCGGGTAAAGGGTCTGTTAGGTGTCTTGCTCTATGGCCCTGAGGACCGATTACGTCGTGGTGCGCCGATGACCCAGCCGCTCAACCGCTTGGAAACCCTGTCGCTCGGCATCGTGGTGGAACGCCGCAGGAGCGCCAGCCCCTGGGCCGACTGGGTGTGGCGCCCGGTCTCCGTCATCCCCGGCGCCCCGCCGGTGGACGGCGGGCCGCGCATCCTGCTGGAGGGCGACGGCTGGCTGCATCTGCATGCCGCCACCCTGCCGCTGGAACTCTACCGGACCGATACGGAGGGCTATCGCCTGAACCTGTCGCAGGAGCCGCCGCGGCTGTGGATCGTCCTGCGCCCCGACGAGTCCGGCGAGGCGATGGTGCCCTTCTTCGTCACCGCCTCCGCCCATGAGGGCGAGGCCTATCAGGTGAGCGGGGCGGAAAGCGTCGATACCGTGCCGATGCCGCCGGAGGTGATCGCGCTGGTCCGCGACTTCACCGAACAGCACCATGTCGACGTGCCCTTCGAGAAGCGCGAGCGCAAGCGCCACTTCGACAAGGACGGCGCCCGGCGATGAGCGGCGAGGACTTCCTGTCGCGCTGGTCGCGCCTGAAGCGCAGCGCCGTCAAGCCGCCGGCGCCCGAGCCGCTCGCGGAGGCGGTGCCGCCGCCGGCCGCTCCCCTGCCGGATCCGTCCTTGCCGGATGCCGGCCCGCCTGTGGCTGCCGAAACGGCTGGACGGCGTGCGGCCGGACAGCGCGCGGACGAGCCGGGGGCGGACGTCGCCGAGGAGGATCCGCTGACGGATCTGCCGCCGGTCGAGGAACTGACGGCGGACTCCGACTTCACCCCCTTCCTGCGGGCCGAGGTGCCGGAGGACCTGCACCGGCAGGCGCTGCGCAAGCTGTGGACCTCCGACCCGGTCTATGCCAACGACGACGGATTGAAGGATTATGCCGACGACTATACCGGGATGTTCGACCTGTCGGAGCCGGTGAAGACGCTCTACCGGGTCGGGCGGGGCTTCCTCGAATCGGTGGAGGACATCGCCGAACCGGCGGCGGTTCCGGCCCAGGCCGAAGGCTGTGACAAATTACCCCGCGACGATGTAGCGGAAACCACAGACAGCGCGGCGGACAAGGGTGAAGAGCGGACCGTTTAACGGGCGATCTGTTTCTTGAAACATAGCGACTGCCGCACCTGTCCATAAGGTCTATTTCCCGGCCGCAACGTTGGTTGACAATGGCTGCGGCCGTGCTTTCTTATAGTCGGGCACTTTCGTCTAAACCCCTGGAATGGCAGGGTTTTTTCGCAAGTGCACACAAACGGGACGGAACAAGCCGTGAGAGGAAGGACGCCGTGTCGCTGACCGGTGACGAGGATCCTCATGCCCTGGCGGCAGAGGACCGGATGCGGGCGCAGGTTTATGCCCTGCTGGCGCGCCTGCTGGCGGCGGCGCCGGACGGCGATTTCCTGTCCGCGCTCGGCGCCATGCGCGGCAACGACAGCCCCTTCGGCGCCGCGATCGAGCGGCTTGCCGCGGCGGCGCGCGCGGCCGACCCGGCGGCGGTGGCGGACGAGTTCGCCGTGCTGTTCGTCGGCGTCGCCGGCAGCGAGCGCACGCCCTACGCCTCCTATTATCTGACCGGATTTCTGAACGAGAAGCCGCTGGCCGAGCTTCGCGACGATATGGCGCGGTTCGGCATCGCCCGGGCCGACGGGGTGACGGAGTCCGAGGACCACATCGCCTCGCTGTTCGAGATGATGAGCGGCCTGATCACCGGCGCCTTCGCGGAGGATGACGGGGACGGCGAGGACGGCCCGCTGGACATCGCCGGGCAGAAGGCCTTCTACGACCGCCACATCGGCAGTTGGGCCGGGCGGTTCTTCGCGGATCTGGAGACGTCGCCGTCCGCCGGTTTCTACCGGGCGGTCGCCGGCGTCGGCCAGTGTTTCCTGGCGGTCGAGGCGCAGGCCTTCGATCTGGCGGCGTGATTTTGACGGGCCGCCGTTCCGGCGGTCCGGTGGCGGCGATGACGGATTTTGGCAGACGGCATGCGGGAGGAACGGCGATGACCGAGAAGAACAAGACGACAACCGGTGCGTCGCTGGGGCGGCGCGAGCTTTTCCGTGCCGCCGGGATCGGCGTCGGCGCGCTGGGCGCCGCGGTCGCCGGCCTGCCGGCCGCCACGACCGAAGCCGCGGCCGCCGAGACCGTGACCTCCCAGGGCTACCGCGAGACCGACCATGTCCGGAAGGTCTATGAACTGAGCCGCTTCTAAGAGGAGCCCCCGACGATGCTCATCAAGAAGACAGCGGCCGCCGCGCGTGGCCGTCATCTCGCCAAGGCGATCTTCCCCGTGACCGCCAACACCGTGGATCGCCGGACGTTCCTGCGGGCCTCCGGAATCGCCGCGGGCGGGGCCGCCGTCGCCGCGACGGTGCCGTTCGGCATGGTGAAGAAGGCCGAGGCCGCCGCCACGCCGGCCGTCGCCGGAGCGCCGATCAAGCAGGTGAAGTCGGTCTGCACCCACTGCTCGGTCGGCTGCACCGTGGTGGCCGAGGTGCAGAACGGCGTGTGGACCGGGCAGGAGCCCGGCTTCGACAGCCCGATCAACCTGGGCGCCCATTGCGCCAAGGGCGCCTCGGTGCGCGAGCACGCCCACGGCGAGCGCCGGCTGCGCCATCCGATGAAGATGGTCGACGGCAAGTGGACCCGCATCTCGTGGGACCAGGCGATCGGCGAGATCGGCGACAAGCTGCTGTCGATCCGCGAGACGGCCGGTCCGGATTCCGTCTTCTGGCTGGGCTCCGCCAAGCACAGCAACGAGCAGGCCTACCTGTTCCGCAAGTTCGCCGCCTTCTGGGGCACGAACAACGTCGACCATCAGGCCCGCATCTGCCATTCGACCACGGTCGCCGGCGTCGCGAACGTCTGGGGCTACGGCGCCATGACGAACTCGTACAACGACATCCAGCGCGCCCGGTCGATGTTCTTCATCGGCTCCAACGCGGCCGAGGCGCATCCGGTGTCGATGCTGCACATCCTGAAGGCGCGCGAGCAGAACAACGCGCCGCTGATCGTCGCCGACCCGCGCTTCACCCGTACCGCCGCCAAGGCCGACGAGTACATCCGCTTCCGCCCCGGCACCGACGTGGCGCTGGTGTGGGGCATCCTCTGGCACGTGCTGGAGAACGGCTGGGAGGACAAGGACTACATCGCCAGGCGCGTCTACGGCTTCGACGAGATCCGCGCCGAGGTGAAGAAGTGGACGCCCGAGGAGGTGGAGCGCGTGACCGGCGTCCCCGGCTCGCAGCTCAAGCGCGTCGCGCGCACGCTGGCCTCCAACCGGCCGGGCACGCTGGTCTGGTGCATGGGCGGCACCCAGCACCACATCGGCAACAACAACACCCGCGCCTATTGCGTGCTGCAGCTCGCGCTCGGCAATGTCGGCGTGTCGGGCGGCGGCACCAACATCTTCCGCGGCCACGACAACGTGCAGGGCGCCACGGATTTCGGCGTCACCTCGGACTCGCTGCCGGGCTACTACGGGCTGGCCGAGGGGGCGTGGCGCCACTGGGCGCGCGTCTGGGACGTGCCCTACGACTGGATCCTGTCGCGCTTCAAGTCGAAGGACCTGATGGAGAAGACCGGCATCCCGGTCTCCCGCTGGTACGACGGCGTGCTGGAAGCCAGGGAGAACATGGACCAGCCGGACACGCTGAAGGCCATGATCTTCTGGGGCCACGCGCCGAACAGCCAGGTGCGCCTGCCCGAGATGAAGAAGGCGATGGAGAAGCTGGACCTTCTCGTCGTCGTCGACCCCTATCCGACGATGACCGCCGTCCTGTCGGACCGCAAGGACAACTTCTACCTGCTGCCGGCCGCCACCCAGTTCGAGACCTACGGGTCGCGCACCGCGTCCAACCGCTCGGTCCAGTGGGGCGAGAAGATCATGGAGCCGCTCTTCGAAGCGAAGACGGACCATGAGATCATGTACCTGTTCGCCCGCAAGTTCGGCTTCGACAAGGAGCTGTTCAAGCAGGTGAAGGTCAACGGCAGCGAACCGCTGATCGAGGACATCACGCGGGAGTGGAACCGCGGCATGTGGTCGGTCGGCTACACCGGCCAGTCGCCGGAGCGCATGAAGCTGCACATGCAGCATCAGGCGACCTTCGACAAGACGACGCTGCGCGCCAACGGCGGCCCGTGCGACGGCGATTTCTACGGCCTGCCCTGGCCCTGCTGGGGCACGCCGGAGATGAAGCATCCGGGCACGGCCAACCTGTACGACACCTCGCTGCCGGTGGCCGAGGGCGGCGGCGCCTTCCGCGCCCGCTTCGGCGTCGAGCGCAACGGCGTGACGCTGCTGGCCGAGGGGTCCTATCCCGTCGGGTCGGAGATCAAGGACGGCTATCCGGAAGTCACCTACGCCATGCTGGAGAAGCTGGGCTGGGCCGGCGAGCTGACCGAGGAGGAGATGGCCGTCATCCGGAAGATCGGCGGCGAGAAGATCGGCGCCGTGTCCTGGACCACCGACCTGTCCGGCGGCATCCAGCGCGTGGCGATCAGGCACGGCCTGAACCCGCCGGGCAACGCCAAGGCGCGCTGCGTCGCCTGGAACTTCCCGGACCCGGTTCCGATCCACCGCGAGCCGCTCTACACGCCGCGCCGCGACCTCGTCGCCAGCTATCCGACCTACAAGGACACCAAGTCCTGGCGTCTGCCGACGCTCTACAAGTCGATCCAGGACCGCGACGTGTCCAAGGAATACCCGATCATCCTCACGTCGGGCCGTCTGGTCGAGTATGAGGGCGGCGGCGACGAGACCCGGTCCAACCCCTGGCTGGCCGAGCTGCAGCAGGACATGTTCGTGGAGATCAACCCGTTCGACGCCAACAACGCGGGCATCAAGGACGGCCAGATGGTGTGGGTGGAGGGTCCCGAGAAGGGCAAGGTGAAGGTCAAGGCCATGGTGACCGAACGGGTCGGCCGCGGCGTCGCCTTCATGCCCTTCCATTTCGGCGGCTGGTACCAGGGCGAGGACCGGCGGTCCAAGTACCCGGCCGGCGCCGATCCGGTCGTGCTGGGCGAGGCGGCGAACACCGCCACGACCTACGGCTATGACTCGGTGACCCAGATGCAGGAAACCAAGACCACCCTCTGCCGCATCGCGGCGGCCTGATTGCGCCGGAGGTAAGACACCATGGCCCGCATGAAGTTCCTGTGCGACGCCGAGCGCTGCATCGAGTGCAACGCCTGCGTCACCGCCTGCAAGAACGAGCACGAGGTCCCCTGGGGCATCAACCGCCGCCGGGTCGTCACCATCAACGACGGCAAGCCGGGGGAACGCTCGATCTCCGTCGCCTGCATGCACTGCTCGGACGCACCCTGCAAGGCGGTCTGCCCGGTCGACTGCTTCTACCAGACCGAGGAAGGGGTGGTCCTGCACAACAAGGACCTGTGCATCGGCTGCGGCTACTGCTTCTACGCCTGCCCGTTCGGCGCGCCGCAGTACCCGCAGGCGGGCAATTTCGGCAGCCGCGGCAAGATGGACAAGTGCACCTTCTGCTCCGGCGGTCCCGAGCCCGACAATTCGGAGGCCGAATACAAGAAGTACGGCCGCAACCGCCTGGCCGAGGGCAAGCTGCCGCTGTGCGCCGAGATGTGCTCGACCAAGGCGCTGCTGGCCGGCGACGCCGACCGCGTCTCCGACATCTATCGCGAGCGGGTGGTGGCGCGCGGCTTCGGCTCCGGCGCCTGGGGCTGGGGCACCGCCTACCAGACCAAGTCCGGGCAGGAACGGAAGCTGGGGCTGTGAGCATGCGCAGGCTGCTTGGTCTCCTGCTGCTGCCGGCGGCGGTCGCGCTCGCCGGCTGCCAGGAGGAGGCCCAGCGCCCGGTCCATCTGGACAAGGGCGTCTATCGCGGCGCGCCGGACACGGCACGCAGCGCGGAGCAGGTCCGTGCGCTGGAGCAGCGCACCGCGACCCAGCGCTTCTAGGTCACGGGACAAGGGAGAGTCGGAGCGATGGCGTCCGTGATCAAGCGATGTGCCGGGGCCCTGCTGCTGGCGGGCGTGCTGGTGGTGGGGGCGGGCGTGTCCGGGGGCGTGTCCGGGGGCCTGTCCGCGGGCAGCGCGCTGGCGGCCGATCCGCCGCCGTTCAACACGCAGCTCGAGGGCAAGAGCAAGGGGGAGATGTGGTCGGGCGTCCGCCAGGGCGTGCAGGGACTCGTCTCCATCCCCGACAAGCGGGCCGGCACGCTGATCCAGTCGGAGGGCGAGGCCTGGCGGGCGGTGCGCAACGGGCCGCTCAGCGAGTATGGAAGCTGGGTGCTGGGCGGCATCTTCGCCCTGCTGGCGCTGTTCTTCCTGGTGCGCGGCCGCATCCGCATCGACGGCCGGAAGACCGGCCGGACCATCCAGCGCTTCAACGCCTTCGAGCGGGCGGTGCATTGGCTGACCGCCGGCAGCTTCGTCGTGCTCGGCGTCACCGGGCTGAACGTGCTGTACGGCCGCCATACCATCCTGCCGCTGCTGGGTCCCGAGACCTTCGCCGCGATGACCCATTACGGCAAGCTGGCGCACAATTTCCTGGGCTTCGCCTTCATCGTCGGCGTGACGCTGACCTTCGTGCTGTGGGTGCGCCACAACATCCCGGAGCGCCACGACCTCGTCTGGTTCCTCAAGGCGGGCGGCCTGTTCTCCAAGGGCGTCCACCCGCCGGCGCGCAAGTTCAACGGCGGCCAGAAGATCATCTTCTGGTCCACCGTGGTGGGCGGCGGCATCCTGGGATTCACCGGCGTGCAGCTGATCTTCCCCTTCAGCTTCGCCACGCTGGGCGAACTGCAGCTCTACCAGCTCGTCCATTCCGCCGTGGCGATCGTCATGATCGCGATCATCGTCGCCCACATCTACATCGGCTCCGTCGGGATGGAGGGCGCCTTCGACGCCATGGGCAGCGGCCAGGTCGAGCTGCAATGGGCGCGCGAGCACCATTCCCTGTGGGTGGAGGAGGTGACCGGCGAGCGGGTCGACCACCACCATCACCATCGGGCGCCGGCCGAGTGAGGACCTTGCCGATGACCTTCCGAAGCGCGCTGGCCGCCCTGCTGCTGCTGGCCGGCCCCGCCTTCGCCGACCAGCCGGTGAAGACCGCCGACGAGATCAAGGCGCTGGTGGCGGAGCGCTACGGCGTCGAGGTGCTGCGCGTCGTCGAGACGGCGCCGGAGGACGGCCCCGCCGCCTATCGCGTCACGGTGATGCTGCCGGGGCAGGCGGGCAACGCCGCCTTCCTGGTGAGCACGCTGCTGGTGGATGCCGCCACCGGCGGGCTGCTGTCGGCCTTCCGGCACGAGGCGGCCGGCTACAGCCTGTCCGACGCGCCGCAGCTCGACCCCAACCGGTCGACCGGCAACCCCGCCGCCGCCCGCGGCCACGTCTGGAGATAGGGCGGGCTCGAGGATTGGGCCGGGGGGCGTTCGTGGCGGCTTGACAGGGCAGGGCGGACCGTGGCGGGGTTGCGGCGTGATCCGTCCGGAGCCTTTGCCATGACCATCCCGCACCTCGCCGAGCGCCGCGCCGTCATCGACGCCTGCCTTGCCATGAACCGGCTGGGCATCAACCAGGGCTCGTCCGGCAACCTGTCGATCCGCATCCCCGGCGGCTTTCTCGTCACCCCCACCAGCCTGCCCTACGACGAGATGGAGCCGGAGGATTTGGTGGAGATGGGCTTCGACGGCACCTATCTCGGCAGCCGCCGCCCGTCGTCGGAATGGCGCTTCCACCGCGACATCCTGCAGGCCCGCACCGACGTGGACGTCGTGCTGCACGCCCACCCGAGCTACGCCACCGCGATGGCCGTCCACGGGCTGGACATCCCGAGCTTTCACTACATGGTCGCGCTGGCCGGCGGCGACTCCATCCGCTGCGCGCCCTACGCCACCTTCGGCACGCAGGCGCTGTCCGACCATGCGCTGGCGGCGCTGGAGGGGCGGCTGGCCTGCCTGCTCGCCCATCACGGCATGATCGTCCTGGGGCGGACGACCAAGGCGGCGCTGGCCCTGGCGGTCGAGGTGGAGACGCTGGCCCGCCAGTACAGCATCGCCCGCCAGTTCGGCGATCCGCCCCTGCTGCCGCCCGAGGAGATCGCGCAGGTGCTGGAGAAGATGCGGCGGATGAGGTACGGCCAGCCACTCGATACCGACGACCGGCCGGAAGACACCGCCCGGCCGCGCTATCCGTGACGGACCGGCCGACGGGAGCCGGCTTTGGCAGAAGACGCCGATGAACATGCGGATGTAGTCAGTGTTTGCCCCGCTACGGTCCAGTATGCGCGCAGAAATTCAACAAAATTCGCCCGATTGACGTACCGCGATTGCAGGAGAATATTGCGACCTCTACTCACTTGGAGGGCGCCACGATGCGCATTGTTTCTGCATTCATCTGTATGGTTGCCTGCACCGTCATGGCGGGAGAGGCCGCCGCGCGGGGCGGAAGCGGCGGACACTCGTTCGGCTCCGGCCACAGCTCCTCGACCTACACGCCGCACTCCTCGTCGCACGGCGACCACTCCGTCAGCGGCTATACGAGGAAGGACGGCACCTATGTGGCGCCGCATCACCAGACGAACCCGAACGGGACCAAGCTCGACAACTACTCGACCAAGGGGAACGTGAACCCCTACACCGGCAAACCCGGCACCGTCGATCCCTACAAATAACGGGGAACGATCTACGGTGTGAGCTGCGCCACCGGGCGGAGCGCGCCGACCGTCAGGAGGGGGCGGCCGGATCCCACCGGGTCAGCCGGGGCCGCATCCGCCGGCGGGCCGACCTGAAGGGGACGGTCCGCCGGCGGCGGGGAATAGGTGGCGGGCAGGAACAGGGTGATGCGGGTGCCGCGGCCGGGCTCGCTCGCCACCTCGATGTCGCCGCCGAGCATGGCGGTGTAATGCCCGACCAGCGTCAGCCCCAGCCCGGCGCCGCGCCGCGACACGCCGCCGGTCAGGGCGGCGCCCTGGACGAAGGGCTGGAACAGCCGGCCGGTCTGGGCCGCCGGGAAGCCGCGGCCGGTGTCGCTCACCGTGAAGCGGTACCAGATGCCGCCGTCGCGCTCGGTCTTCTCCGCCGCCAGCGTCACGCTGCCGCCCTCGGTGAACTTGCAGGCGTTGTCCAGCAGGTTCAGCAGGGCCTGCCGCACCTTGGTGAAGTCGCTGTTCATCTGGCCGAGCCCGGCGGCGGCGGCGAGGTCCAGGCTGTTGCCGTGCAGGTCGGCCGCCGGCATCGAGCGCTCGCGCACCTCGACCAGCAGGCGGTTGATGTCGAAGTCCTGCAGGACGACGTCCATCGTCCCGGCCTCGATCTTGGCATAGTCGAGCAGGGCGTCGACCAGCGAGACGAGCTGCTCGCCCGTCCACTGGATATGCTCCACGTCGGTCGCCAGCTCGTCGGCGCCGAAGCGGTGCAGCTCGCTCATCAGCGACTGGCTGGAATTGACGATGTCGGTCAGCGGCCCGTGCAGCTCGTGCCCCATGTTGACCAGGAAGTTGGTCTTGGCGACGCTGTCGGCCTCGGCCCGGTCCTTCTCGCGGGCCAGCCGGTCCTGAAGCGCCTGCGCCTCCTCCAGCCGCCGCTCGCTCTCGATGCTGGTGTCGCGCAGGATCTCCACGGCGCGCGCCATGGCGGCGATCTCGTCCTGGCCGGACAGCGCGGGCAGGGTGACGTCGGTCCTGCCGGCGGCGATGGCGGTGACGGCGCTGGCCATGGCATTGACCGGCCGGCCGACGCTGCGCTGGATCAGCCAGACGGCGACCAGCCCGACGAGCAGCAGGATGCCGCCGGTCCACAAGGCCGCCGTGGCATAGCCCGAGGCACCGGCAGCCAGGGCGCTGCGCAGGCTGCCGGCGCGCGCCTCGGCACGCTGGCGGATCTCCGTCAGGTTGGCGGCGATCCCGGCGGCGTTCGGGGCCATGCCCTCGGACCGGGCGGTGTCCTCCTCGGCGACCGCGGATTCGAGTCGCGTCAGGATGCCGTCGGCCCGGTCGAGGAGCTGGCCGACCTCGGTGATCGCCTGCTGCGTGCCGGCGATCCAGAGATAGCGGTTCATCTCCGCCAGCTTGCCGCGGGCATTGGCCAGCTCGGCCCGCATGCGCCCGGCATCCTGGGGATCGCGCCGCTCCAGGAAGCGGGTCAGATGCTCCTGCATCAGGAGCACGGCGATGGCGGCGTCGCTGGCCAGCGCCGTGGAGTCGACGCCGCCGGCGCTCTTCAGCAGCGACAGCCGGTCGCGCGCCTGGGCGACCAGCGGCTCCAGCTCGCCGGCCAGGACGGCGTTGCGGGCGTTGCGGATCGCGATGACCCGCTGCACCGCCGCCCAATAGGCGTCGAGCGAGCCTTTCACCTTGGTCAGGCTGGCGCGGTCGGCCGGATCGGCAACCGCCTTGTCGAGCAGGGCCACCCGCTCGACGATGCCGTCATGGCGCAGCGTGGCGTCGAGCAGGCTCTGGTCGTCGCCGTAGACGAGATGGTCGCGGATCGAGACCTCGAGGTCGCGCAGGCCGATATCCGCCTCCGCCGCGATCTGGCCGAGGTCGGCAGTGGCCGAATAGCTGCCGATGTCGCGGCTCAACGCATACATCCAGCCGAGCCCGATCAGCATGACCAGGACGACCAGCGCGAGCGCGACGCCGAAGCCGACGGAAATGCGGCGCGCCACGCTCAGGTCGTTGAACCGGCGCAGGGACGGGAGTCGTGGCAAGCCGCCGACCGTGGACAGAATGCCGCTCCGCTTCACGCCAACTCCGCACAAGCTGTGACAGTTTCGGGACCCGCCGGTCAGCGCTTGACCGGCCGGCGCGGATTGTAGCTTGGCGCGGACACCCCGCAAACAGACAAGTGCAGTCCTCAGCCCTCATCCTGCCCGTAAAAGGCGTAGGCGTGCATGCCCAGGCTGCCATGCTCGAAACCGGCGTGCAGCCGCCCGGTCCGCGGTACCGGCCCGGCGGCGCCGAACGCCACCGGCAGCGGCAGGAAATGCTCGTCGGTCGGATGGGCGCGGCGGGACTCGGGGCAGCGGGTCAGCCACTCCGCCACGGCATCGCCGTCGCCCGCAGCCAGCGCGCCGTCCAGCCAGTCGGCGAAACCGCTTGCCCAGCCGGCCGGACCGCCCGCCCCGCCGGACCACATGAACTCGCGCAGGTTGTGGACGGCGCCGCCGCTGGCGAGGATCAGCACCCCCTCGCGGCGCAGCTCCGCCAGACGGCGGCCGAGCGCGATGTGGTCGGCGGCGCTGCGGCCGGGCTGGACGGAGAACTGGGCGACCGGGATGTCGGCCTCCGGGTACATCAGCATCAGCGGCACCCAGGCGCCATGGTCGAGCCCCTGCGACGGATCGACCGCCGCCCCGGTCAGACCGGCCACCCGCTCCGCCAGGGCGGGGGCGCCGGGGGCGGGATAGCGCAGGCGGTAGAGCGCGTCGGGGAAGCCGGAAAAGTCGTGCACCGTCTCCGGCCGGGTCGCACCGCTGACGGCGGGGAGGCGCGTCGTCCAGTGGGCGGAGACGGCAAGCACCGCGCTCGGCCGGCCGAGGGTCGTGCCGAGCCCGGCGAGGAAGTCGCGTCCCGGGCTGTTCTCCAGGATCAGGGTGGGGGCCCCGTGGGAAACGAAGACGGACGGGAAACTGGTCATGGCGGGCGCTGGCTCCGGCAGGGGAGGGCGGGGAGCGCCGCGATGCGCCTCACGCCCGGAAATCTCGCGGAGACCATTGCACCAAAGAAAAACCCCGGCGCCTAGGCCGGGGTTTTCTCAAACTCCGTTGCGGAAGCCGCAACGATTCGTCCGAAGACGGTCAGTGCAGGTGCCGGGGCAGATCGGCGATCGACTGCTCGATCAGCTTGTCGGCCTGGGCAGGCTGCAGGCCGGTCTCCAGCAGGCGGCGGCCGGCGGCCACCGCGACGTCGACCGTCAGGTCGCGCACCTCGGCCACCGCCGCGGCTTCCGCCTGGGCGATGCGGGTCATCGCCTGGGCCTCGCGGCGCTTCAGCGACGCCTCGAGCTCGGCGGCGGCCTGCGAGCGCAGGCGCTCGGCCTCCTCGCGGGCATGGGCGAGGACGGCCTCGGCCTCCTTCAGGGCGTCGGCCTGGCGGCGCTGGTAGCTGTTGAGCAGCTCCTGGGCGTCGCGGTGCAGGCGCTCGGCCTCGTCCAGCTCGGCACGGATCTTCTCGGTGCGGGCGTCCAGCAGACCGCCGATGGCGGCGGCCGCCTTCTTCCAGACCAGCGCCACGAAGATGACGAAGGAGACGGCAACCCAGAATTCAGGCTGGTGGATCATTGCCGGCGCTCCTCGATCACGGCGGCCACGGCGGCTTCGGCCTGGGCGGCATCGACCTCGACCCCGGCCAGACGGCCGGCGACGTCACGGGCGATGTCGGCGGCGGCGGCCCGCACGTTGGCCAGAGCCTGCTCCTTGGCCGCGGCGATGTTCGCCTCGGCGGTCTTCAGGCGCTCGGCGATGTCGGCATTCAGCGCGGCCTGGCGGGCCTGGTTGTTCGCCTCGATGTCGGCAGCGGCCTGACCGATCAGGGTCTGGGCCTCGGACCGGGCATTCGCGAGGGACTTTTCGACCTGGGCCAGAACGGCCTCGGCCTCCTCCTTGAGCGAGGCGGCCTTGCTGAGGTCGCGCGAGATGCGCTCCTGGCGGGCATCCAGCACCTCGGCCACGCGCGGCAGCGCCTTCTTGGCCATGAGGTAGTAGAGGACGATGAAAGTCAGCGCCAGCCAGAAAATCTGGGTCGGGAAGGTGGCGGGATTGAGCTGCGGCAGGCCGCCGGCGTGCTCGCCGCCGTGGGCGGCGTCCGGAGCGTGCTCCGCCGTCGCCGCCAGGACAGTACCGGCGAGCATCGTCAGGCTGGCGAGCGTTGCGCTCCCCAGGCCGGACAAGCGTGCCAGCCGTCCCTTGGCCAACAGGTTCGGCATGATCGGTCCCCCTAGGCAAAGGTGCGGCGCCGAAACTTCGAGAGCCCGGCGCCGCGTCAGAGCGAGTGATAAGTCCGCTCAGGCCTTAGGCGAACAGGATCAGGAAGGCGATCAGCAGCGCGAAGAGCGCGACGGCTTCCGTCAGAGCGAAGCCCAGGATGCCGATCGGGAAGACCTTCGGCTGGACGGCCGGGTTGCGGGCGATCGAGCCGATGAGGGTCGAGAAGATGTTGCCGATACCCATGCCGACACCGGCGAGGGCGATAACGGCCAGACCGGCACCGACGAACTTGGCGGCTTCAGCTTCCATGGTACTCATTCCTCTAGGTAAGGGTGAACTGGACGGAACTGTCGGGTGAAGGCGGGTCCGGCTCGGCGCCGGGAACTGCTCAGTGCAGCTCCAGCGCGTCGCGGATGTAGAGGCAGGTCAGGATCGAGAAGACGTAGGCCTGCAGGAACGCGACCAGGAATTCGAAGCCGGTCAGCGCGATGTTGATGGCCAGCGGGACGAGGCCGGTGACGAAGCCGAGCGCGCCCAGGCCGCTGATCATCAGAACCGTGAAGCCCGCGAACACCTTCAGCATGGTGTGACCGGCCATCATGTTGGCGAACAGTCGGATCGACAGGCTCACCGGACGCATCACGTAGGAGATCACCTCGATCGGAATGAGGATCGGGGCGAGCGCGATCGGAGCGCCGTGCGGCATGAAGAAGCTGAAGAAGTGCAGCCCGTGCTTCAGCAGGGCCAGGATCGTCACGAACACGAACACCGTCGCGGCGAGCGCGAAGGTCACGATGATGTGGCTCGTGAAGGTGAAGGTGTAGGGGATCATCCCGATCATGTTGCCGAACAGGACGAACATGAAGATCGAGAAGACGAAGGGGAAGTACGGCTTGGCGTCGTGCCCCGCGTTGTCGCGCACGAGGTTGGCGACGAACTCGTAGAACATCTCGGCCAGCGACTGCAGGCGGCCCGGCACCATCGCCTTGTTCGCCATGCCGGCGACCAGCAGCCAGTAGATCAGCGCGACCGCGATGACCATGAACAGGGCGGAGTTCGTGAACGACACGTCGTACCCGCCGAGGATGATCTGGAACAACGGGTTGATCTGGAACTGGTGCAGCGGATCCAAGGTCGTCCTCGCTCAGTCTGCGTCGCCGTCACGGCGCTCGTTGTCGTCCCCAGGATGCCGGCGGTAACCGGCGGCTAGACCCAGGCCGTTGACGGCCCGATAGACATTCAGAACCCCTGCCGCCGCCCCGAAGAAGAACATGACGATCAGTCCCCAGGGCGCGGTCCCGAGCCAGCGGTCGAGCAGGAGCCCGCCGCCGACGCCGACGATCATCGCGGCGACCAGCTCCGTCCCGATGCGGAAGGCGAGGCCCAGCGCCGACTGCGGCGGCCGGTGGAACTTGCCACCCGGCTTGCCGGACCAGCCGCGCTGCGCGTCCTGCGCCTTCTTCAGTCGGGCCTCAAGCTCTTCCAGGGATTTCGGAGGCGTTTTGTCGGTCATGTCGCCCCGCAATCTCCGTCGGCTCGCCGCCACGCGAAAGCGGCGAGACCATACGGGCGGGGCGCAACCCTGTCAAGTCGCAAAACCGGACAGCCAAGTATTTGAAATCGTTCACAAAGCAGGATTGGAGGCCGGATTATGCCGCAGTGCGGCGCCTTGTCCCGCCCGCGCTTGCTGCAACCGGGCGCATCGGCAGGCCTCCCGGGCTCTTCAACCGGACAGCCGGGCGCCCAGATTCTCCGCCATCTGCTCGGGCGTGGTGCCCGCCGGATAGACGCCGACGAAGGCGCCATCGGGCCCCATCAGGTAGATGAAGCTGGAGTGATCCATCAGGTAATCGCTTGGTCCGCCGTCCTTTTGCGGCGCCTTCGCGTAATAGACGCGATAGGCGCGGGCGACGTCGCGAATCTGCTCCGGCGTGCCGGTCAGCCCGACCAGCCGCGGATGGAAGAGCGCCACATAGTCCTTCATGTGCGCCACCGTGTCGCGCTCCGGATCGACGGAGACGAACAGCGGCTGGACCTTCGCGGCCTTCGCCGGATCGAGCCGGTCGAGCGCCTGCGCCATGACGCCGAGCTCGGTCGGGCAGACGTCGGGGCAATAGGTGTAGCCAAAATAGATGAGCAGGTACTTGCCGCGATAGTCGGCGTCGGTGACCGTCCGGCCGGTGTGGTCGGTCAGGGTGAAGCGTCCGCCGATCGGCACGGCGCTCTGCACCGAGTTGGCGGCATGCTCGACCTGCCACCAGGCGATGCCGGCGGCGACGAGGAGGGCCACCACGGAGGCGGCGGCGATGCGGATGATGCGGGCCTTCATGATGCCACAGGAATGGGACCGTCCGCCGCCGAGGTCAAGGGGCAGGCGGCGGCCGGCCGCGCAGGGCGGCGATGCGCGCCCGCGCCGCCCGCCGCCGCCGCCCCCCGCCGTCGCCTGCGCCGCCGCGGCCGGGGGGCCTCAGGCGGCCTTCGGCCGGCCGGCCGGCCGCGCCGCGATGGCCTTGTCGGACTTGCGGATGTGGTCGAACAGCCAGTCGCGGAACAGCGCCAGCAGGTCGTCGCCGACCGATGATTCGCCGGCCTCGTAGCGCCGCTTCAGCCCGGCGGCGCGTTCGCGCAGGGCGTCGTGCTGCGCCTTGTGGCGGGCGAAGTCGGGGTGTCCGGCCAGCTGCATCAGCCGCTCCTCCTGCTCGAAATGCAGCGTGGTGTAGGCGAGCAGCCAGTCGATGGCGTCGCCGACCGCCGCCCCGCCGCCGCGGATGCGCTCCGCCGCCTCGTTGACCAGCGCGATCAGGATCATGTGGTCGGTGTCGATGTCCTCGTCGCCGACCTGCAGTTCCTCGCTCCAGCGCATGAAGGCGTCGGCCTGCGCCTCGGCCCCGGCATGCAGGGCGGAGAGCGGCGCGGCGTTCACCGCCGCGACGCCGACCAGGAAGGAATCGACGGTCTGGCGCAGCGTCTCGGAGTCGCGGTGGAGCAACCCGGCGGCGTCGAGCAGGCCGTTGGCCGACCGCTCGGTCTCCAGCGCGCCGGCCGACACGCTGTCGATGCTGGCGGAGACCTGCCGGGTGCCGGTCGCCGCCTCCGACGCGCTGCGGGCGATCTCGCCGGTGGCGGCGCCCTGCTGCTGCACCGCGGCGGCGATGGAGGTGCCGATCTCGTCGCTGCGGGCGACGATGCCGGTGATCTCGCGGATCGCGCCGATGGCCGCCTCCGAGGCGTGCTGCACCTCGGCGATCTGGCCGGCGATGTCGCCGGTCGCCTTGGCGGTCTGGTCGGCCAGCCGCTTCACCTCGCCGGCCACCACGGCGAAGCCCTTGCCGGCCTCGCCGGCCCGCGCCGCCTCGATCGTGGCGTTCAGGGCCAGAAGGTTGGTCTGGCTGGCGATGTCGGCGATCAGGCCGGCCACCTCGCCGATCTTGGCGACGGCGTGGCCCAGCCCGTCGATCTGGTCGCCGGCCCGGCGCGACGCCTCCACCGCCTGGCTGGAGATGGCCGAGGAGGTGGCGACCTGCTCGGCGATCGAGGCGATGGCGCCGGTCAACTCCTCCGCCGCGGCGGCGACGGTCTGCACCGAGGAGGAGGCCTGCTGCGACGCCCCGGCCACCGAGGCGGCCTCGCGCATGTTGCGGTCGGCGGTGTCGCTCAGGCTGCGGGCGGTGCCCTCCAGCGTCGTCACGGCGTTGCCGACCGTGCCGATGGTGGCGCCGACGGTGGCGTTGAAGCGGGCGGCCAGCCGCTTCAGGGCGCGGGCGCGCTGGCCGGTGATGCGGTGCTCGATCTGCTGGCGCTCCCAATGGCGGGCGAGGTCGATCTGCTGCCGGCGGAACACCTCGACCGTGCGGGCCATGGCGCCGATCTCGTCGCCGCGGCCGGTGCCGGGCACGGCGAGCGCGCTGTCGCCGTCGGCCAGCCGCTGCATCACGGTCCCCAGCGCGGCCAGCGGCCCGACGATGGCGCGGCTGACCAGCAGGGCGAGCCCGGTGGTCGCCAGCCCGATGACCAGCCCGATGATGCCCAGCTCCAGCGCGCTGCGCCGGAAGGCCGCCGCCACGTCGTCGACGTAGATGCCGGAGCCGATCACCCAGCCCCAGGGGGCGAAGCCCTTGACGTAGGAGAGCTTCGCCATCGGCTCGGCGGCCCCCGGCTTCGGCCAGAGATAGTCGACGAAGCCGCCGCCGCTCTCGTGCACCACGCGGACGAACTCGGCGAACAGGCGCTTGCCGTTGGGGTCGGCGTCCTGCGACAGCTCCTTGCCGTCCATCTCCGGCTTGATCGGGTGCATGACCATGCGCGGGGTCATGTCGGTGACGAAGTAATATTCGGTGCCGTCGTGCCGCAGCGCCTTCAGCGCGGCCCGCGCCGCCTGCTGCGCCGCGTCGCGCGACAGGGTGCCGGCGCGCTCCTGCGCCTCGAAATGGGCGACCAGCGTGTGGGCGACCTCCACAACGTTGCGGGTCTTGTCCTGCCGGTCCCTCATCATCTCCGACCGCAGGCCGAGGAGGCTGACCATCGCCACGAGAAGAAGGCCGCCGGCCGCCGCGGCCAGGATGACGGCGATCTTCCCCTTTATGCTGATGCGCGCGAGCACGGTGACGCCTCCCCATGTTTCGATTGTAAAATTTGTATGACCTTTGATTTACGGTGACATGAGCGTCAAGCCACTTCGTACGTGAAGCGGACTTTTTCTGTCGCAAACCGTTTCCAAAGCAATCAATGCGGCGATAGGTCGCGCTCCGCGGGTGCGGACAAAAGAAGAGCCCGGCGGGCGATGCATCGCCGGCCGGGCCCGAGTCGCCGTCAGGATGGGAAGGCGGCGGTCAGAGGACCGTCAGCATGCTGGCGACCAGCGGGTGGCGCACGATGTCCTTGTCGGTCAGCCGCACCACCCGACGCCCTCCACCGCCTCCAGCCGGCGGGCGATGTCGGCGAGGCCGGAGAGGTTGTCCAGCAGGTCGGTCTGGTCGGGATCGCCGGTCAGCACCATGGTCGAGTGCCAGCCGAGCCGGGTCAGCAGCATCTTGATCTGCGCATAGGTGCAGTTCTGCGCCTCGTCGATCACCACGAAGGCGTTGTTGAGCGTGCGGCCACGCATGTAGCCGACGGGCGCGATCTCGATCGTGCCGTCGGCGAGCATGGCGCGCAGCCGCTTGGCGCCCAGCCGGTCCGACAGGGCGTCGTAGAGCGGACGCAGGAAGGGGGCCATCTTCTCCTGCAGGTCGCCGGGCAGGAAGCCCAGGCTCTCGCCCGCCTCGATGGCCGGGCGGGACAGGATGATGCGGTCGACCGCGCCCTTCTCCAGCGCCTCCACCGCCGCGGAGATCGCGAGGTAGGTCTTGCCGGTGCCCGCCGGACCGAGCGCCACCACGAGGTTGTGCGCCTCGATCGCCTCCATCAGCCGCTGCTGGTTGGCGTTCTGCGGCTTGACCTTGCGGAGGTAGCTCTGGTCCCGGCGCTCCTCGCCCAGCAGCGGGTCCCAGCCTCCCGCCATGGGGAACAGGGCGTGGACCTTGCTGTCGGTCGCCGCAGCAGCAATGCCTTTGCTCGTGCGCTTGGCCATGGTGCTCTCCTCAAGGGTGGGGATTGGCGCCGGTCCGGGCACAAAAAAACCTCCCGCGAGGGGGAGGTTCGGACAGCCGTGCGTATGGGGTGCGACGGATGGCGTGCCGGACGCGGGATCGCCGGTGCGAGTCCCGGTCCGCCTCCGGAACCGCCGGGAGGCCGGCGGCGGAGTGCCGCAGGGCGGCCCCGCCGATGACGGTCCCCGGCGGGAACGTCCCGCAGGCGGTGGGCCGGGAGGATCGAAGGACGCGGCAAGCGGACCTCTTCGATTGGGAAAGCTCGCACGGGCAACTCTACCTCCCGAAACAGCCGGGGCCAGGAGAAATTGCGGCCTGCACAAAAGATTCACACAAGATGTGGTGTATCCGTCGCAGGAGGTACCGGGCATCCCCTCCGCCGTTCCACCAACGGGGAGCGCCGGCGGCGCCGGCCGCGTCCCCGGTGGCGGGGCCGGCGTCGTCGCGGCAGGGAATCGCTTCGAGAATTAACCAAATCCTGAAAGTCTTTGCCGGGTGGGGTTGCTTCCATTACCATGGCTAGTGGTCGGGCACCCTCGTTGCGCAAGACATGGGGAGATTCCGGGGCGGTTGACGGCCGCTCGGGAGTACCCCGTTCTGCCGGCGGCATATGTCGCCCGAGACAGCGCCGGGATTCGCTTGAACCGACAGGCCTTGCGCGGCTAGAACGCGCGATGCGGTCGGCGGGAACAATCGGGATGCCATCGGTGAGCAGCGCCAGTCAGGTTTCTGAACGGGACGTGCCTTTCCAGTTGCGGGGCAACTCCTTCACCATGATGGTGCTGAAGGTCGTCGCCCCGGCGTCGCCCGATTTCTTCCCGCAGTTGAACGTGAAGGTCCGGCAGGCGCCGAACTTTTTCCGCAACGCGCCGGTGGTCCTCGACTTCGAGGAGCTGCCCGAGGACGCGGCGGCGTTCGACGTCTCGGAGTTCATCGTCCGGGTGCGCGAGCATCACCTGCTGCCCATGGGCTTCCAGGGCGGTCCGCGCGCGGTGCAGGAGGCGGCGCTGGCCGCCGGCCTGACGCCGATGCCGGCCGGCCGGGCGGCCAAGCTGGAGGTCGCCCGCGCGCCCGAGCCGCGCGTGCAGCCGGCCGCGCCGCAGGTGGTGGTGGAGACGGTCCACCGTCCGACGCTGCTGGTGACCGAGCCGGTGCGATCCGGCCAGCAGATCTACGCGGAGAAGACCGACCTGATCATCATGGCTCCGGTGTCGCCGGGCGCCGAGGTGCTGGCCGACGGCCACATCCACGTCTACGGCGCGCTGCGCGGCCGGGCGCTGGCCGGCGTGTCGGGCGACCAGACGGCCCGCATCTTCTGCCAGAGCCTGGAGGCGGAGGTGGTCTCGGTCGCCGGGCTCTACCGGGTCAACGAGGACATCGGGGCGGAACTGCTGAAGAAGCCCGTGCAGATCTTCCTGCGCGACGGCTATCTGCATATGGAATTGCTGCGCACGCAGTGAGTGGTTTGGTACGGCATAGTCGACGGCAACATCTGGTCTTAGGGGAGAGGCTCCGTTGAGCAAGATCATCGTCATGACGTCCGGCAAGGGCGGCGTCGGTAAGACGACCTCGTCCGCCGCATTCGCGACCGGACTGGCCCTGCGCGGATTCAAGACGGTCGTCATCGATTTCGACGTTGGCCTGCGCAACCTCGACCTCGTGATGGGCTGCGAGCGCCGCGTGGTGTTCGACTTCATCAACGTCATCAACGGCGAAGCGAAGCTGAACCAGGCGCTGATCAAGGACAAGCGGGTCGACAACCTGTACATCCTGCCGACCTCGCAGACCCGCGACAAGGACGCGCTGACCAAGGAAGGCGTCGAGCGCATCCTGAACGAGCTGACGAAGGAGTTCGACTACATCGTCTGCGACAGCCCGGCGGGCATCGAGCGCGGCGCGCTGATGTCGCTGTACTTCGCCGACCATGCGGTGATCGTCACCAACCCCGAGGTGTCGTCGGTGCGCGACAGCGACCGCATCCTCGGCGTGCTCAACTCGCGCTCGCGCCGGGCCGAGCAGGGTCTGGAGCCGGTCACCCAGCAGCTCCTCCTCACCCGCTACGATCCGGAGCGCGTCGAGAAGGGCGAGATGCTGAAGGTCGACGACGTGCTGGAGATCCTGGCGATCCCGCTGCTCGGCGTCATCCCGGAGAGCCAGGCCGTGCTGCGCGCCTCCAACGTCGGCATGCCGGTCATCCTGGACGACAACTCCAACGCCGGCCTCGCTTACTCCGACGCGGTCGGGCGCTTCCTGGGCGAGGACATCGAGCACCGCTTCGTGACCCCGCAGAAGAAGGGTCTGTTCAGCCGCCTCCTGCGGAGGACCGCATGAGCATCTTCAGCTTCTTCCGCTCCGCCCCCGCGCCTCGGCCGTGCAGGCCAAGGAACGGCTGCAGATCGTGATGGCCCACGAGCGGGCCGGCCGCAGCGGTCCGGATTACCTGCCGATGCTGCAGCAGGAGCTGCTGGCGGTGATCGCCAAATACATCGACATCGACCAGAACAAGGTCGAGGTGAAGCTGGACCGCGGCGGCGACTGCTCCACGCTGGAACTCAACATCGAGCTTCCGGCGCGCGAGCAGGCCAAGGCCGCCGCCCGTGCGGCCGTCGGCAAGCCCGACGAGAAGAAGCCGGACGGCGGTCCCGCCCGCAACGGCGGCAAGGACGAGGACGGGGACGACGAGAGCCCGGTCAAGTTCGCCGCCGGCGGCAGCGCCCTGACCAAGGGCGGCGTCAAGAAGCGGCACTGAGCCGGTCCGGCGGGTCGCCGCCGGTCGTCCCGGTCCGGCCGGGGCGGTTTCCCGGCCGACAGGCTCGCGGACGTCGATGCGATGGCTCCCGGAGCCGGGCCGCCGATCCCCCCTTGGTGGCCTTTCCTGCGCGGTTCGCCGCGCTTTTTCTTTGCCGCCCATCCCCTGCCGGCACCGATTCCGCCGCAACCCCGACCGGAATAGGCGGGGCCGTGCCCCTCCGTCCGGGTTTACGACCGCGCCGCGACGGGGTATCAAACATGGTGTGGTCCGTGAAAGGCCAATCCGCGCAAGGGAGTAGGGGGCCCCGATGTTCCTCGATTGCTCGCCGCTGATCGCCGGCAACCAGCCCAGGCTGTCCAACGGCATCGCGGTCACCGACGTCGACGGCGACGGCGCCTTCGAGATCGTGGTCACCGGCTACGGCACGGCCAACCTCGTCCTGAAATGGACGGGGGAGGGGCTGGCGGACATCGCCACCCCCCTGCTGGCCGACGCCAGCAGCCATGCGGTCGGAGTCGCCGCGGCCGACGTGGACGGGGACGGACGCGAGGAGCTGTACATCGTCAACTCCGACCGGCCGAGCGGTCCCAAGGACATGGCCGACCGGCTGTTCGCCTGTTTCGGCAAGCACTGGCTGGACCTGCTGGCCCAGACGGAGAATGCCGGCGCCGCCAACCACCATGCCGCCCGTTCCGTCGCCGCGCTCGACCGCTGGGGGCACGGGCGCTACGGATTCGTGGTGGCGACGGACGGCGCGCCGCTGCGCCTGTACGAGCTGAGCCGCCGCGGCCGGATCGAGGATGCGGCGGAGGAGGCCGGGCTGGACGGCATCGGCACCGCCCGCGGCCTGACGGCCCTGCCCATCGTCTCCGACCGGATGGATCTGGTGGTGATCAACGACGGCAGCCCGAACTGGCTGTTCCGCAACCTGGGCGACGGCTCCTTCGAGGACATCGCCGAGGAGCGGGGCATGGCCGATTCGCGGCCCTCCGGCCGGGCGGTGGCGGCCCTGGACGCCGACGGCGACGGACTGTTCGACCTGCTGGTCGGCACCTGGGAGGGGGCGCAGCGCCTGTTCCTGCAGCGCACCGGCGCCTTCGTGGACGAGGCCGGGGCCGACCTGTCGATGCCCGGCCGGGTCTCCACCGTCGTGGTCGCCGATTTCGACAATGACGGCTATGAGGAGCTGTTCTTCCACCTGCACGGCGAGCGCAACCGCCTGTTCGCCTGGCGGCACGACGAGTGGCAGGAGGTGGATCCGGGCGACGCGGCCGAGCCGAAGGGGCTGGGCACCGGGGCGGTGGTCGCCGACATCGACGGCGACGGCCGGCTGGAGCTTCTGCTGGCCCATGGCGACGGCGCGGCGCAGCCGCTCTCGCTCTACCGCACGGCGGCGACCGGGAACCACTGGCTGCGGGTGCTGCCGCTGACCCCGCACGGCGCGCCGGCCCGCGGCGCCGTCGTCACCTGCCTCGCCGGCGGCCGCCAGCAGCGCCGGGCGATCTGCGCCGGCTCAGGCTATCTCTGCCAGATGGAGCCGGTGGCCCATTTCGGCCTCGGCGCGGTCGCCGAGGTCGAGCAGGTGGAAATCCGCTGGCCCGACGGGACGGTGGCGGTGGTGGACAATCCCCCAGCCGGCCGTGTGCTGACCGTCCAGTATCCTCCCGAGTGAGTTGCATTCCTGGTACAGGCCTGCAATACAGGCGGGGCAAATCATCGCACATGTGACAATTTCAACGTTTTTGTAACCGTTTCACCCCTTAAGTAACTCGACCGGCGCTCTCCTCCACGGGCGGGCGGCGAAGAAGAACGATAACAACCATCGAGCAATAGGGGAGTCGCCGGCGCCACCGCGCGGCGATCGAGAGACAGCATGGCACGACGCGATGTGTCCTTGACCGGGGTGGAGCGGTTCTTCGACCCCGGCGAGGTGATCGTTTCCAAAACCGACCTGAAAGGGCGGATCACCTACGCCAACCGCGTCTTCCAGCGCGTGGCGGGCTACAGCGAGGCGGAGCTGCTGGGGGCGCCCCATTCGATCGTCCGCCACCCCGACATGCCGCGCTGCGTCTTCAAGCTGCTGTGGGCGACGCTGGAGGCGAAGCAGGAGATCTTCGCCTATGTCGTCAACCGGGCGCGCAGCGGCGACCATTACTGGGTCTTCGCCCATGTGACGCCCAGCTTCGACGCGCAGGGCCGGGTGATCGGCTACCACTCCTCCCGCCGGGTGCCGGAACGCTCCGCCATCGACAAGGTGGTGCCGCTCTACCGCCAGCTCCTCGACATCGAAAACAGCCACGCCGACCGCAAGCAGGGCATGGAGGCCGCCTTCGCGACGGTGGTCGCCCTGCTGACGGAGAAGGGGATCGGGTATGACGAATTCGTCTTCTCTCTCTAAGGCCACGGCCCTGACCGCCGCCGCCGCCCTGTTCACCGGGCTGCTGCTGGCCTCGGCGGCCACCGGCTACGGCCCGGCGGCGTTGAACGGGGGGCTGGGCGCGCTGGCCCTGCTGGCGCTGGCCGGCGTCGTCTTCTACCTGCGGCGGACGACCGCGGCGGTGGCGCGCGTGGCGGAGGTCAGCCGGGCGGTCGCCCGCGGCGACTTCGAGGCGCGGGTGATCGGCATCGACGAGGGCGGGGTGCTGGGCGACCTGATGCACACCACCAACGACGCCATCGACCTGACCGACGCCTTCGTGCGCGAAGCCGCCGCCTCGATGAGCCACGTGTCGGCCCACAAATATTTCCGCCGCATCGTCGAGCGCGGCATGCCCGGCGGCTTCCTCCATGCCAGCCGCACCATCAACGGCGCCACCGCGGCGATCGCCGGCAAGGTCGCCGGCTTCTCCGCCATCAAGCAGCGTTTCGAGGGCGAGATCAATCAGGTCTGCGCCGAGGTGGCCGGGACCGCCCACCAGCTCGAACGCTCGGCCCGCGCGATGGAGGCCGATGCCGACACCGCCAACGGCAAGGCCTCGTCGGTCGCCGCCGCCGCGGCGCAGACCGGCACCAACGTCGGCGGCGTCGCCGCGGCGACGGAGGAGCTGTCGGCCTCCATCGGCGAGATCGCGCGCCGCATCGACCATGTCGTCCATGTCGCCGAGGATGCGGCGGGCGAGGCGGAGCGCTCCAACCATCTGGTCGGCCAGCTCTCCGACGCGGCGCGGACGGTGGGGGAGGTCATCACCCTGATCAACGACATTGCCAGCCAGACCAACCTGCTGGCGCTGAACGCCACCATCGAGGCGGCGCGGGCCGGCGAGGCCGGCAAGGGCTTCGCCGTCGTCGCCAACGAGGTGAAGCGGCTGGCCGACCAGACCGCCAAGGCGACCGGCGACATCGCCGGGCAGATCGCCGGCATCCAGTCCTCCACCAACGAGGCGGTGGGCGCCATCGTCGGCATCGGCCGCACCATCGCCAACATCAACAGCATCGCCGGCGACATCGGCGTCGCCATCGGCCAGCAGAGCTCGGCGATCCGCGAGATCGTCGCCAACATGGAGCAGGCCGCCGCCGGCACCCGCGCGGTCTCCGACGATATCCGCGGCGTGACGGAGGCGGCCGGCCGGACCAGCGGCACCGCCCACGAGGTGTTCGCCGCGTCCGAGCAGATGTCGGCCCAGGCCGACCGGCTGAGCCGCGAGGTGCAGGCCTTCCTGGAGGAGATGCGCCGGGTGGCCTGAGGCCGCCCCGCCGCATTTCGCCATCCCGGCGCGCAAGCCGCATCATTTCGCGCCTGTTGCACAAATCCCGGGCACCTGCGGCCCGGGATTTTGTGCACCGCAGCAGGAATCCGTCGTGTTTGGCTGGCTTTCGTTACAAAGATTTCCAAGCTGTAACCTGACCGTAAGCGAATGACCGCGGACATTCTCGTTCCGCGTGTGGGGCTGACCCGCTTCGTCCCAGACTGCCTGTTCAATCAGCGCATTAACCGACGTTAACCGCTATCTTCAATAGGGTTAAACAGGGCGTTAACCAGCGAAACGCTTCAGTCCTGCGCGTTTACCGGGCTATGCACGCCCACAACGTCAACTGGCACGAAAGTTGATCTGTGCTGCGACGTGGAAAGAGGTCACGACGGGAGACTGGCGAATGAGCATGGCGGGCAACGAACTGTTCGAGCTGTCGCGCGGCGTGCTGGACGTGGCGTCGAAGAAGGTCTCGCTGATCGAGGAAATCACACGTCGGACCAAGATGCTGGCGATGAACGCGCTGATCGAGGCGGCGCGCGCCGGGGATGCCGGGCGCGGCTTCGCGGTGGTCGCCAACGAGGTGTCGGACATTTCGCGGCAGGTGAACACCATCACCAGGGAGCTGCGCTCGGAGATCGTCTCGCGGGTCGACCACCTGACCACCACCGGCAGCGCCATGGTGCGCGAGATGCACGGCCGGCGGCTGGCCGACCTGTCGCTGAACATGATCGAGATCATCGACCGCAACCTGTATGAGCGGTCCTGCGACGTGCGCTGGTGGGCCACCGACAGCGCGGTGGTCGACTGCGCCGCCGACCCGACGCCGGAGACGCGCCGCCATGCCGCGCACCGGCTGGGCGTCATCCTGGAATCCTACACGGTCTATCTCGACCTGTGGATCTGCGACCTGAAGGGCGAGGTGATCGCCAACGGCCGGCCCGACCGCTATCCGGCGGCGCTCGGCGCGCGGGTGGAGGGCGAGGCGTGGTTCCGGCAGGCGCTGGCGACCGGCAACGGCGGCGAGTTCACCGTCGGCGACGTGGCGCGCAACGAGCGGCTGGACCATCGGGTGGTCGCGACCTACGCCACCGCCATCCGCCGCGACGGCGAGGCGGACGGCGAGCCGATCGGCGTGCTCGGCATCTTCTTCGACTGGGAACCGCAGGCCGCCGCCGTGGTGCAGGGCGTCCGGCTGGAGGAGGGGGAGCGGGAGCGGTCGCGCTGCCTGCTGCTCGACGCCCGCCACCGGGTGATCGCCTCGTCGGACGGGCGCGGCCTGCTGACCGAGACGGTGCCGCTGCGCCGCGGCGCCGGCAGCATGGGCCACTACACCGACGAGCGGGGCAACCTCGTCGGCTATGCCCTGACGCCGGGCTACGAGACCTATCGCGGCCTCGGCTGGTACGGGGTGATCGTGCAGGAGCCGTAAGGCAGCCTCCCTGCAATTGCCGGTGAATCGGGGCCGGGGCCGGGATAGACTCCCGGCCCTTGCCGTTTCCGCAGAAGGCCACCGGATGACCGCCGCCCGCCGCCTGACCGTCCGCCGCGAGAGCTTTCCGATCCGCGGTTCCTTCCGCATCTCCCGCGGCGCCAAGACGGTGGCCGAGGTCGTGGTGGCGGAGGTGGAGCAGGACGGCGTCCGCGGCAGGGGCGAATGCGTCCCCTATGCCCGCTACGGCGAATCGGTCGCCGGGGTGGCGGAGGTCCTGGAGGGGCTGGCCGGCGAGGTGGCGGCCGGGCTCGACCGCCGGCGGCTGGCGGAGCTGGTGCCGCCGGGCGCGGCGCGCAACGCGCTGGACTGCGCCCTGTGGGATCTGGAGGCGAAGCTGAGCGGCGTGCCGGTCTGGCAACTCGCCGGCCTGCCGCAGGCGCCGGGGCCGCTCATCACCTGCTACACGCTGAGCGTCGACGAGCCGGCGGCGATGGCCGCGGCGGCGCGCGAGCGGGCGCCGCGCCATCCGCTGCTGAAGATGAAGCTGACGGGCGAGGGCGACCTGGAACGGGTGCGCGCGGTCCGCGCGGCGGCGCCGCAGGCCCGGCTGGTGGTCGATGCCAACGAGGGCTGGACGGTGGAGCTGCTGCGGCGCTTCGCCCCGGCCTTCGCCGAACTCGGCGTCGAGATGATCGAGCAGCCGCTGCCCGCCGGCCAGGACGAGGCGCTGCGCGGCATCGCCTGCCCGCTGCCGCTGGGGGCCGACGAGTCCTGCCACGGGCTCGACTCGCTGGAGCGGCTGGCCGGCCTCTACCAGGTGGTGAACGTCAAGCTGGACAAGACCGGCGGCCTGACCGAGGCGCTGGCGATGACGCGCGCGGCGGAGGCGGCGGGATTCGACGTGATGGTCGGCTGCATGGTCGCCACCTCGCTCGCCATGGCGCCGGCGGTGCTGGTCGGGCAGGGCGCGCGCTTCGTCGACCTCGACGGGCCGCTGCTGCTGGCGCAGGACCGCGACCCCGGCCTCGTCTATGACGGGGCCGTGCTGCAACCGCCGGCGCGGGAGCTGTGGGGATGAGCGACGCGCGATTCGGCAGCCTGCTGGAGGGTCTGCCCGCCCACCCGCAGCCCGACGAGATCCTCACCACGCTGGCGGCGCTGCCCGGCACGCGGATCGAGCGGATCGTCTCCACCGGCCAGAGTTCGCCGGACGGCTTCTGGTACGATCAGGCCTGGGACGAGTTCGTGCTGCTGGTCGCCGGGGCCGCCACCCTGCAGGTGGAGGGGGAGGGCGACCGCATGCTGACCCCCGGCGACTGGGCGCTGCTGCCCGCCCGCACCCGCCACCGCGTCGCCGCCACGACCGCCAGCGAACCGACGGTGTGGCTGGCGGTCCATGTCGGGGAGCCGGCCGGGGAGCCGGGCTAGGCGTCAGCTCTTGAGCGCTGCGGCGATGCGCGCCACCGCCTCGTCCAGCGGCAGGTCGAGGCGCCGGATGGCGTGCTGCTCCAGGAAGCGCGCCTCGTTCCTCGTCAGTTCGCCGGGGATGACGGCCCAGTGTCGGTCGCCGGAGCGCTTGGCGATCTGGCGGGCGAAGGTGCGCTGGATCTCCTGGTCGAAGCGGCAGCCGAGGAAGAGGAAGGAGCGGCCGGTCCGCCGCTGCTGCACCACCGGCGGGATCGGCGTCTGGATGTCGATCTCCGTCAGGATCTCGACGAAGTCGCTGTCGGAGATCAGGTAGTTGCCGGCCGGCGAGACGCTGCCCGAGGGCTTGTAGAGCACGGTGTCCCAGGCGGATGCCGTGTCGGACGTCACCTCCGATCCGTCGGGGGCGTAGTATTTCACCCACTCGCCGGTCGATTGCGGGTGCGAGAGCCCCTGGATCTGGCCCCAGGCACGGTCGGCCGACCCGCTCAGCAGCGTTTCCAGCACGTCGTCGTACCAGACGTCGACGATCAGCGGCGGCGCCGGGATGGAGGCGAGGAAGCGGTGGACCGGCGTCGGCGGCACGCTCCGGCGGAAGATGTCGGTGAGGATCGCCTCCAGCGTCTTGCGGTGGCGGCGCGTCTCGATGAACTGGGCGACCGCCGTCAGCTGCGAGCGGATGCGGCCGGGGGCGGCGACCTTGGCGTTCAGCCGCTGGGTCAGCTCCGCCGAATTGCGCGGGATCGGGCAGTCCGCCGGCTCCAGCAGCGCGAAGGCGGCGGGGCCGAGATAGGGGACGGCGGTCCGGGCGGCCAGCGCCCCGGCGATGTCGCGGATGACCGCATCGGGATCGGCGGCGTCCTGCACGGAGGCGGTGGAGAGCGTCTCGGTCATGTCTGGTCCCTCACAGATAGATCGCGGCGCCGGCGCCGGTGTTGACCGTGGCGTCCTTCAGCGTCTCGACGATGAAGGTCACCTGGTCCTCGGTGATCCCGTGATGCAGCGGCAGGGCGAGCACCCGGTCGGCCGTCTTGGTGCAGACCGGGCAGGCGGCGCGGCTGGCCCCGCGGTCGGCGTGATGCTCCTGGTAATATTGCTGGGTGTGGAGCGGCTGGCCGAAGTCGGAGGCGTCGACGTCGTGGGTGTCGAGATCCTCCAGGATCGCCTTGCGCCCCGACGCGGTGAAGCGCGTGCCGAGATGCACGCAATAGACCATGGGGTTGACGATCTCCGCCCCCGGCCCGCGGTAGGGCGGCTTGATCCCCTCGAAGGAGGCCATGGCGCGGTCGTACCAGCCGATGACGCGGTTGCGCTTCTCCAGGATTTCGGGGAGCCGCTTCAACTGGACGAGGCCGAGTGCGGCGGACAGCGCGCCCATGCCGGCCTGCCAGGGGACGGTGCGGGTGATGACGACGGTGTTGCGGTGCTCCACCTCGCGCCGGCGCAGATAGCGCAGCCGGTGGGCGAGGTCGCGGTCGTCGGTGACGATCATGCCGCCCTCGCCGGCCAGCAGCACGCCCGGCTCGGAGAAGTCGAAGACCGCGCAGTCGCCGAAGCTGCCGACCATCCGCCCCTTGTAGGTGGAGCCGATCGCCTCGCAGCTGTCCTCGATCAGGATCAGCCCGCGCTCCTTCGCCAGCGCCGTCAGCTCGTCCCAATGGGCGGGGTGGCCGTTGACGTTGGCCGCCACCATCGCCTTCGTCGCCGGGGTGACGAGCTGGGCCGCCTTCTCCGGGTTGAGGGTGTGCTGCCAATAGTCGATGTCGACCAGCACCGGCACGGCGCCGGACAGCGCCACCGCATGCTGCGCCTGATGCCAGCCGAAGGGGGAGCACAGCACCTCGTCCCCCGGCCCGATCCCATGGGCCTTCAGCGCCAGCAGCAGCCCGATGGTGCCGCTCGCCACCGCCACGGCGTGGGCGCGGCCGACATAGGCGGCGAAGGCAGTCTCGAAGGCCTGCACCATCCGCCCGTCGCCCAGGCCGCCGCGGGTCAGCACCTGACCCAGCACCTCGACCTCCGCCGTCGAGATGTCGGGATTGCACAGCGGGATGTAGTCGAAGCCGTCATCCCCGGCGCTGGTCGCCGGGGGGTGGGGCGCCGGGGATCGGGCCGCCGGGGCTTCGGTCGAGGCCGGGTCGGAAAGGGCGGCGCTGTCGGTCATGCGGGACACTCCCGGTCAGGGTTCGGCGGATCAGCTCTCGTCGTCCCGCTCGGCGATCACGATGCCGGTCGCGGCGTCCGGCCGGTCGGTGATCAGCCAGCAGTGGTTGTTGCCGTCCACCAGATGCAGGTCGAAGCGGGCGGCCTCGCGGAAGGGATCCTCGGCCATGACGGCGGCCTGGGTGCCGGTCACCGTCTTCAGGTCGGGGTTGGCGGCGCGCAGGGCCTTCACCACCTCGTCCAGCCGGTCGCCGGCGGCGAAGCGCGCGTCGGCGAGCGTCAGGATGGCGTCGATGCGGTCGGGGGACAGGGCCATGCCGGTCACTCCGCGCCGCGCTTCCTGGCGTCCACGGTGATCGGCAGCCGGGTGTCGGCCGGCATCTCCGGCATGTCGAGCGTCCAGCCGTTGGCCACCTTGACCCAGCCGCCCCACAGGCCCGGCTTCTCCATCTCGACGATGGGCTCCTCCAGGTCCTTCTTGGCGACGTAGACCGTGTATTGCTCGCCCGCCTTGCGCACCATCACCTTCATTCTTCGGTACTCCGTCTCGGTTGGGTTCGGGTCAGGCCGCCAGCCGCGCATGCAGGGCGGGCAGTTCGCCGAGCACGGCATCCACTTCGGACGCCGTGCTGTAGCGGCTGAGGGAGAAGCGCAGGCTGCCTGCCGCCTGCGCCGGCGACAGGCCCATGGCGGTCAGGACATGGCTCGGCTCGTTGCCGCCGCTGGCGCAGGCGGCGCCCATCGACACGGCGATGCCGGCGCGGTCCAGCCGCGTCAGCAACTCCTCGGCGTCGACCGGCCGGCCCTGCGGATCGGCGAAGCGGATGGAGGAGGTGTTGGGCAGCCGCGCGGCCGGCACGCCGGCCGGGGAGGCGCCATTGACCCGCGCCCCGGGCCAGCGGGCGAGGATCCCGCGCTCCAGCCGGTCGCGCAGCCCGGCGACGGCACCCGCTCCCGACAGCGCGGCGCCGGCCAGCCGGGCGGCGGCGCCGAAGCCGACGATCGCCGGCACATTCTCGGTCCCGCCGCGCCGGCCGCGCTCCTGATGGCCGTGGATCAGCGGCAGGAAGGGCGCGCCCTTGCGGATGTAGAGCGCGCCGATGCCCTTGGGCCCATGCATCTTGTGGGCGGACAGCGTCAGGAAATCGACGCCCGCGACCTCCACCGGCACCCGGCCGGCCGCCTGCACGGCGTCGCTGTGGAACAGCGCGCCGTTCTGCCGGGCGATGGCCGCGGCGGCGCCGACCGGCATCAGGACGCCGGTCTCGTTGTTCGCCCACATCATGGAGACCAGCGCCGTCTCCGGCGTCACCGCGGCGGCGAGGTCGACCAGCGACGGCACCCCGGCGCCGTTGACCGGCAGCACGGTGACGCGCCAGCCGCGGTCGCGCAGGTCGGCGAACAGCATCAGGGTGGCGGGATGCTCGACCGCCGTGGTCACGAGATGGCAGCGCCGCGGGTCCCGTTCCTCCAGCGCGCGCAGGCTGCCGAGGATGGCGGTATGGGTCGCCTCGGTGGCGCTGCCGGTGAAGAGGATCTCGGCCGGCCGGGCGCCGATCAGTCCGGCGACCTGTCCGCGCGCCTCGCCCACAGCGCGCCGGGCGGCCATCCCGCCGCTGTGCGGGCTGGAGGGGTTGGCGAACTCGCCGAACAGGCAGGGGAACATGGCCTCCCGCACCTCGGGCGCAAGCGCCGTCGTCGCGTTGTTGTCGAGATAGATGGTCATGGTCGCACCCTCCCGGCCGCCCGCTCAATCCATGACGCCGGGCACGCCGCGGCGGGAGCCGTCGGCCGGGGCGATCTCCTCCTCCAGGCAGCCGACCACGGTGCCGCCGGGAAACTCCACGAGATAGACCGGCATGCCGTTCTCCTCCGCCCGGCCGACGCGGACGATGCGGCCGGGGGTGCCGCGCGGCGCCAGCAGCGCACCCGCCGGGACCATGGGATGGCTGCCGTCGTTGAACAGGTCGTCCTGCGCCGCCACGGTCAGCCCCCAGTCGTAGAGCGGCTCGCGGGGCGGAATGAAACCGGACTTGGCGGGGAGGGCGGCTTCGGTCATCGCGGGGGCTCCTGGCGGGGGTGGGGAGGGGGGCGGGGCAAAGGCGGCGGACGCTATTGCGGGTCGTTGCAGGTGGCGTCGATCAGCTCCAGCTCCTTGGCGCGCATGCCGACGACGACGCGCTTCTCGTAGAAGTCCACGGCATAGATGTAATACATCTGCAGGTAGGTCCCGACCGAGATGACATAGCCGACGTCGCCCTGACGGATCAGGAAGTCGCCGGTCGGCCGGCCGGGATAGGTGCCGTCGTTGCGCACATCGCGCAGCGCCCGCACCTTGTGGCCCTGGTCGAAGACCGGCGGGCCGGCCAGTTCCACGCTGTCGCTGGGTCGCGGGCGCGCTCTCGCATGGTGCTGGTCCCCCTTCAGTCGGTCGGCAGGTCGGTGGCGAGGCCGGCGGCGACGCCCGTGCGGCGCTGGCGGGCGACGGCGCGGACGTCCTCCACCGGGTCGTCGAGCAGCGGGTCGAGATCCTCCAGCGCGGCGCGGCTGGCGACGGCGTAGCGGACGCACCAGTCGGCGTCGCGAGCCAGCGGCGAGAGCTTTTCCGCCGGCAGCCGCTGGGCGACCACGAGGCGGACGCGGTTGCTGTCGTCCCATGCCATGCTCATCAGCCAGTCGAGCCCGATGCGGCGCGCCACCTCCAGCCGGACCTCGCCGTCCTCGTCATGCATCATGGCGGGCAGCATCCCTTCCGGCGCGCGGCGGGCGACGCGCAGGCGGACGCCGTAGTCGGGGTCGCGCATCAGCGGGGCGAGGTCGGCATCCTCCAGCCGGGTGGCGACGGCGATGCGCACCTCGCGCTCGGGATCGGAGCGCAGCTTCAGCAGCAGCCGGCGCGGCAGGCGGCGGGCGAGCGCGGTGCGCACCGTCTCGTCCGGATCCTCCATCAGCCGGGGGATCAGGAAGATCGGGGCGTGGCGCACCGCGTTGGTCCGCACCTCGAAATAGGGATGGTCGAGATGGTCGGCCGCGAGATCCGCGTTCCATTCGAAGAAGCGTTGGATGCGCTTGGCGTAACGGTCCTGGACGCAGGCGCGCAGCGGCTCGCAGCGCCCCTCGGCCAGCCGGTCGCGGTGGAGGCAGGCCCCGCAATCCACCGGACGGCCCAGCCAGTCCAGGGCGGAGGGGATGTCTTCGCTCATGCGTCTTCCTCCTCCTCGGTGTGGCGGTCGGCGACGGCGATCAGCCGCGCCGCGCCGAACCGGTCTTCGGGGTCGAGCCGGCGGACCGCCTCCAGCGCCTCCCGCCCCTCCCCGATCCGGCCGAGCCGCAGCAGCAGGTAGCCGACCGCGGTCAGGGCGGACAGGAACAGGCGCGGCGCCGGCTCCAGCCCGGTGAAGTCGACCCCGATGCGGCGGGCGGCGGCGGGCGTGACCGCCCGCCAGTCGGCGTGGTTCAGGCCGAGGGCGGCCATGGCATGGCCGACCATCCGCTCGCCATAGTCCAGCGCCTCGGCGAGGCGGGCCTTGTAGAAGAAGAACTTGTAGTGGCCGAGGTCGACCAGCCGGTGGCCGGGCGCGATCGCCGCGGCGCGGGCGAGGTGGGCGAGGGCGGCGTCGGCGTCGGCATGGCTGGCGGCCGCCAGATGCAGGCACCGTTCCGCCTCGGCCGGCAGGTCGCCGCCGTAATAGCGGCGGGCGAGCCAGCCCTCGTCCACCTCCTCCAGCATGGGCGCCGGCCGGAGGTCGTCAGGCCGGGACGCAGCAGTCGGCCGGGCAGACCGCGGCGCATTGCGGGGCGTCGAAATGGCCCTGGCATTCCGTGCATTTGACCGGGTCGATCACGTAGGTGCCCTTCTTGAAGCTGATGGCGATGTTCGGGCACTCGGCCTCGCAGGCGCCGCAGGCGGTGCAGTCGGAGGCTTTGATCTTGTAGGCCATGGTCGTTTCTCCTCTGGGGGCGTCGGTGGAGGGGGATGGGGGAAGGGATGGTCAGGCGCGCAGCGCGGTGAGGGCGCCGGTGCGGATGACCGCGTCCTGGCCGGCGCGGACGCTGACGGCGCCCCGGCTCAGGCGCCCGGCATAGTCCTTGAAGTAGGCCAGGGCGGATTCCTCGATGTACTCGAAGGCGAAGCGGTCGACCGGCTCGATGCCGGCGGCCTGCAGCGACTTGGACGGGCAGCCGCCGATCTTGGCGACGAGGACGGCGGTGCAGTCGTTGATGGCGGCCAGCACGCCGTCCAGCGCATCCTCGTCGCCCGAGCCGCCCTCGCAATACTGGTCGACGCGGCGGTGGCCGACGAAGGTGGCGCCCTGCGGCCCGACCTCGTAGATCTGGAACTCGCGGGCGTGGCCGAAATGCTCGTTGATGCGCTCGCCGCCCTTGGTGGCGACGGCGATCAGGATGGGGGCGGCCTGCGCGCCGACGCTGTCCTGCACCTCGGCTTTCGCGGCGGCCTTGGAGACGGCGCGGCCGGCGCGCTCCGCCTCGACATGCTCGCGGTAGCTGCGGCGCGCCTCGTCGTCGTAATCGACCTCGCCCATCGCCTCGATGCGGTCGATGGTGAACTCGGCGCCGCGGTCCTCGCCCAGCAGGCCGACCGCGTCGGCCCGGCACTGGCGGCAGTGGCGCATCAGCTTGGCGCCGCCCTCGCAGGCGTCCTGCACGACCTTCAGCTCCTGCGCGGTCGGGCCGCGCTGGCCGGTCAGGCCGAACTGCGTGCCGTGCGCCGGGTCGGAGATCAGCGGCATGATGTTGTGCAGGAAGGCGCCGCGCGCCTTCACCTGCCGGTTGACCTCCAGCAGATGCTCGTCGTTGATGCCGGGGATCATCACAGAGTTGACCTTCACCAGGATGCCGCGCGCGGTCAGCATCTCCAGCCCGAGCATCTGGCGCTCGTGCAGGATCTTCGCGGCGTCGAGCCCGGTCCAGCGCCGGTGGCCGTGGAAGATCCAGGGATAGATGTGCTGCCCGACCTCCGGATCGACCATGTTGATGGTGATGGTGACGTGGTCGATGTTGTACTGGGCGATCCGCTCGACATGGTCGGGCAGGGCGAGGCCGTTGGTCGACAGGCAGAGCTTCAGGTCCGGCGCCTTCTTCTGCAACTGCTCGAAGGTCGCGAAGGTGTTCCGGCCGCCGGCGGCCAGGCTGTCGCCGGGGCCGGCGATGCCGATGACGGAGAGCTGCGGGATCTCCTTCGCCACCGCCAGGATCTTGCGGATCGCCTGGTCGGGGGTCAGCTTCTCGGAGACCACGCCGGGCCGGCTCTCGTTCGAGCAATCGTACTTGCGGTTGCAGTAGTTGCACTGGATGTTGCAGGCCGGCGCCACCGCCACATGCATGCGGGCGAAGTAGTGGTGCGCCTCCTCCGAGTAGCAGGGGTGGTTCTTGACCTTCTCCCACACCTCCGGCGCCATGTCGGCCGGCCCGTCGGACGAGCCGCAGGAGGACGAGGAGCAGCCGGACGCCGCGGAGGCCGGCGGTGCCGTGTCGGGCGCCTTCAGCTCACCCAGGCCCAGGATGCCGTCGAGGGAAATCACATTGTCCATCGTCCACTCCTTCCCTGCCGCGCCCGAGGCGCTGTCGGTCAGCCGGATAGAAGCAAGGAGCGGGCCAGTCCGGTAGATGGTTAAATATCAATGGCTTGCTGGAGATTGTCGGCCCCGGCCCGGCTGTCGTCATTGCGACAAAGCCGGCGCAGTGTCGGGTCTGCTACAGGCCGTGGCGACAGAACCCCGGAGGACCGGAGAGGTCGCGCAGGGCCTGGCAGGCCAGCGTCAGGGCCGGGTCGGCCGGCTGGCCCAGCCGGCGGGCGATGGCGAGGCGGACGACCAGGGGCGGGTCGAGCGGCCGGACGATCAGCGGCGCGCCGGCTTCGGCGACGAGGTCCGAGGTGACGACCGAGGCGCCCATGCCGGCCGCCACCATCGAGCGGATGGCGGCATAGCTCGCCAGCTCCATGATAGGGCGGGGCTGCACGCCGCCGCTTTCGAACCAGGCGGCGGTCAACTGGCCGAGCCGGCTCGGCCGCTGGTCGAGGATGAGGGGAAAGCGCGCGAGGTCCGCCGGGCTGACGCGCTCGGGCAGGCCGGCGGCGCCCGGCAGGTCGGCGGGCAGGATCGCCACCGCCGGCTGGTCGCGCAGCGGCTCGATCTCCAGCCCGTCCTCCGTCACCGGCAGGGTGACGACCGCAAGGTCGAAGTCGTTGTCGAGAAGGCGACGCACGATCTCGCCAGCCGTGCCGGTCGAGACGGTGATCTCCAGTCCCGGGAACCGCTCGCGCAGCCGCTTCAGCGCCGCCGGGAGCAGATGGGTCGCCACCGAGGTGCCGGAGCCGAGTCGCAGCCGGCCGAGCGAGCCGGTGCGGTGCCGCTCCATCGCCTCCAGCGCGGAGTCGATCTCCGCCAGGATGCGCCGGGCGCGGGTCAGCAGGGTCTGGCCGGCGGGGGTCGGCACCGCCTGCCGTCCCTCGCGGTCGAGCAGCCGGACGCCGAGGCGGGATTCGAGCTCGCGGATCTGCAGGCTGACCGCCGGCTGGGTGAGGTTCAACCGCCGTGCCGCCGCCTGGAAGCTGCCGCTCTCCACCACCGTCAGATAGCTGCGAAGCTGGTCGGGGCTGAGGCTGCGCATGACGGACCCAAAGAAAACCTTATCGAAACTCAAGAAAGTCAAATTTGCCTTATGGTTCGGCTGCCGACAAGCTGCCTTCCGGACAAGGACGGGAGGCTTCGGTGGGCAGTGTCAGGAAGGCGACGGCGGCGGGCGGCTGGGGCTGGCTGGAGGCGGCGCTGGCGACGCTCGCGACATGGCGGGAGCGCAGCCGGCAGCGGCGGGCGCTGGGCGAGCTGGACGGCTTCCTGCTGCGCGACATTGGGGTATCGCCGGCCGATGCGCGGCGCGAGGCGGGGAAGAGCTTCTGGGAGCGGTAGGGCCGCGGCTCAGGCCAGTTCGCCGCGGAAGCTGACGACATGGTCCTGCGCGGGGTCGAGCGCCTCCGCCCCCAGCCCGATCAGGCCGCTGCCGACCAGCTTGGTCGAATCGCGGCGCAGCACCACCGGCGGCGCGTCGCCGCTGCGGATGAAGGTGCCGTTGGTCGAATGGTCGGTGAGGATGAAGCTCTCGCGGCTGAAGTCGATCACCGCATGCTGGCGCGAGGTGCGGCGCGAGGCGATGCGCAGGCCGCTGGTCTCCTCCCGCCCGATCGCGACGCGCGGCAGCGCGCGGTTCAGCACCACCTCCTGCCCGCGGTAGGACAGGTGCAGCGTCACCAGCGTTCCCGGCACGAGGTCGTGCGAGAAGCCGAGCGTGGTGCTCTCCTGCGCCTCCTCCCTCTCCTCGAACTCGCGGAGCTGGTGGACGCGGATCGGGTTGGACTTGCCCTTCACCGTGACGTTGTTCAGCGGCTTGGTCTTGCGCAGCAGCGGCGGCGACAGCCGGCCGACCAGCGCGTCGGTCGCCAGGATCTCGCCCGGCCGGGCGATCTGCTCGACCCGGGCGGCGACGTTGCAGGCATCGCCGTAAAGATCGCCTTCGCCCGAGATCACCGGGCCGAAATGGATGCCGACCCGCAGCCGCAGCCCGAAATCGCGCTGGGCGGCGATCATGGTGAGCGCCGCGCGGGCCGCCTCGTCGGGGACGGGGAAGGCCACCAGCAGGCCGTCGCCCAGGCTCTTGATGACGGCGCCGCCGCTCGTCTCGGTGATCAGCCGGAGATGGGCCAGCACCTTCTGCGTCAGGGCGGCGGCGGTCGCGTTGCCGGCCCGCTCGTACAGCATGGTGCTGTCGACGATATCGACGAACAACAGGGCGAGTGGCTTTTCCAGGTCGGGCAAAGGCCGGGTCCGGTGCAGCGTGGAGTATGCGTTCCTAGGAGTACCACAACTGGCGCCGCGCCGCGACCGGACTTAGAACTTCTTGATTTCGATATTGTATTTGCGCAGCGCGTAGCTCACCTGCCGGGTGGTCATGCCCAGCAGCCGGGCGGCCTTGGCCTGCACCCAGCCGGTGCGCTCCATCGCCCAGACCAGCCGTTCGCGCAAGGGGGCGGAGTCCGGATCGTCCAGCATGCCGGCCGCGGCAGCGCCGCCGCCCGCGGGTGACGCGACCGGGTCCGGCGCCGCGGGGGCCGGGTGGCGCACCGTCTCTTCCGGCGCCGGCTTCGGCTGGGGCAGGGGGCGATGGCGGCGGGGGAGATCGGCTCCGCCGCACCGCAGTTGGGGCCGGCCCGGCCGAACAGCCCGACGCGCAGGCCGGCCAGCCGCCGCCCGCCGGGGCGGGGGCCGGCGCCGGCAGCGTCGCGGCCGGCGCGCGCGGAGCGGGTGCGGCGGGGGCGCCGGGCGGAGCCGATCCCGGCCCCATCGAGGGGGCCAAGCCGCCGACCGCCGATCCCATGGTGCGGTACTGGAACAGGATCGACGAGTTGCAGAGGTTCATCGAGCAGGAGAGGTCCGGCACGCGGATCACCCCGTCGCGGCACTGGGTCGCCGCCCGCTCCACACAGTTCTCCAGCTCGCGCACGTTGCCGGGCCAGGTGCAGCGGTTGAGGACGTCCAGCGCCTCCTGGTCGATCGTCAGCGACAGTCCGTTGTCCTTGGCGAACTTCGCGACGAAATGGCGGGCCAGCACGGCGATGTCGCCGCGCCGCTCGCGCAGCGGCGGCAGGTGGATGGTGACGACGTTGATGCGGAAATAGAGGTCGGCGCGGAACTTCCCGTGGCCGACCGCCTCCTCCAGGTTCAGGTTGGTGGCGCAGATCAGCCGCACGTCGGTCTTGATCGTCTTGGTGCCGCCGATGCGCTCGAACTCCTGCTCCTGCAGGACGCGCAGCAGCTTGGCCTGGAAGTTGGAGGAGATGTCGCCGATCTCGTCGAGGAACAGCGTGCCGCCCGACGCCAGCTCGAACCGGCCCTTGTGGTCCTTCTGCGCCCCGGTGAAGGCGCCCTTCTCGTGGCCGAACAGCTCGGATTCGAGAAGCGATTCGGGCAGCGCGGCGCAGTTCACCCGGATGAAGGGGCGTCCTTGCGCGGCGACAGGTTGTGGATGGCCCGCGCGATCAGCTCCTTGCCGGTGCCGCTCTCGCCGCGGATCAGGACGGTGGACTTGAAGGGGGCGACGCGGTGGACCTGGGCCAGCACCTCCACCATGTTGGGGCTGCTGCAGACCACGTCGTTGATCGGGGCGGTGATCGGGCGCAGTTCCTTCTGGACGCGGAAGGTCTCGCGCATCATGAAGCGCCGCTCCTCCGCCACCGTGCGGTGCAGCCGCACCGTCTGGCCGATCAGGTTGGCCACCATGGTCAGGAAGCGGACGTCGCTGCCGAAATGGCCGCTCGGCCCGTCGTCGGAGATGCGGTCGATGGTCAGGACGCCGACCACGGCGCCCGCCGCCTTGATCGGCACGCCGACCAGCGAGGCCACCTGCTCGTCCAGGTCGTCGCGGCCGCCGGAGCGGTTGAGGAACAGCGGCTCCTCCGCCAAGTTGGGCACGACCACCGGCATGCCGGTCTTCAGGATGCGGCCGGTGATCCCCTCGCCCTCGTTCACGACCATCGTCTGGGCGACCGCCTCGGTCGACAGGCCGTTGGCGGCGACCAGCCGCAGGACGTTGTCCTCGCCCAGCAGGTAGATGCGGCCCCGGTGCATCTGGAGCTGGTAGGCCAGCGCCCGCAGCACCTCGCGCAGCGTCTGATGCAGGTCGAGGGACGAGCCGAGGATCTTGCTGACCTCGTAGATCGTCAGCAGTTCCAGGTTGGACGTGGACGAGCGTGCAGCGGCACCCGGCATGACGACACCCCTTGCTGTCGCTGGGGCCCTGTCCGCGGCGCGCTTCGGGTCGGGCGCGGTCGCGTCGAAGGTCCCGGCAGTGGCGCCTCGAACCATTCCTCCGGCGGGCGATGCGGCGCTTCTTCTCCCGGCGCCGACCTTGCGTCCCATTGTCGCAACGGAGGCCCGAACGGAGCCTCGACAGTCGCTTCTGGAGGAAAGTGTCCGCAACAACGACGGGAAAGGCAAGCCTTTTCGGATAGAAATTTTGCGCTGCACAATGACGAAAGGAGGAGCGGACGGGGCGGAACGCCATCCGATGGCGGAGCGGCGGCGGCAACGCCACCACTGGCGATGTTGCGGATTTCATGTTAATAACTAACCGGTCAGTTATCAGTCCGGCCGGCCTCCAGGCCGGCGAGATCAGGGGGCGCCCGCGCCATGCCCGACGAACCGCATCCGTTGCACGAGCCCGCGCCGCGCTGGCGCCGCCGGAAGGAGGCGCGGCCGCAGGAGATCGTCGCCGCCGCCATGGACGTCTTCGCCGAGCGGGGCTTCGCCGCCGCGAAGCTGGACGAGGTGGCGGGCCGCGCCGGGGTGAGCAAGGGCACGCTCTATCTCTACTTCCCGAACAAGGAAGAGCTGTTCAAGGCGGTGATCCGGGCCGCCATCCTGCCCAACCTGGAGGAGGCGGAGCGGATGCTGGCGGCGGACGACGGGCCGTCCTTCGCCCTGCTGGAGCGTCTGCTGACCATGGTGGCGGAGCGGGTGCTGACCACCCGGATCGCCGTGGTGCCCAAGCTGGTGATCGCCGAGGCCGGCAACTTCCCGGAGCTCGCCGCCTTCTACCACCGCGAGGTGATCAGCCGGGGCTTCGCCCTGCTGGCCGGGCTGCTGCGCCGCGGGATCGCGCGCGGCGAGTTCCGCCCGGTGGAGGTGGAGCACACGGTGCGGCTGATCGTGGCGCCCCTGCTGTTCGGCGCCATCTGGCGCTCGTCCTTCGAGGCGGCGGTGGAAGGCGGGCCGCTCGACCTGCGGGGCCTCGTCGCCGCCCACCTGGATCACCTGCGCCGCGCCCTGCGGCCGGAGGGAGGACCGTCATGAGCGGATGGACGGACTGGCTGGGGGCCGTACTGCTGGCGTTCGGTCTCGGCGGACCCTCCGGCCCGCCGGTCGCCCACGGTTATGTGGAGGGGGAGTATCTGCGCATCGCCGCGCCGGTCGCCGGCACGCTGGACCGGCTGGCGGTGGCGCGCGGCCAGCGGGTGGCGCCGGGCGCGCCGCTCTTCGCCATCGACCGGACCAGCGCGCTGGCCGAGCGCGAGCGGCTGGCCGCGGCGCTGGCCCAGGCCCGCGCCCAGCTCGCCGACCTCGCCACCGGCAAGCGGCCGGAGGAGGTGGCGGTCATCGCCGCCCAGAAGGCCCAGGCGGAGGCGGCGCTGCGCTATTCCTCGGCGGAGCTGGAGCGGCAGGCGACGCTGGTGGCGCGCAAGGTCAGCTCGCCCGACAAGCTGGATTCGGCCCGCGCCGCCCACGACCGCGACCGGGCGCGGCTGGCCGAGCTGCAGGCGCAGCTTTCCGTCGCGGCGCTGGCGGCGCGGCGGGAGCAGATCCGCGCGGCGCAGGAGGGGGTGGCCCAGGCGCAGGCCGCCCTGGCGCAGGCCGAGCGGCGGCTGGAGGAGATGGCGCCCTTCGCCCCCGCCGAGGCGCTGGTGGAGGACACGCTCTACAATCCCGGCGAATGGGTTCCCGCCGGCTCGCCGGTCGTCTCGCTGCTGCCGCCGGAGCGGGTGAAGCTGGTGGCCTTCGTTCCGGAGCCGCTGCTGGGCCGCGCCGGCCCCGGCGCCACGCTGCGGGTGCGCTGCGACGGCTGCCCGGAGCGGCTGAGCGGCCGGGTGACCCGCGTCTCCTCGCGGGCCGAATACACGCCGCCGGTGATCTACAGCGTCGGCAGCCGCGAGAAGCTGGTCTTCCGCATCGAGCTCGCCCCCTCCGACCCGGTGCGGCTGCCTCCCGGCCTGCCGGTGGACGTGGAGCTCGCGCCATGAGCGGGCCCCGGTCTCCCGCGATCGACGTCCGGGGCCTCGTCAAGCGCTTCGGCGACAAGACGGTGGTGGACGATTTCTCCATCCGCGTGGAGACAGGGCAGATCTACGGCTTCCTCGGCCCCAACGGGTCGGGCAAGACGACGACGATCCGCATGCTCTGCGGCCTGCTGACCCCCGATGCCGGGGAGGGGCGCTGCCTCGGCCTGGACATCCGGACCGAGAGCGCCGCGATCAAGCGGCAGGTCGGCTACATGACCCAGAAGTTCAGCTTCTGGGAGGATCTGAGCATCGCCGAGAACCTCGACTTCGTCGCCCGGGTGTATGGCCTGCCGGAGCGGCGTCGCCGCGTCGCCGCGGCGCTCGACCGGCTCGGGCTCGCCAGCCGGCGGGCGCAGTTGGCCGGGGCGCTGTCGGGCGGCTGGAAGCAGCGGCTGGCGCTGGCCGCCTGCATCCTGCACGAGCCGAAGCTTCTGCTGCTCGACGAACCGACGGCGGGGGTCGATCCCAAGGCGCGGCGGGAGTTCTGGGACGAGATCCACCGGCTGGCCGCCGACGGGCTGACCGTGCTGGTCAGCACCCATTACATGGACGAGGCGGAACGCTGCCACGAGATCGCCTATCTCGCCTACGGCAAGCTGATGGCCCAGGGACCGGTCGAGGCGGTGATCCGGCGCTCGGGCCTGCACACGCGGACGATCGCGGCCGAGGGGGCCGACCTGGGCCATGCCGCCGCGGATCTGCGCGGCCGTCCCGGCGTCGGGATGGTGGCGGTCTTCGGCAGCCGGCTGCACGTCAGCGGGACCGATCCGCAGGCGCTGGACCGGACCCTGGCCCAGGCGCTGGACCGCTGGACCGCCGGGGCGGGCATCCGGATCGAACGGTCGGAGCCCACCCTGGAGGACGTCTTCATCCACCTGATGAGCCGCAGCACGGACAACATGCGATGACCGCGCCGCGACCCATCGGACGGGGATCACTCGATGTTGGCGGAGGTGACGCCGGTGTTCTTGTTCCAGCGCAGGGTCACCTTGCTGATCTGGCAGAGGTTCAGATCCTCCCAGATCGCCGATTCGCCGTCGTCGTAGACGACCTTCATGTCCCACTTGCAGGTCTTCTCGGCCTTGGCGAAGGAGACCTCGAAGTACTCGCTGTCGTTCAGGACGTCGCGGCCCAGGATGTCCTCGTCCCAGCTGTTGTTGTTCGCCTCGGACACGTAGATGTGCTTCAGCGCATAGCCGGTCTTGTTGACGATGGTGAAGTCCTGGGCACCGGCCCAGGCGGCACCGGCGGACAGCAGGACGGCAGCGGCGGCAATGGTGCTCTTGGCGAAGGTCGAAATCACAGGTCGTCTCCGGACGGCGGGTTCGTAATAACCAAGAGAGAAAGGCGAGGAAATCGGCAGGAGTCAAATCCAGTATTTCGATCACACAGTAACATAGATAGACCCTTAACATGCTTTCCCGGGAAATGCCGTTGTTTCATTTCAGTAATTAACCAACAATTCTGCGCAGCGGGAGGTCCGCCATGACCCGTTTCTCGCCGTCCCGCTTCGTGGCGGTGCTGGTCAAGGAGTTCATCCAGATGCGGCGGGACCGGCTGACCTTCGCCATGATGGTGGCCGTGCCGATCCTGCAGCTCATCCTGTTCGGCTATGCCATCAACTCCGACCCGAAGCGGCTGCCGACCGCGGTGCTGGCGGCGGACTCCGGCCCCTTCACCCGCACGCTGCTGGCGGCGCTCGGCAACTCCGGCTACTTCGACCTGCGCCGCGTCGCCACGGGGGAGGAGGAGCTGGACCGCTGGCTGGCGGAAGGGGAGGTGCAGTTCGCCGTCACCATCCCCGCCGGATTCTCGCGCGCGCTGCAGCGGGGCGAACGGCCGGTCCTGCTGGTGGAGGCGGACGCCACCGATCCCGCGGCGACCAGCAACGCGCTCGGCGCCCTGGCCACCATCGCGCGCCAGTCGCTCGACCCGGAGCTGACCGGGCCACTGGCGGGGTTGCGCGCCTCGCCCGACCCGGTGGAGTTGCGCATCCACCGCCGCTACAACCCGGAAGGCATCACCCAGTACAACGTCGTGCCGGGGCTGATGGGCGTGGTGCTGACCATGACCATGGTGATGATGACCGCCCTGGCGATGACGCGCGAGCGCGAGCGCGGCACGATGGAGAATCTGCTGGCCATGCCGGTGCGCCCGTTCGAGGTGATGCTGGGCAAGATCGTGCCCTTCATCCTGGTCGGCTATGTCCAGGTGCTGCTGATCATGCTGGCGGCCTGGCTGCTGTTCGGCGTGCCGATCCTCGGCAGCCTTCTTCTGCTGTCGTTCGTGCTGATCCTGTTCATCGCGGCCAATCTGGCGGTGGGGTTCACCTTCTCCACCGTGGCGAAGAACCAGCTCCAGGCCATGCAGATGTCGTTCTTCTTCTTTCTGCCGTCCTTGCTGCTGTCGGGCTTCATGTTCCCGTTCCGCGGCATGCCGGGCTGGGCGCAACTGGTGGGCGAGCTGCTGCCGTTGACGCATTTCCTGCGCATCGTGCGGGGCATCCTGCTGAAAGGAAACGGGCTTTCGGAGATCGCCGGGGAGATCGCGCCGCTGCTGATCTTCCTGGCCGTCGTAACGGTCGTTGCGCTGAAGCGGTACAGGCAGACCCTCGATTGAGACCAATACTCGATCGAATGCCACCCAATTCTCCACCATTCCTTAACTCCCGCCAGAGTAAACCTCGATCGTGACGCAATGGGGCTGCGGTGGGGGACGTGATGCGCCGGCTTTGGCATGGGGTGTTCGTGGCCGTCGGCGTGCTGGCCTGTCTGGCCGGCGGGGCCGAGGCGAAGGAGAAGAAGAAGGTCAAGCGGGCCCCCCAGGCGACGAGCATCGCGTGGAGCCAGGTATCCGGCCCCTCCCTCGGGCCGGCGCAGTCGATCGGCGGCTATGCCGCGGGCTGCATCGCCGGGGCGCAGGCCCTGCCGCCGGAGGGGACGGGCTATCAGGTCATCCGCCTGTCGCGCCAGCGCAACTACGGCCATCCGGCGCTCAACGAGTTCCTCAAGGAGTTCGGCCGCAAGGTCGCGACGGCCGGGCTCGGCACCGCCCTGATCGGCGACATGGGCCAGGCGCGCGGCGGTCCGATGAGCTTCGGCCATGCCAGCCACCAGATCGGGCTCGACGCCGACGTGTGGCTGCGGCTCGACCTGCCGCCGATGGGGCGCGCGGGGCGCGAGCGGCTGGAGGAGATCAAGTATGTCGACTATGACCGGATGCGCGTGACGGAGGACTGGTCGGACAGGCAGGCCCGCATGATCCAGATCGCCGCCAGCGACCGGCGGGTCGCCCGCATCTTCGTCAATCCGGCGATCAAGCTCGCCATGTGCCGCCACGGCTGGGCCGACCGCTCCTTCCTGCAGAAGCTGCGCCCCTGGCACGGTCATGACGGCCACATGCACATCCGCCTCGACTGCCAGCCGGGCAGCCCGCTGTGCGAGGAGCAGGCCGCGCTGCCCGACGGCGACGGCTGCGGCGAGGAGCTGGAGTCCTGGCTCGACCGGGCCGTCCCGGCGGTGGAGCGGCCGGTGCCGGCGCGGCCGACCCCGCGCGCCGTGACCCTGCCGGCCGCCTGCCAGCCGGTCCTGCGCGCCGCCGGCACGCGCATCGCCTCGCTGCCGCCGGAGCCGGCATCACCCCTGCGTTGAGAGAGCAACAAATTTTTCTTTGCGCGTACAATTCGCACACGCTTAACATGCTGGCGGCGGACCACGCGGAGAGGGCGAATGCACGCGGGCCGATCGCCAAACGGGAGGGAGGCCGCGGTGATGCGGCGCCCTGTCGCCGGATGGCCGGCCACCGTGGTGTCGTTCGGTCATCGGGGCAGGCACGACAGGCATGACGGACAAGAGCGAGACCGGGAGCCTCTCCCTGAAGACGCGGCTCTACGCGTGGTGGGAAGGCTATGACCTCTCCGGCATGCGCAGCCGGCACAAGGCGGAGGACCCGGACGGGGACCGCCACGACCAGCCGCAGCACCCGCAGCCGGCGCCGGGCATCGACCGCTGGGGCAAGCCCCTGTGGACCGCGACCCGCATCGAGGTGGCGGAGAAGCTGTGGGGCGAGGGATTCAATACGCCCGGCGGGTCCGACCACATCCCCTATCTGGTGAAGCCGCTGGGGCTGAACCCGGCGATGAGCGTGCTCGACCTGTCGGCCGGGCTGGGCGGCACCAGCCGGACCATGGCGGGCAAATACGGCTGCTGGGTCACCGGGCTGGAAGCGTCGGAGCTGCTGGCCAAGGAGGCGATGATCCGCTCCTTCAAGGTGGGGCTGGAGAAGAAGGCGGCGATCGAGACATATGATCCCGAGCATTTCTCTTGGTCCAAGCGGGTGGACGCCGTCGTCTACAAGGAGGGGATGTTCACCGTCCGCGACAAGGAGCAGATGTTCGACGGGATCGAGATGGCGCTGAAGCCGCGCGGCCATCTGCTGATCACCGACTATACGGTCGAGCCGGACAGGCTGGAGAGCAAGGCTGTCCAGTCCTGGATCGCCAAGGATCCGCTGGAGCCGCATCCCTGGCCGAAGGACCGCATGGCGGCCGCCTTCGCCCAGCGCAACCTCGACCTGCGCATCACCGAGGACATCACCGACACCCACCGCAACCTGATCCTGACCGCCATCCAGGGCCTGGTCGGGCATCTGGAGAAGCACCACATGGACCAGCAGACCAAGCTGGCCGTGATGGACGAGGTGGAGCTGTGGGCGCGCCGCGTCGCGGCCATCGACGCCGGCATGCGGGTGTTCCGGTTCTATGCGCTGAAGCCGGCGGAATAGCCTCCCGCAAAAAAATCGTCACGGGATGCATTTTTCCTCTTGAGCATCAGCGCCAGCCCGGCTATTAGAACGGCCCGCGTGAAGCGAAGTAAAACGAAGATCGCGGGACGCGCTTGTGGCGGAATTGGTAGACGCGCTAGTTTCAGGTACTAGTGACCGCAGGTCGTGGGGGTTCGAGTCCCTCCAAGCGCACCATTATGGGGCCATAGCTCAGCTGGGAGAGCGCTACAATGGCATTGTAGAGGTCAGGAGTTCGATCCTCCTTGGCTCCACCAAGTTTCTCCGGGGCTAAAGCGGAAACGCTTTAGCCCCGTTGCTTTTCAGGCCAATGCTTGGCCGCCGCCCGCCGGGGTCAGCCGGGAAGGGCCGCCTCGACGCCAGCCGGAGTTGCCGGACGGCGGGGAACCAGCAGGTTCGCGACCATCGTCATCACCACCTCGTCCTTCTGGTTGAAGGTGACCGTCCGGATGCGGGCGACGCCGCTGTCCGGCCGCTTGCCGGACTCGCGCAGTTCCAGCACCTCGCTCTCGATGCGCAGCCGGTCGCCGGGACGGGTGGGGCGGGGCCAGCTCACCGATTCGACACCGAGCCCGATATAGCCGCCGGCCAGCCGCGTCTCGCCATCGACGATCATCCGCATGGTCAGCGCCGCGGTGTGCCAGCCGCTGGCCGCCAGACCGCCGAACAGGCTGTCGCGCGCCGCATCCTCGTCCAGGTGGAAGGGCTGCGGGTCGTAGTTGCCGGCGAAGGCGACGATCTCGTCGGCGGTGACGGTCCGGCTGCTGCTGCCGGCGAAGCGGTCGCCGACCTTCAGGTCCTCCAGGTAGCGCATGGTCCCCCGTTTCCTCCGTTTCGTCCGGCCGGTGCCGCCGGTGCCGCGTGCCGCCCGAGGCTGGACCGGCGCGGCTGGTGAGATTAAGTTAAAGACAGGTCTGTCTCATCTGTTGTCCTCGCAGAGGATAGAGACAGGTCTGTATCATTGTCAAGCCGGGTATGGGGATCGTCATGGTGGCAGAGGCGCGTGCGGAAGAGGCCCGCAAGCCGGCGCGGGAGCGGGTGCTGGACACCGCGGCGGAGCTGTTCTACCGCGAGGGTATCCGCGCCGTCGGGGTGGACACCATCATCGCCCGGTCCGGCGTGGCGAAGATGAGCCTCTACCGGAACTTCGCCTCGAAGGACGAGCTGGTCTGCGCCTATCTCGACCGGCTGCACCAGCAGTTGCTGGCGTGGTGGGAGAGGGTGACGGCGCGCCATCCCGGTGACCCGCGGGCACAGTTGAAGGGGCTGTTCGTCTCGCTCGGCCATTGGGTGGCCCATCCGCGCTTCGTCGGCTGCCCCTTCAGCAGCGCGATCAATGAACTGCGCGAGCCCGACAACCCGGGCCGCCTGCGGGCGCTCGGCGTCAAGCGGGAGGTGCTGGAGCGGCTGTCGCGGCTTGCGGCGGAGGCCGGGGCGGCGGAGCCGGACAAGCTGGCCCTGCAGCTCCAGATCCTGATGGAAGGGGCCTATACCGCCGGCCAGTCGCTGGGGCCGCAGGCTGGTCCGGCCATTGCGGCGGCCGGCGCCGCCCTGGTCGATACGGCGCTCGGCGGTGCGCAGGCCGACACCGGCGCCCGGGGCGGCCCGGCCGGCCGCTAGCGGCTTTGCCGGAAAGCACAAACGCCGCAGACCGGGGCCTGCGGCGCAAGAGTCGCGGTCGAAGGATCGGCTACTCGGCGGCGTCGACGCGCGCCCGGACGGGCTGGCTGCCGCGGTAGTCCTGCAGGCGGGTGGCGCGCAGGCCGCGCATCCCGTGGCTGTCGATCAGCCGCTGCCAGGACAGGAACTCCTCGACGGACAGGGTATAGCGGCGGCAAGCTTCCTCGAGGCTGATCAGCCCGGAACGGACTCCGGCCACCACCTCCGCCTTGCGGCGCATGACCCAACGCTTGGTGTCGGGCGGGGGAAGATCATGCTCGGTCAGGGGACGCCCGGCCGGGCCGATTACCGACGCTCCACCGGACGCCTCGTCGAGTTCGGATTCGCGTGACGACATGCGCGGACGCTCCACAATCGAACAGTGCATTCCACGATTTCGGGGTACCCTATTCCTCTCCCGCTTAACAAATGCCTAAACGATAGGGTTAACGACCTGTGCCCAAAATGAGCGCAGCCCCTGGAATTCCCGGCGCTTTTACCTGAGGCTCGGCCATATGCGAAGGGCCCCGGCGGGGGTGCCGGGGCCCATTCGGATAAGCGTCGGAGGGGGTAGCGGCGGCGGCCCGCCCGCCGGGTCAGTGCACCGTCATGATCTTGGACAGCGGCACCTCGGTGCTGCCGACGGTCAGGGTGGTCTCGCCGTCCTTGGTCTGGCTGACGCCCGCGACGGTGCCGAAGGTGTAGGTCTTCGCCTTGATGATCTGGTCCTCCTTCTCGCCGGTGGGGGCGATGTTCAGGCGGTAGCTGCCCGGAGGAACCGGCAAGCCATTGTCGTCCTTGAAGTCCCAGTTCACGATATGCTTGGTGCCGGCCGTCTTCTCGCCGGGGAAGGAGCGGACCTTGCGGCCGGCCGAGTCGAGGATGTCGACGCGCACCGACTTGGCGGCGGTCTCCAGCTCGTAGCCCAGCGGCGCCTGGGTCATCCCCTGGGCATAGTCGAACTGATCGCCTTCATAGCTGATCATGCGGCCGAGATAGGCGAGGTTGGTGGAGGCGGTCGAGGCTCCCTGCAGCTTCAGAAGCTTGTCCAGGCGGCTGTTGGTGCCGATGTTCTGCTCGACGTTGGCGAACTCGACCAGCTGCTTGGTCATCTCGTTCGTGTCCATCGGCTTCAGCGGGTCCTGGTTCTTCATCTGGGTGGTCAGCATCTTCAGAAAGGTCTCGAAATTGTCGCCGAGACCCTTCGTCGCGCTGGCGGTCTTCGCCTCTTCCGCCGTCTGGCTGCCGGTGCCCTTGGCGGCGCCGGTGGTGTTGGTCTTCGTGCTGGTGTTGGCGGCCGTGTTGGTCGTCTGGCCGCTGCCGGTGATCGTGGTGGTCATGGCGGAAGGTCCTGTCTTCTGAATTGCGGTGCGGCGGCCGGGATCAGGCGCGGATGTCGACGCGGCCGGGGCCGAGGGTCACGGTATAGGCTGCGGTGTCGGCTGTCTCGTCCTCGCCGTCGCCGCCGAAGCCGCGCCCGCGCCGGCCGAAGCCGCCGCCCTGGCGCTCATCGCCCTGCGACGGGGCTCCGTCGCCGCGCAGGCTGAAGGAGAGGCTGCCGGAGTCGGCCTTCAGCCCGGCGTCCTGCAGGGCACGCTCCAGCCCGCGGCTGTCGCGCTGCAGAAGCTCCAGCGTCTGGGCCTTCTCCACCGCGACCATCGCGCTGACGCGGCCATCGGCGCCGATGTCCAGCTTGATGTCGATCCGGCCGAGCTCGGCGGGGTTCAGGTTGATGGTGAAGCGGTCCACGTCGTCCGCGACGTTCTTGCGGATATGGACGGCGATCTGGTCGGGTACGCCGGCCGGCATGCCGGCGGAGCCGCGCGACGGGCGCAGCGTCGCCGCCGCCGGGGAATCCAGCGGAACCGCGCCGCGCTGGCCTTCCATCGCCGCGACCAGCGGGTGTGCGCCCGGCCGGTGTTCGGCGGCGGCGGTCCCGCCGGCGTCCTGGCCCGCGGCCAGCGCCGCCGTGCCATCGACGGCCGCCGCGGAGTCGGTGGCGCCGGCGGAGGCGGCCGACCCGGCGGCCGGCGGTTGAGCCGCGGCCTGAAGGCCGGACTGCGCGGCGGCCTGGGCGGTTGCCTGGGCGGTTGCCTGGGGGGCCGTCTGACCGGCGGTCTGGCCCTGCGGCTGCTCGCCACCCCTGCCCGAGTCGGCGCCGGAGTGATGGCCGGTGCGCCCGTCCGCCGGCTTGCCCTTCACGCCGGCGAGCAGATCGGCGAAGCCGGCGGCCGCCTTCGCGGCATCCTCGTCGGCCGCTTCGGCGTCGTCGGCGGTCTTCGCCCCGGCAGCCGCCGCATCGGCCGGCTTGGCATCGGCCGCCGCGGCATCCGCCGCCTTGGCGTCGGCAGCGGCGTGCGCCCCGGCCGCGTCGCCGGCCGCAGCCGTGGCGGCGCCGGCCATGGTCCCGGCGGTGGCGGCAGCCGCCTGCTGGGCGGCCAGGACCGCGGCGGCGTCCGCACCGGCGGGCGCCGCCCCGGTGCCCGGAGCGGTCGCGGCCGGCGCAACGCCGCCAACCGGGCCGGCTGCGTCACCGGCAGTCCCGGCGGTGGCCGGCGCCGCCTGCGCCGCAGCCGCAGCCGCGGCGGCAGCGAGGGCGGCTTCGGCGGCTTCGGGGCCGGCGGCCTGTGTCGTTTCGGCGGCCGGGGGCTGGAGCGGGTCGCGCGTCGCCGGCTCGACGGGCTGCGGTTCGGTGTCGGGCGAGGCCTGGACCATCGCCCGAAGGGCCGCATCGGCGCCATCGGTCCACCCGCCGTTCTCCGTGGCGGCGCTCTCCGCGGCGGCGTCCTCCGCCGCGTCCTTTCCGGCCTCATCCTCCGCCAGTGCCAGCAGGCCGTCGTCGGCCGGCAGGTCGGCTGCGGGCATCGCCCCGATGGCCTGCCCGGCGGCTTCGCCGGTCGTCGCGGTTCCGCCCGCGGGGCCGGCGGCGACCCGGCCGGCCTTCGCCGCCTTGCCGGCATCATGGTTTGCGGGGTGCGGGTCGGCCGGGCCGGGCGCCGCCGCATCCTTGCGGTCGCCGTCCCTCGGATGATCGGCCCGGGGCGGCGCGGTTTCGTCGGACCGGGCGGCGCGCCCGTCCGCGGCGGCATCGCCCCTGGCGGTCCGGACCTCCCCGGCCGACTTGCCCTGCGCCAGCCTGTCCCGGGACAGCCGATCCTCGGCGGCCTTCCCGTCGCGGGCCTCGCGGGCGCTGCGGGCTTCGGCCGCGGCCCTGCCGTCCTGCTCCGTCCTGCGGGCGGCGTCGGCGCGGCCGGAGGCCTCGGACTGCCGGACCGGGCCGGTCGAGGACTGCTGCGCCACCGGCTCGGGCCGCGGGCGGGGCTTGACCGGCGCGCGCTCGGCCGCGGACTGCTCGGCCAGCTGCGCCTTGCGCTCGGCCGCGGTCTTCGCCTCCTCGCGGCGGCGCTCGGCGGCGTCCGCCAGCATGCGGTTCATCATCTTGGCGAACATGTCGTCCCGGACGCCGGTCCCCTGGGTCTGGGACTGCGCGTCGAAGATCGTGGACGCAGCGGCGTTCGACTGGATTTCCATGGGACGGTCCCTCAAGGATGCAAGGCGCACCGTGGTCAAAGCAACTTCCGGGCCAATCGCCGCGGCAGGCTGGGGACCGTTCCGGGGCGGCGATCGCCCGGAATGTCCCGGCCGGCCGGCAGTTCCGTCCGGCGGGCGGCAAAAATCCGCCGGGTTTCCGCGGCCGTTCTTGCCGCCTGCCGCGGCGGCGGGGGGCCGGTCGAACGCGGCGGGCCGCTCAAAAAAAGAAGGGCCGCCCGGTGGGACGGCCCCTCCCGAAGACGGGACAGGTCGGATGGAGGCAATGGGGCGGGCGGACCCGCCGACAGGATGCGTCCTAGAGGCGCGTGTTCAGCGTCGCGGAGGTCTGCGGTCCATGGGTGGGCGGGGCGTAGGCGCGGCCGGCGGCACCGGCCGGGCCGTAGGCGGTCTTCGGAATCTGGCGCGCCCGGTTGATGGCGCCGACCACCGTATCCACCACCAGCTTCTGCGCCTCGCCGCCGACGCGCAGCGCTTCGGCATTCTCCTCGGTTGCGGCGCGCAGCGTGGTGGAGGCGTCCTTCAGCGCGCCCTTGATCTCCGCCGGCAGGTTGGCCAGCCCCTCGCGGTCGACGCGCAGAAGGCGGGACACCTCCTCGTAGACCAGCGACATCGGCTGCTTCTCGCGGGCGTACTGGGCCAGCTCGGCCGTCGGCCGGCGGTTGCGCACCGCCTCGGTCTCGCGGCGGAGCAGGGCGGTCATGCGGCCCATCAGGTCGATGAGCGCGCAGGCGCGTTCCTGCGCGGTCTTCGGGACGCTGGCGGGCGCCGGCCTGGCGGGCTGCGGGAAGCGGACGTCGACCTTATCCATGGCTGGCCTCCTGGGCGCGCAGAAGTTCGTTGTAGACCTGGCTGGCGATGCCGAGCCCGCCGCGCCGGCCGATCTGCCGGGCGAACTGCTCGTTCAGCATCGGGCGGAACATCTCCTCGCCCTTGCCGCCGCCGAAGGTCTCGTCCACTCCGAGGCCGTCGAACATGTGTCCCAGCATCTGGGTCATGAAGACGTTCTCGAAATCGTCGGCGGCCTTGTGGAGCTGGGCACGTTTTGCCGGATCGATCCTGCTCTCCAGCACGTCGGTGCGGGGCAGGATGCGGGCGGTGCCGCCATCCGCGAGGGGCCGTTCGCCCAGCCGTTCGACCTGCGCCGGCAGGCGGGGGGCGGGGGAGGCTGGAAGGGTGGGCGTCAGGTCCATCAGATCACCTCGATCTCGGCTTGCAGGGCGCCGGCGGCCTTGATCGATTGCAGGATCGAGATCATGTCGCGCGGGCCCACCCCCAGCGCATTCAAGGACTGTACCAACTCCTGCAGGGTCACCCCGGCATTCATCACGGCGAGGCGGTTGTTGGACTGGTCGTCGACCTGGATGTCGGTGCGCGGCACCACGGCGGTCTGGCCCTGGCTGAAGGGGCCGGGCTGGCTGACCTGCGGCGTCTCGGTGACGCGGATCGTCAGGTTGCCCTGGGCGATGGCGACGGTGGAGATGCGGACATTCTCGCCCATCACGATGACGCCGGACTTCTCGTCCACGACGACGCGGGCCACCTGGTCGGGGGTGATGCGGAGCTGCTCGATCTCGGTCATCAGCCCGACGACGTCGCCGCGGCGCGAGGCCGGGACGTTCAGCAGGACCGAGGACGGGTCGGTCGCCTGGGCCATGTTGCCGCGAAGCTGCATGTTGATGGCCGTCGCCACCCGCTGGGCCGTGGTGAAATCCGGATTGCGCAGGGACAGCCGCACCACCGGCAGCTCGGCCAGCGAGAACTGGATCTCGCGCTCGACGATGGCGCCCGAGGCGATGCGGCCGGAGGTCGGCACGCCGCGCGTCACGCTGGCCCCCTGGCCCTGGGCCGAGAAGCCCGACACGGCGATCGGCCCCTGCGCCACCGCGTACACCTCGCCGTCGGCGCCGATCAGCGGGGTGACGAGGAGCGTGCCGCCCAGCAGGCTCTTGCTGTCGCCCATCGCCGAGACCGTGGCATCGATCCGCGTGCCCTGGGCGGCATAGGCCGGCAGGGTGGCGGTCACCATGACGGCGGCGACGTTCTTGGTCCGCAGGTTGGTGCCGCGGGTGTTGACGCCCATCCGTTCCAGCATGCCGGTCAGGCTCTGCTCGGTGAAGGGGGCGTTGTTCAGGCTGTCGCCGGTGCCGTTGAGGCCGACGACGAGGCCGTAGCCGATCAGCATGTTGTCGCGCACGCCTTCGACATCGACCACGTCCTTGATCCGGGCGGACGCGGCGACCGCCGGGGCGGGCATGGCGAACGCCGCCAGCACCGCGGACAGCGCCATGGCCAGCCCGAGCAGGGCGGCGGCGCGGCGGAACCGGCGGAGGAGGGGGCGGGGCTGGCAGGCGGTGGGCATCATGGTGAACTCTCCACAACGGGCACCGTCTTCCATACAAATGCCGTGCCAGTCCGGCGAAAGCGGTGCAACGCGGGTGGACCGGCGAGTTGTCCCGATATTCGCCCGGCAAATGTCCAATCGCGGCCACAGCGCAACGGCAATTTTTGCCCGATTGCGGCAAAGCTTGACCGGATGTTAATCTTGTTCCATCTAAGGTGAGAGCCTTACCGCAGACGGTTGCACGGAACATGAAAGTCGAAGGCCCCGGAAATCTTCGCGGCAGCACCTCGGTCCGCCGTACCGGCAAGGCCGAAAGCACGTCCGGAGCATCCTTCTCCAAGCAGCTCGTGAGCGAGTCCAACACCGCTCACGGCGTCAGCGCGTCGGCTTCGCTTGCCGGCGTCGCCGGGGTTCTCGCCCTGCAGGAGGTCGATGCGACCGACGACGCCACCGCCCGTGCGTCGCGCGGAAAGATGCGGGCGGAGGAGATGCTCGACCGGCTGGAGGAACTCCAGCACGGGCTGCTCTCCGGCACCCTGTCGGCGCAGAAGCTGATGGACCTCGCCAAGGTCGTCCACTCGCGCCGCGTCCAGGTCGACGACCCGCATCTGGCGGCGATCCTCGACGAGATCGACCTGCGGCCCAGGTGGAACTGGCGAAGCTGACGCCGTAATCCGTTTTTTTACTACCCGATCCTTTGGTCGCGCCACCCGGCACCTTGTGCCGGCACTTTCTCGCGGGCGTGGTGCCGGTGGTGTAAATCGCCGATACTCCAATGGTTTGGCCGTCGGTTGCCGGGGCCAACCATAGGGTTGCGGATGGACGCCGCCATACCTATACTCCGCGCCGCCCGGATCACCCCTTTTCGTGCTGGATGCTTTCGGATGTCGCTGCCGCTTCTGCCCCCGAATTACGCGCCGTCTGAAGACGAGCCGTTCATGAATCCCACCATGCGGGAGTATTTCCGCCAGAAGCTGCTGCGCTGGCGGGCCGAACTGCTGGCTGAATCGACGGAGACGTTGAACAGCCTTCAGGAAGGCGGGATCCAGGAACCCGACATCGCGGACCGCGCCTCGGCGGAAACCGATCGGGCGCTGGAACTGCGCACCCGCGACCGCGAGCGCAAGCTGATCGCCAAGATCGACGCTGCGCTGGAGCGGATCCTGGACGGCAGCTACGGCTATTGCGAGGAGACCGGCGAGCCGATCTCCGTCCGCCGCCTGGACGCCCGCCCCATCGCGACGCTGAGCCTGGAGGCCCAGGAGCGGCACGAGCGGATGGAGCGCACTCAGCGCGACGACTGACGGTCCGGCCACCCCGCCGGTTGCGTCCGCCGGACCGGCGGGCGCGATCCGCGGACGTGCCCGCGCCGCCGCGGACCTCGGTCCCGACCCCACCGGCCCGGCAGCGGGCGGTGGGGTTTGTTTTTTTTGAGCCGATGCGATCACCAGGGCCGGCCGGGACTGCCGGTCCGCGGACGGAGGATTTGATGAGCGACGATCCCGACTGCCTCGGCATGTGCGCCATCGACGGCGAGGTCTGCACCGGCTGCGGCCGGACGCTGGACCAGATCAACGCCGCGCGGGACGAGGGCGGCGTCGACGAGGAGCCCGCGGCCTAGGCAGGTCTCTCCAGATCGGACCACACATGGCCCGGCCTGGAGAAACCTGCAAACCCGGAGATTCGCAGGTTTCCCGAGCCCGCCTCCCGAGCCCGCCTCCCGAGCCCGCCTCCCGAGCCCGCCCATGTGTGGGCGGGTTCGGAAAACCCGCTTGGCGGCAGGAAGCGGCGCGGCAATCTCCGCCGCCCGGCAAAAAGCTCCACCCCGGCGACGCGCGGCGGCCGGACGGAAGCCTGCGCTCCCGCCCGGTCCGCCGGTCCCGCCGGTCCTGCCGTCGGCCCGGGGCCGCCCGTCCTCAGAAGGGCATGATGATGTCGAAGAGCTGCTGGCCGTAGCGCGGCTGCTGCACGTCGGTGATCTGGCCGCGGCCGCCGTAGGAGATGCGCGCCTCGGCGATCTTCTCGTAGCTGATGGTGTTCTGCGCCGTGATGTCCTCCGGCCGGATGACGCCGGTGATGATCAGGTCGCGCACCTCGTAGTTCACCCGGACCTCCTGGCGGCCCTGGATGACCATGTTGCCGTTGGGCAGCGTCTGGGTGACGAGCGCCGCCACCTTCAGCTCGATCTGCTCCTTGCGGTCGACCGAGCCCTTGCCGTCGTTGGAGGTGTTGCTCGACAGGTCGACGAGGCTGGTGGCGCTGGCGCCGTTGGGCAGCACGCGGGCCAGCGTGTCGGCTTCGATGCCCAGAAGGTGCGGCATGCCCGCCTTGTCGGAGTTGGCGCGCGACCGCTTGCTTTCGTTCGCCAGCTTGGCCTGGTCGTCGATCTTGATGTTCACGGTCAGCAGGTCGCCGACCTTGGCGGCCCGCTGGTCCTTGAAGAAGGCTTTGGCCCCGGTCCGCCACAGGGAATTCGGGTTGCGCTCGACCGGCAGCGGGGTCGGCATCGGCAGGCTGACCGGCTGGTAGCCGGGAGCGGCGTGCGGATCCTGGATCTGCGAGAGTTCCGGCGCCTTGCCGATCTCAGAGATGCGCTGGGCCGCGTTGCAGGCGGGCAGCGAGGCGGCGACGGCAGCGAGCAGCGCGAAGCGGAAGGCGGTGCGGCCGAGGGAGGCGGTCGAGGTGCGGACCATGGGAGCTTTCTCCTTACTTCGCGGTCAGGCCGGGCTTTGCCACGGCGACGAGGTTGCTGCCGGTCACCGTCGCTTCGACGATGCGGTTGGATTGGGTGTTGACGACGCGGATGACGTCGCCCTTGCCGCCGTCCTGCAGGGCCTTGCCCTGGGCGGTCAGCGTCAGGTTCTCGGTGGTGAGGGTGATGGTCACCAGCGCCCCGCGGTCCACCATCCGCGGCGACTGCAGGTCGCGCAGCCGGACGGGCTGGTTCAGGGCGAAGCCGCGCTTGGGCGTCATGCCGATAAGCTGCGCGTCGGTCGCGGCGATGTCGCTGCCGGTCTGGTCGGCGCGGACATTCTGCCAGTCGACGTCGGCGGCGGTGATGACGTCGCCGGGGGCGACGCGGCGGGCCAGCACCGGCACCTGCACCACGCCATAGGCGCGGCCGGACACCGGCAGGCGAACCAGCGGCCGCGTGTCGGTCACGATCACCTCGGCGGCGAAGCGGCCCTGCACCGGGCTGTAATAGAGGTTCTCCACCTTCAGCGTGCCGGCCCCCTGCGGGGCGCGCAGCTCCAGGGCGCGGCTGTCCAGCTCGAGCTGCATGCGGCCGACCGGGATGTACTGCGCCAGCGCGTCGGTCAGCACCGCCTCGACATGCGGCGCGCCGTAGACCACGGCCGGCGGCTCCACCGCGGCGACGCCGCCGGCGGAGGCGGTGAGGAGGGCGGTGCCGAGGGCGAGAATGGCGAGGGTGCGGGTCATGGCGGCGTGTCCTCAAGCGGCGGCGGTCGGGGCGGCGTCAGCGGAGCTGGCTGGCCTGCTGCATCATCTCGTCGGTGGTCTTGATGATCTTGGAGTTCATCTCGTAGGCGCGCTGGGCGGTGATCAGCGTCGTGATCTCCTGCACCACGTTGACGTTGGAGGTCTCCAGCGCCCCCTGCACGACGCGGCCGAAGCCCGGGGTGCCCGGGGCGCCCGTCACCACCTGGCCCGACGCCGGGGTCTCCAGGAACAGGTTGTCGCCGATCGCTTCGAGGCCGGCGGCGTTGGCGAAGGTGGCGAGCTGGAGCTGGCCGACATTCTGGGTCGCGACCTGGCCGTCCAGCTTCACCAGCACCTCGCCCGAGGCGTTGACGGCGACGTCCACCGCGTTGCTGGGAATGGTGATGTTCGGCTGCACCGGGTAGCCGTCGGCGGTGACCATGATGCCTTCCGGCGACAGCTTGAAGTTGCCGGCGCGGGTGAAGGCGGTGTCGCCGCTCGGCAGCGTGATCTGGAAATAGCCGGAACCGTTGATCGCCAGGTCGAACTTGTTGTCGGTGACGTTCAGGTTGCCCTGCTCCAGCACGCGGGCCACCGCGGCGACGCGCACGCCGGCCCCCACCTGCACGCCGGTCGGCACCACGGTGCCGGCGTCCGACGAGGTCGAGCCGATGCGGCGGAAATTCTGGTAGAGCAGGTCCTGGAACTCGGCCCGCTGCTTCTTGAAGCCCGTGGTGGTGGCGTTGGCGATGTTGTTGGAGATCGTCTCGACGTTGAGCTGCTGGGCGATCATCCCGGTGGCGCCGATGGCGAGGCTGCGCATGGTTCCTACTCCTCTCGTCTCGTCTTCGGGCGGCTCAGACCGAACGGCCCAATCGCTGGATCATGGTGCGGATGCGCTCGTGCTCGCTGTCGACGAGCCGCTGTGCCGAGGCGTACTGGCGCTGGATTTCGATCATCTGCGTCATCTCCACCACCGGCTTCACGTTGGATTGCTCAAGCAAGCCCTGTGCCACTTTTGTGTCGGCCGGGGCCGGCTGCGGCTCCTCGTCGGTGACGTAGAGGCCGGCCCCCACCTCGGTCATGAACTGCTCGTTCTTGAAGGTGGCGATGTTCAGCTTGCCGACCTGCCCCAGCTCGGTCGACACCGTGCCGTCGCCCGACACCTTGATGTCCGTGGTGTTGGGCGGGATGGTCAGGGGCTGGCCGTTGTCGCCGAGGACCGGCAGGCCGCCGCCGTCGACGATCTGGCGCTGGTCGTTCAGGCGGAAGTTGCCGGCCCGGGTGTAGCGGGGGCCGTTGGCGGTATCGACGGTGAAATAGCCCTGGCCGGTCAGCGCCAGATCCAGCGGATTGCCGGTCTGGGTCATCGGGCCGGTCTGCAGGTCCCGCACCACCGCGCGGTCCTGGACGAAGCTGACCTTCTCGTGCAGGCCCGGCTTCTCCAGGAACTCGGTGAACAGCATGCGCTGGTTCTTGTAGCCGGCGGTGTTCATGTTCGCGATGTTGTTCGACACGACGTCGAGCTGGCGTTGCACCGCCATCTGGCGCGACAGGGCGACGTAGATCGAGTTTTCCATCGGACGGCCTCTTCACTCGCGATGCCGCCGGACCCATCCGGCTGACGCACAGTCCTTTGCAGCCGCCGTGCCAAGTCAGGCGGGACAAGGGGGCGAGGCATTTTTCAGGCAAGCCGGGGGCGGTCCCGGCCGGCGGTCGGCGGGTGGGAACGGCCCGGGGCAGGGGATGCCGGGCAAATCCTGCCGGCCCGACGGCGAGAGTTGCCGGCCGGCGTCGGGCAAAACCCTCCCGTTCCCGCGCCACCAGGGGGTGGGCGGGCCGGGCGCAGGGTCGGCGGAGGCAGACGGGGCCACGGCCTCCCGTTCCGGCCGGCCGGAGGGGCGGGCAGGGGGTGCGGACGACCGGGAGCCGCCTGGACGGACTCCTCCGCCACGGACCACATCAAAAATCGTGCCGGACGTCGCCAAACCCGCTTGGTCACACCTCCCGGATCACCCCGGAAAGGAGTTGTTAACTATCCGAAAGATAGGGTGTTGCGTGCTGGTAAGCCCATTTCCGTCACCGACCGCTGCCGGGATTCCATGACCGCGAACGCCGAAGATGCCGGCGAACTTTCGACCGAGGGCCTGCCGCGCAAGAAGTTCAGCGGCAAGAAACTGGTCCTGTTCGTCATCCTGCCGCTGGTGCTGCTGATCGGCGCCGGAGCGGGGATTTATTTCTCGGGCCTGCTGGACAGCCTTCTCGGCAAGAAGGAAGAGGCCGCCGCGGCCGAACACCCGCCGGAGCCGGCGCAGCCCGACCCGCATGCCGCCCCGATCTTCTACGATCTGCCGGACATGCTGGTGAACCTGAACAGCTCCGGCAAGCGCCCCGCCTTCCTGAAGATCAAGATCTCGATCCAGGTGTCCAAGCCGGAGGACATCCCGGGCATCGAGCATGTGCTGCCGCGCATCATCGACAACTTCCAGGTGTACCTGCGCGAACTGCGGCTGGAGGACCTGAAGGGGTCGGCCGGCATGTACCGGCTGAGGCAGGAGCTGCTGCTGCGGATCACCGCGGCGGCGCACCCGGTCAAGGTCAAGGACGTGCTGTTCAAGGAAATGCTGGTCCAGTAGGGCGAGAGGCGGGCGGCAGATGAGCAACACCGAGGAACTGAGCGAAGAGGAACGGCTCGCCGCGGAATGGGCGGCGCTGGCCGAGGACAGCGGCGACGTCGGCGACATGGGCGGCGGCGGCGGCTCCACCCGCGTGCTGAACCAGGACGAGATCGACAGCCTGCTTGGCTTCGACCAGAGCGGGGCCGGCGACGGCGACAACTCCGGCATCATGGCGCTGGTCAACTCGGCGCTGGTCAACTACGAACGCCTGCCCATGCTGGAGGTGGTCTTCGACCGCCTCGTCCGCATGATGTCCACCAGCCTTCGCAACTTCACCTCCGACAACGTCGAGGTCAGCCTCGACCAGATCTCGTCGGTGCGGTTCGGCGACTACCTGAACTCCATCCCGCTGCCGGCGATGCTCTCCGTCTTCAAGGCGGAGGAGTGGGACAACTACGGCCTGATGGTGGTGGACTCCGCGCTGATCTACTCCATCGTGGACGTGCTGCTGGGCGGCCGCCGCGGCACCGCGGCGATGCGCATCGAAGGCCGGCCCTACACGACCATCGAGCGCAACCTGGTGGAGCGGATGGTCCATGTCGTGCTGTCCGACCTGTCCGCCGCCTTCGATCCGCTGTCGCCGGTGACCTTCCGCTTCGACCGGCTGGAGACCAACCCGCGCTTCGCCACCATCGCGCGCCCCGCCAACGCCGCCGTGCTGGTCAAGCTGCGCATCGACATGGAGGATCGCGGCGGCCGGCTGGAGCTGATGATCCCCTATGCGACGCTGGAGCCGGTGCGCGAGCTTCTGCTCCAGATGTTCATGGGCGAGAAGTTCGGCCGCGACTCCATCTGGGAAACCCACCTGGCGTCCGAGCTGCTGGTGACCGACGTCGACCTCTCCGCCGTGCTGGACGAGGTCACGATGACCCTGCACGACGTGCTGAACTGGCGCGTCGGCACCCGGATCCTGCTGAACGCCACGCCGGACGGCGCGATCGAGCTGCGCTGCGGCGACGTCTCGATGTTCCAGGGGCGCATGGGCCGCAAGGGCGGCCACATCGCCGTGCGGCTCGAACGCGAGCTGCCCAAACAGGAGGTCATGCGTCTGTGAGCCCCGTGATCTCCCTGATCCTGGACGTCGTCATCGTCGGCCTGCTGGCCGCGACGATCGCCTACGCGATCATCCTCAACAAGCAGATCGTCCATCTGCGCGAAAGCCGCGGCGAGATGGCCGAGCTGATCAAGGGCCTGAACGAGGCCATGTCGAAGGCCGAGACGGGCGTGCGCGGCCTGAAGAAGACCGCGGCCGACACCGGCGAGGAGCTGCAGCGCACCGTCACCAAGGCCCAGGCCCTGCGCGACGAGCTGCAGTTCATGATCGAGGCGGCCGATGCGCTGGCCAACCGGCTGGGCGCGGTCGGCGACGGCGACCGGCTGCGCGCCGCCGCCGCCGCCCGCCCGGCGCCGAAGCCGGCGATCACCGCCCGCCCGGCGCCGCGCCCGATCCCGGTGCCGATCGACGACCATGGCGAGGACGAAGACGCGCCGGCGTCCCTGCCGTCGCCGGCCCGCCGCTCCCCGGCCGCCGACCCGCTGGTGCGGGAGGGCGAGAGCCTGTCGCGGGCCGAGCGTGAACTGCTGCAGGCCATCGAGAACGCCGGGAAGGGCATGGGATGAGCACCCCCTCCAACGACGAGCCCAAGGTGGTGATCCGCGCCGCCGGCGCCACGCCGCACGGCGTCCGCACCTCGGCCGGCGCCGCTCCGGCCCAGGCTTCCGCCGCCCAGGCCGCCGCGAGGTTCGGTCTGCCGGCCACCGCCGCGGCGAAGCCGGCCGCCGGGGCGAAGCCTGCCGCCCGGAAGGCGAAGGGCAAGCAGCGCAAGCCGGCCGCGGCCCGCCAGCCCCTGACGCAGCGGTTGCGGGCGCGGATGCAGGGCATGCGTTTCCGCCTGCTGCCGGTGACGATCTTCGTCGCCGTCCTGATGCTGGGCATCAGGGTCGGCGACCTGTGGCATCTGGTGACGCGGGACGCCCGGTTGCCCGACTTTCCGGTGACCCTGGCCCAGGGGCCGCAGGGCACGCAGAATCCGCCGGCCGGGCCGACGGCGAAGCCCAAGGACGCGCCGCCGCCCAAGGAGGCCGGGAACAAGCCGCCGCCGCCCGCCCAGGGCGGGGCGAGCGCCAACCCCGCCGCCCCCGTCACCGCCGCCGTTCCGGAGCCGCTGGGGCCGATCAGCAACGAGGAGCTGCTGCAGCACTTCGCCGAGCGTCGCGCCGAGATCGAGCGGCGCACCAAGGAGCTGGAGCAGCGCGAGGCCCTGCTGGCCGCCGCCGAGAAGCGCATCGACCAGAAGGTGGCGGAGATGGAGAAGACCCGCGCCGACATCCAGAAGATGATGCGGCAGGGCGACGAGAAGCAGGCGGCGCAGCTCGAGAGCCTCGTGAAGATCTACGAGACGATGAAGCCGAAGGAGGCCGCGCGCATCTTCGAGGAGATGGAGATGACGGTCCTGCTGGACGTCATCCAGCGCATGAAGGAAACCAAGACGGCGCCGATCCTCGCCGCCATGGATCCGGCCAAGGCGACCGCCGTCACCACCGCCCTGATCGAGCGCCGGGGCGTGCCGTCCGGCAAGTAGAAGGCGGCGGATAGAAGGGGGCGAATAGGGGCCGGAAAGTGCGGGTCGGCCGATCGGGGCCAATGGACGAAGGCGGCGCCATGCGGGGAGCGTGGCGCCGCCTTTTTCCGTCCGGGGGAGGGGAGAGACCGCTCAGGCCGCCAGCCGTTGCAGGCGCCGGTCGAGGTCGTCGATGCACTCCATCAGGTCGGTGATGGCCTGATCCGCCTGGGCGCGCGCGGTCGGCCAGGTGTCGTCGTCGGCAAGCCGCGCCGCTTCGATCCGGGCGGTGGCGCGGTTCCGCTCGCCGCGCAGATTGTCGAGCATGCGCTCCCACCCTTCACGGCCGGCACCGCCGGACCGTTCGACGAAAGACCGAAGCCGGTCCATCCGCTCTGTCGCCTGATCGAGCAGGTCGCGGCATAGCTGATCGAAAGCTTGCCGGGTACGGCAGCTCATAGACACCTCCTTGGTGGATTTTGCGACGGCCGACCCTTGCTTGCACGCTGTCTTCTGTTGCAAGAAAAATGAAATGGACCGGGCGTTCCGTCCCGTTTTAAGGGAAGGTCCCAACCCGGGTCCTGAAGTGGTCTGGCCGTCCTGTGCGTTTCCTCTTCGAGCAGTTTTGTCCGCTCTGGCTTCGTTTGAGCCGTTCTCTTGTTGGGAGACGTTGTGCCTGAATTGGCTGGGCAGGTCAACTGACCCGAAGTTCATAGAGGGTCGACAGGTTGTCGCATCCTAAAGTCTGACTTGATCGTCATCCTGATGAAATAACAGGAGCTGACCTATACGTCATGCCGGCCGGTCGTCTGGGGCCGGGCAGGAGACGAGGTGAAGAAAGCGTGACAGCTTTGTGAAGATATCGGTCAGGTTGTCGCCGATTACTCGGCAGCGACGCCATATTCGTAAGCGCCACTGTTCGCCGGCGCCGGGCTGGTCGCGCAGGAACCGCAGCCGCCGCCGTGCTGTGCGGCCATCTCGCGCATCAGTGGCACGCATTTGCCGCACTGTACCTGACAGGAATGGTGGCGGAAGATGGAGGCTGGAGTGCGGGCCCCGTTGTCGAGGGCGGCCTTGACCTTCTTGTCGTTCAGCGCGTGGCAGATGCAGACGTACATGAAGCCTCGACGGTGCCCGGATGCACGAAGCGGAGTGACCCGCTGACCGCCCATTTAATGCGATTGAGAATTGGTGTCAATTGCGCTCACGCGGCGGCAGCTCCCAAGTGGGGATGATGCGCGTGTTTGTCACACCCCGTTCCGATGGGGTAGGCGGAGCGGGTGCCGGAGCGCACGGGGCAAAGCCGGACGGCGGGCCGCCGGCGGAGGAGGCTTGCATTCCCCGGACGGCGGCGCTAGCCCCTTGGTCATGAGCGATACAGCCCCCCAGACCCCCGCCGCCCCGTCCGATCCCGCCCGGTCCCAGGCCGTTCCGGCACCGGTTCCGCTGGGGGAGACCATCTACCTCGCCCCCGAAGGGTTCGTGGACGATCTGGTGGCCGAACTGGGCGAGGTCTCGCGGGTCGACGGCCGGCTGGTCTACGCCCCCGGCCCGGCGCGCCCGGCGGCCTGGGCGCAGAACATCTGGTACGATCCGGTGCGCATCGAGGTGCCGTCGATCAAGGGCGGCGCCAAGGCCCTGCGCTCCATCCAGCGCAACTGGGCGCTCTGGTCGCAGCGCCACCACCGCCGGGCTTCGCTGATCCAGGAGAACCTGCCGCACGTCTCGGCCAAGCCGGTGAGCTTCCCGTCGCCCCTGCCGACCGCCCCGCTCGGCTCCTGGACGCTGGAGGACGAGACCACCATCATCGCCGCCGCCCGCTGTTCCAGCCCGTTCCGCCACGGCGAGCTGGTCTTCGTGGAGAACCGCACCGCGCCACCCAACCGCGCCTATCTGAAGCTGTGGGAAGCGCTGACGCTGTTCGGCGAGCAGCCGGGACCGGGCGACCGCTGCCTCGACCTCGGGGCCTGTCCGGGCGGCTGGACCTGGGTGCTGCACGAGCTGGGCGCCTCGGTGGTCAGCGTCGACAAGGCGCCGCTCGACCCGGCCATCGCCGCGCTGCCGCGGGTGGAGTACCGGCAGGAGAGCGCCTTCGGCCTGCGCCCGCAGGATGTCGGGCCGGTGGACTGGCTGTGCTGCGACGTCATCTGCTATCCGACGCGGCTGCTGCGGCTGGTGCGCGACTGGATGGACAGCGGTCTCGCCAAGCGCTTCGTCTGCACGCTGAAGTTCCAGGCGGAAACCGACCACGAGACCGCCCGCGCCTTCGCCGCCATCCCCGGCGGCCGGGTGCTGCACCTCTACCACAACAAGCACGAGCTGACCTGGATCTGGCCGGCGCGCTGAGCGCGCCGAAGCCGCCAAGCCGCAGACATGCGCAATCGCGCAGGGCCGCCTTCGGCCGCGCGGTCGGATCGTCATGTGCCGTCGAGGGGGAAGGGATGGTGCTGCCAGAGAGGATTGAACTCTCGACCTCTCCCTTACCAAGGGAGTGCTCTACCACTGAGCTACGGCAGCGCCGGGACCGTTTGCCCCCGGTCGGTGGGGATGGTGCTGCCAGAGAGGATTGAACTCTCGACCTCTCCCTTACCAAGGGAGTGCTCTACCACTGAGCTACGGCAGCGCCCTGATCTCGGTTGAGCGTCCTGCCTGCGCTTGGCAGGCCCGACCTCGCCCGACACTTCGCCGCCGACCGCCGGATCGCTGCCGCCGCCGAAGTGGCGCGGGTTATGCCATAGCCCCCCGCGCGATGCAAGCCGATAAAGCAGAAATTTCTCTCCTTCTTTCCTGCGCTTTAACCTTGGGGAGCAGGCGCGGATCAGGCGTTGGCGCCGGCCTGGGGCAGCACCGCCTCGCTGCGGAAATCCGGCACGATGTTCGACAGGATGGTCAGCACCCGCTCGCCGTCGCCGGCCCTGGCCGCCGCCTCCAGCTCGCCCAGCGCGCGGTTGACCAGCGCATAGTCGATCAGCCGGGGCGAGGCGAGGAAGACGCCGTCGGCCTCGGTGCGGCTCGGCGCTTCGGCGGCGGTCAGGATCTCCTCGAACAGCTTCTCGCCGGGACGCAGGCCGGTGAACTCGATCCGGATGTCGACTTCCGGCCGGTAGCCGGCCAGCCGGATCATCTGGCGGGCGAGATCGACGATCTTCACCGGCTCGCCCATGTCCAGCACCAGCACCTTGCCGCGGTCCTCCGAGCGCATCACGCCGTGGGCGGAGGCCTGCAGCACCAGCTCCACCGCCTCGCGCACGGTCATGAAGTAGCGGCGCATGTCGGGGTGGGTGACGGTCAGCGGCCCGCCCTTGGCGAGCTGCCGCGTGAAGAGCGGCACGACCGAGCCGGAGGAGCCCAGCACGTTGCCGAAGCGCACGGTCATGTAGCGGGTCGCCACCTCGGTCCCTTCGCGCGGCGGCAGGATGTCGAGGGCCTGGCAGTAGGTCTCGGCGAAGCGCTTGGTGGCGCCCATCACGCTGGTCGGCCGGATCGCCTTGTCGGTGGAGATCAGCACCATGGCGAGGCAACCCGCCGCCCGCGCCGCGTCGGCGACGTTGCGGGTGCCGACCGTGTTGGTCAGCGCCCCCTCGGTCGGGTTCGCCTCGACCAGCGGCACATGCTTCAGCGCCGCGGCGTGGAAGACCATCGCCGGCTTGTGGTCCTGGAACAGGCGGAAGACGCGGTCGCGGTCGCGCACGTCGGCCAGCACGGCGTGGACGGCAAGGCCGGGGAAGCGTTCCCGCACCTCCATCTCGATGCTGTAGAGGTTGAACTCGCCGGCGTCGATCAGCACGAGGCTCTCCGGCGACAGGCCGGCGATCTGGCGGACCAGCTCGCTGCCGATGGTGCCGCCGGCGCCGGTGACCACCACCCGCCGCCCCTCGATCAGCGAGCTCATGGCGCCGCGGTTCAGCACCGCCTGCGGCCGGCCCAGCAGATCCTCCAGTGCGATCGGCCGCACCTCGATCTTGCCTTCGCCGAGTGCCGACTTGAACTCCGTGAGGCTCGGCAGCCGTGACAGGACGAGGCCGAGCGAGTCCGCCTCTTCCAGCAGCCCGCGCAGGACGGTTCCCGAAATCTCGGTCTGGCCCTTGGTGACGATCAGCCGCTGCGGCCGGTCGCCCTTGCGCGCCAGCTCCTCGACCACCCTGGTCAGCTCCTCGGCGCTGCCCAGCACCGGCACGCCGCGCACCGCATGGCCGATGCGGCGCCCCTTCTCGTCCAGCAGCCCCACCACGCGGTAGGCGCCGTGGCCGCCCGACTGGTCGAGCGAGCGGATGAACAGTTCCGCCGCGTCGCCGACGCCCAGCAGCAGGACCGGGATGCGCGGGGTGCCGACCGTCTCGTCGCGGATCGACAGGCGGCGGTCCTTGAACAGGCGGTAGGCGAAGCGCGGGCCGCCCAGCAGCGCGATCTGCACCATCCAGAAGATCAGCGGCAGCGACCGCGGCAGCGCCTCCAGCCGGGTCAGCAGGAACATGGCCAGCACGAAGCACAGCATCGCCACCGTGACCGCGCGGACGAGCTGCGCCAGGTCCGGTATCGACGCATAGCGCCAGATGCCGCGATAGAGCCCGAAGAGAAGGAAGACGACGGCGGCGATGCCCACCACGATCGGCAGCGAGATCAGCAGCGGCTCGGCATACGCGGTGAAGGCGAGCGAGCCGACGCGCAGGTACAGGGCCGCCGCGAAGGCGACCCCGGTCATGACGAGATCGTGCAGGTAGACGAGGAATGCCCGCGGTGACGGGATGCGCATGCCGCTTGCCTCAATAGCTCTGCACCGCCCGGTTCCTGGACCGGCGGCGTCTCAACGGTCGGAAGCTTTGAACCATTCGGCCGTGGCGTGCAAGCCGGCGGCCGGGTCAAACGGTGGGGACCAGTCGAGCGCACGGCGGATGGCCGCGTCGTCGACGGTCAGCGATCCGGCGATGCGGTCGAACACCGCCTCCCGCTTGGCGAGCCTCGCCCCCAGTTCCATCACCGAGACGGGAACGGGCAGCAGCCGCGCCGGCCGGTCGAGCGCCTGGCCGATCGCCCGCACGAGGTCGGCGGTCGAGACCGGCTGGCCGTCCTGCACCAGGAACCGGCCGCCGGCCGCGTTGGGGTGGGTCAGGCAGGCGACGATCGCGTCGGCGAGGTTGCCGACGTAGATCAGGCTCCGCCGGTTGTCGAGCCCGCCGAGCGGCAGCGGAATGCCGCTCGCCACCGCCTTCATCAGCGCCAGGAAGTTGCCGCGGACGCCGGGGCCGTAGACCAGAGGCGGGCGGATCACCGCCACCTCCAGCCCGGTGCGGGTGGCGATGTCGGTCAGCGCCCGCTCGGCCTCCAGCTTGGAGATGCCGTAGGCGGTGTGCGGGTCGGGTTCGGTGGTCTCGTCCAGCGGCTCCGGCCGGCTCTCGTCCACCAGCGCCTTGACGCTGCTGAGATAGACGAGGCGCTTGACCCCGGCCGCCGCCGCGGCCTCCGCCAGCCGGCTGGTGCCGAAGGTGTTGACCATGCGGAAGGCGGCGAGCGGATCGCCGGCCGTCTCCTTCATGACATGGACGCGGGCGGCGAGATGGACGATGCCCTCGATTCCCTCCAGGGCCTCGGCCCAGTCGGTGGTGGGGCCGATATCGTCGATCAGGGCGGTGTCGTCCGCCCCCGGCACTAAGCTGTCGGGTCGGCGGACGACGGCACGGACGCTGTGGCCGCGGTCGGCCAGCAGGGGGATGAGGGTGCGGCCGACGAATCCGGTCGCGCCGGTGACGAGTACGCGCATCAGGCTTCTACCTGGACGGGGCGGGCCAACAGGGCCAGCAGGAGGATGACCGCCGCGGCTCCCGGCACCAGCGCGGTCCAGCCGACGACGACGGAGGCCGCGGCAAGCGCGGCCAGGATGATGTTCAGGACGAGGACCAGACGGACGACCTGCGCGTGGCTGCGCCCGCGCTGGGTTGCCTTCTGGTAGAAATGCTCGCGGTGCGCCTGCCAGATCTTCTTGCCCTCGGCCAGGCGGCGCAGCAGCGTGATGGTGGCGTCCGCCAGGAAATAGGCGGGGATCAGCAGGGCGGCCGGCCATTGGCCCAGCGCCGCCAGCGTCAGCAGAAGCCAGCCGAGCGTGAAGCCCAGCGGCACGCTGCCGACGTCGCCCATGAACAGCTTGGCCGGGTGCCAGTTCCACATCAGGAAGCCGAGCGCCGCGCCGGCCGCCGCGAGCCCATAGGGGGCGAGGACCGGATCGAGCCCGGCGAGCAGCGCCACCAGCGCCGTCCCGGCCCCGATGGTCGCCGTCTCGCTGCCGGCGAGACCGTCGATGCCGTCCATGAAGTTGAAGAGGTTGACGAACCACAGCCAGCCGACGGCGGCGAGCAGCCGGTCGGCCCACAGCGGCAGCAGCCCCTGGAACACCGGCGCGCCGTCCGGCAGGGCCGCCAGACCCAGCGCCACCGCGGCGGCCTGTGCCAGGAAGCGGGGTGCCGCCCCCAGGCTGCGCCGGTCGTCCATCCAGGACACCGCCATCAGCGCCGCCGCCCCGGCCAGCACCGGCAGGATCGCCGCCGCCTCGCCGTGCCCCGCGCCGATCAGCGCCCAGGCCGGCAGCAGGGTCAGCATGACGCCCCAGCCGCCGCCGCGCGGGTGGGGATGGCGTGGCTGGAGCGGTCGTTGGGATGGTCGAGGATGGCGCGCTGCCGCAGCCAGGACAGCACCCGGCCGGTCAGCCGCCAGGACACCAGCCAGGACAGGCCGAGCGCCGCGGCGAGGAGGAGGATGGCGGTCATGACGCCTCCCGCGCCGGCGACGCGGCGCCGGCTGCGCCCTTCAGCGCCGCGCGGTAGAGGGCGACCGTGCGGGCGCCGACCTTGTCGGAGGCCATGTCGGACTCGACGATGCGCCGGCTGGCCGTCCCGTAGCGGCGGCGCAGCTCCGGGTCGCGCACCAGCGTCTCCAGCGCGGCGGCCAGCGCCGCGACGTCGCCCGGCGGCACCAGGATCGCGTTCTCGCCGTTGCGCGCCACCTCGCGGCACCCCGGCACGTCGGTGGCGACGATGGCGCGCCCGCTCGCCGCTGCCTCCAGCAGGCTCTTGGGCAGCCCCTCGCCACCCAGCGTCGGCAGCGCCGCGACATGACAGCGCCGCCACAGCTCCCGCACGTCGGACAGATGGCCGGCCAGCTCGACCTCCGGCCGGGCGGCCCAGCCGTCGAGGGTGTCTTGCGGGAAGGAGGTGGGGTTGGCCGGGTCGGGCCTGCCGGCGACGATCAGCCGGACGTCCAGCCCCTTGGCCCGCAGCAGGGCGACCGCCTCGACCAGCCGGTCGATGCCCTTGTTGGCGAGCAGCCGGGCGGCGCAGCCGATCGCCACCGGCGGCGCCGGCGGTTCGGGCAGCACGGCGTAATGGTCGGTCTCGATGCCGGAGCCGCGGATGATCCAGGTGCGCCCCTGATCGATCAGCCCCTGTCCGGCGAGCGTCCGGCGGTCGTCCTCGTTCTGCAGCAGGGTGAGGCTGTTGCGCCGGCGCAGCACGGCGCCGAGCGCCGGGCGCGCCACCAGCCCGGCCAGCCGCGCCTTCAGCCCGCCGGTGCCGATGAACATGGTGCCGAGCCCGGCCAGCGCGTTGACCACCGCCGGCACGCCGGCCAGCCAGGCGGCCAGCCCGCCGAACAGCACGGGTTTCACCGCGACGTGGTGGACGAGGTCCGGCGCCTCGCGGCGGTAGAGCGCCACCAGCCGGGCGATGGAGGACAGCGCCTCCAGCGGGTTCAGGCTGCGGCGGTGCCAGGGCAGGGGCAGCAGGCGGAAGCCCTCCCCCTCGATCAGCGCGCCGTGGCGGTCGACGCGGGTGGCGACGGCGACCTCGAACCCGGCGTCGCGGGCGGCGCGGGCCATGGGAAGCCGGTGGGACCAGAAATACCAGTCCTCTGTCACCAGATAGAGCAGCTTGGGACGGGCGGCGGCCATCGGCGGTCAGGCGATCCGGTTGTAGGACTTGTACCATTCGGCGAAGCGGGGCAGCCCGACCTCGATCGGGGTGCGCGGCTCGAATCCGAGGTCGCGGCGGCTCGCCTCGATGTCGGCGGCGGTCTCCGGCACGTCGCCGGCCTGCATCGGCTCCATCACCTTGACCGCCTCGCGGCCCAGCGCCTTTTCCAGGATGCTGATGAACTGCATCAGGTCCTCGCACCGGTTGTTGCCGAGGTTGTAGACGCGGTGCGGCGCGCCGCTTTCCGGATCGACCGGGGCGGGGCGGTCGAGCGCCGCCAGCACGCCGTCGGCGATGTCGTCGATGTAGGTGAAGTCGCGCTTCATCCGGCCGCCGTTGAACACGCGGATCGGCCGTCCCGCCATGATGGCGTCGGCGAACAGGATGGAGGCCATGTCCGGCCGGCTCCACGGCCCGTAGACGGTGAAGAAGCGCAGGCCCGTCGCCGGGATGCGGTAGAGATGGCTGTAGGTGAAGCTCATCATCTCCGCCGCCTTCTTGGTCGCGGCATAGATCGACACCGGATGGTCGACCCGGTCCTCCACCGAGAAGGGCATCTTCCTGTTGGCGCCGTAGATCGAGGAGGTCGAGGCGTAGACGAAGTGCTTCAGCTTCGTCATCCGCCGTGCCGCCTCCAGCATGGCGACCTGTCCGGTCACGTTGGCGTCGACGTAGGCGTAGGGGTTCTCCAGCGAGTAGCGCACGCCCGGCTGCGCCGCCAGATGCACCACGCCGGTGACCTCCGCGAAGTCGGGCCACAGCGCCTCGATGGCGTGGCGGTCGGCGATGTCGGCCTTGAGGAAACGGAAGTTCGGATGCTCCGTCAGGCGGGCGAGCCGCGCCTCCTTCAACGCGACCGAATAATAGTCGTTGAGGTTGTCGAGGCCGAGGACCCGCTCCCCCCGCCGCAGCAGGGCGTCCGCCACATGGGAGCCGATGAAGCCGGCTGCGCCGGTGACAAGTATCGTCATGTCCTTCGATCCTCGAACCCGATCATTGAGGGTTCCTGCATTTCGAGCCGCTCAACCGGCGTCTTATGCCCCACCGGCCGGCCATACGCCAGTGGGCTTGTTCCGGGGCGACGGCTTGACAGCCGCTCCGCCATGCCGGTCTACTGCCGCCACGCCGGTTCGTCCGGCATCCCATCGTGACCCCAGTGAGCGCCATGCCTCCCAAGAAGAACCCGCTGAACCTGAACCCGTTGCAGCTCAAGACCCTGACCCTGCTGCAGGAGATCGCCCGGCTGGAGAACAGCCCGGCCGAGGGCGAGGACGGCGCTTTCGTCATCACGTCCCTGCCGCACGCGCATGGCAACCATTTCCATCTCGGCCCCTGGGTGGTCAGCGGCAAGGACGCCACCGGCCTGCAGAACGACGGAGTCTGGGCGGCGCTGATCCGCAAGGGCCTGATCAAGTCGGAGCCCGGCAAGGCCATCGTGACCGCGGCCGGCCTGGGCTACGACACGGGCCTGCGCGACAGCATCCTGCACGGCTCCGACCACTAAGGCGGAGCGGCCGGCCGTGTGCGGCATCTGCGGCTTCCTGGTCGAGCCCGAGGGCAGGGCGGCGGCGGCCGTGACGGCGGCGGGCGGCCTTGAGGCCGTGGCGCGCCGCATGGCCGACACCATCGCCCATCGCGGCCCCGACGGCGAGGGCGTGTGGACGGACGGGGCGGCCGGCGTGGCGCTCGGCCAGCGCCGGCTCGCCATCGTCGACCTCTCGCCGCTCGGCCGCCAGCCCATGGAGTCGGGCGACGGCCGCTGGGTGATCGTCTACAACGGCGAGATCTACAATTTCCAGGAGCTGCGCGTCGAGCTGGAGGCCGCCGGCCACCGCTTCCGCGGCCATTCCGACACCGAGGTGCTGCTGGAAGGCTGTGCGGCCTGGGGGTCGAGGCGACGGTGCGCCGGCTGGTCGGGATCTTCGCCTTCGCCCTGTGGGACCGGCGGGAGCGTACGCTGCATCTGGTGCGCGACCAGCTCGGCGTGAAGCCGCTCTACTGGTCGCGCACCGGCGGAACGGTCCTGTTCGGTTCGCAGCCGAAATGTTTCCGGCCACACCCGGCCTTCGCCCCTGCGCTCGACCGCGACGCGGTGGCGGCCTACCTGCGCTTCGGCTATGTGCCGGCGCCCCACAGCATCTTCCAGGGCGTCGCGAAGCTGGAGCCGGGGACGATCCTGACGCTGCGGCCGGGGCGCGAGCCGGAGGTCTCCCGCTATTGGGACCTCGCCGCCGTCGCGCGCGACGGAGTCGCCGGTCCGCACCGCCTGTCCGATGCCGAGGCGACGGACGCGCTGGAAGCCCTGCTGCGCGACGCCGTCGGCCGGCAGATGGTGGCCGACGTGCCGCTCGGCGCCTTCCTGTCGGGCGGGGTGGACAGCTCCGCCGTCGTGGCGCTGATGCAGGCGCAGAGCGACCGGCCGGTACGCACCTTCACCATCGGCTTCGGCGAGGGCGACTACAACGAGGCCGACGCGGCGCGCGCCGTCGCCGCCCATCTCGGCACCGACCATACCGAGCTGATGGTGGAGCCGCGCCACGCGCTGGACGTCATCCCGCGGCTGCCCGGCTGCTATGACGAACCCTTCGCCGACAGCTCGCAGGTCCCGACCCTGCTGGTGTCGGAGCTGACGCGGCGGTCGGTCACCGTCGCCCTGTCCGGCGACGGCGGCGACGAGCTGTTCGCCGGCTACAACCGCTATCTCTGGGGGCGGCGGTCTGGCGCAGGATGGCGCCGCTGCCGCCGGCGCTGCGTCGGACCGCTGCCGGAATGATCCGCGCCGTCCGCCCGGCCGGCTGGGACGCCCTGTTCGGCCTGCTGCCGGAGGGCCGCCGCCCGCGCCAGCCCGGCGACAAGCTGCACAAGCTGGCCGGGGTGCTCGCCGCGCCCGACGCCGACTCGCTCTACCGCCGGCTGGTCTCGCAGTGGACGGAGCCCGATGCGCTGGTGCGAGGCGGCCGCGAGCCGCAAGGCGTGCTGTGGGACGGCAGCGTGGCGAAGTCGCTGCCCGGCTTCGTCGAGCGCATGCAGTATCTCGACAGCGCGACCTATCTGCCCGACGACATCCTCGCCAAGGTGGACCGCGCCAGCATGGGCGTGTCGCTGGAGGCGCGGGTGCCGCTGCTCGACCACCGGGTGGTGGAGTTCGCCTGGCGCGTTCCGCTGTCGCAGAAGATCCGCGACGGGCAGGGCAAGTGGCTGCTGCGCCAGGTCCTCTACCGCCACGTCCCCAAGGCGCTGATCGAGCGGCCGAAGTCCGGCTTCGCCGTGCCGATCGACCGCTGGCTGCGCGGCCCGCTGCGCGACTGGGCCGAGGACCTGCTGGACGAGTCCGCGCTGCGCGCCGAGGGTTGTTTCGATCCCGCACCGATCCGCGCCTGCTGGGCCGAGCATTTGTCCGGAACCCGGAACAACCAGCACAGGCTATGGACCGTCCTGATGTTCCAGGCCTGGTCCCGCCACTGGTCCCAAGTCCCCGCCAGCACGCCGCTCGCCGCATGACCGACGACACCGAGAAGCAGGCCCGGAGCAAGCCCGCCGCCTCCGGCGAGAAGATCAAGTCCGCTGCCGCAGGAGAGAAGGCCGAGCGCCTCGCCGCCCGCCTGCGCGAGAACCTGCGCAAGCGCAAGGAACAGGCGCGGGCGCGCGAGAAGGACGGCGGCCGGGAGTAGGGCGGCCCCGGAACGGCCGTCAGTCGAGGTCCTTGCGGAACCAGATCTGCTTGTGGCCCGGCGGATAGCCCTCCATCTCCGCCCACACCCGGTAGCCGCGCTTCAGGTAGAAGCCGGGCGCCTGGAAATCGTAGGTGTAGAGGCGCGACCAGCGGCAGCCGCGGGCACGGGCCTCGGCCTCCGCCGCCTCCATCAGCCGCGTGCCGAGGCCGGAGCGCCGCCTGTCCTCGCCGGCCCACAGATGGTCGACATAGAGCCAGTCCCATTGGGTATAGCCGGTGAGCCCGCCGACGACGGCGCCGTCGGCGTCGCGGGCGATCACGGCGATGGCCCGGCGGTCGTGCGGGCGGCCGTGCCGTTCCTCGTTGAACAGCGTGAGGCCGCGGATCACCGCCGCGTCGTCGGCCGGCGCGACGCTGTCGGTGACGGTCAGTGTGATGGGGTCGGTCGTCATGGCGCGGAGCTTAAGGCGGAGCCGCGGGCCTTGTGAACACGCATCGTCCCACGCATGTCTGATTTCCTTGCCTTGAGCCCGCGGGTCTGGTCGGCTACAAACCGTCCTCACGAATCCCTTCACACACCGCAGGAGTACCCGCCGATGGGCATCATGCCGGACACCTGGATCCGCGAGATGGCCAAGACCCAGGGCATGATCGAGCCTTTCGTCGAGACACAGAAGCGGGAGGGCGTGATCTCCTACGGTGTGTCGTCCTACGGGTACGACGCCCGCGTCGCGGACGAGTTCAAGATCTTCACCAACGTCGACAACGCCATCGTCGATCCCAAGCGCTTCGACGATTCCAGCTTCGTCGACCGCAAGACCGACGTCTGCATCATCCCGCCCAACAGCTTCGCGCTGGCCCGCACGGTGGAGTATTTCCGCATCCCGCGCGACGTGCTGGTGATCTGCCTCGGCAAGAGCACCTATGCCCGCTGCGGCCTGATCGTGAACGTCACGCCGCTGGAGCCGGAGTGGGAGGGACACGTCACGCTGGAGATCTCCAACACCACGCCGCTGCCCGCCAAGGTCTATGCGAACGAGGGGCTGTGCCAGTTCCTCTTCCTCAAGGGCGACAGCGTCTGCGAGGTGTCCTACGCCGACAAGTCCGGCAAATACATGGGCCAGCGCGGCGTGACCCTGCCGCGCCTCTGACGGGCCGCCCTCCCCCTCATCACCCAGGCTGAAGACATCCCCTCATGGACAAGATCCGCATCCGCGGCGGCAAGCCGCTGAACGGTTCCATCACGGTCGGCGGCGCGAAGAACGCTGCCCTGCCGCTGATGACCGCGGCGCTGCTGACGGACGAGACGCTGACGCTGACCAACCTGCCGATCCTGGCGGACATCAACACGCTCTGCAATCTGCTGCTGCAGCACGGCGTGGCGATCCACCTCGCCGGGGCGGAGAAGGACTGCGCCGGGCGCGAGATCGCCTTCACCGCGCGCGACGTGACCAACACCACGGCGCCCTACGACCTGGTGCGCAAGATGCGCGCCAGCGTCCTGGTGCTGGGGCCGCTGGTCGCGCGCTGCGGCGAGGCGAAGGTCTCGCTGCCGGGCGGCTGCGCCATCGGCGCCCGTCCGGTGGACCTGCACATCCGCGGGCTGGAGGCGATGGGCGCCGACATCCGGATCGAGGGCGGCTATGTCGTGGCGAAGGCCCCGCCGGGCGGCCTGCGCGGGGCGGAGTTCGTCTTCCCCAAGGTGTCGGTCGGCGCCACCGAGAACCTGTTGATGGCGGCGACGCTGGCCAAGGGCACCACGGTGCTGGTCAACGCGGCGCGCGAGCCCGAGGTGACCGACCTCGCCGAGTGCCTCGTCAAGATGGGCGCCAGGATCGGCGGCATCGGCACCGACCGGCTGACGATCGAGGGGGTGGACCGCCTGCACGGCGCCCGCCACTCCATCGTGCCGGACCGGATCGAGACCGGCACCTATGCCATGGCGGCGGCGATCACCGGCGGGCAGCTCGACATCCTCAACACGCGGCTCGACCTGATCAAGGCGGCGGTGAAGTCGCTGGCCCCGGCCGGCGTCTCCTTCACGGAGATCGACAACGGCATCCGCGTGTCGCGGACCAACGGCCGGCTGCAGGGCATCGACGTGATGACCGAGCCCTTCCCCGGCTTCCCCACCGACCTGCAGGCCCAGATGATGGCGGTGATGTGCACCGCCAGCGGCGCGGCGATGATCACCGAGACGATCTTCGAGAACCGCTTCATGCATGCGCCGGAGCTGATGCGCATGGGCGCCCGCATCACGGTCCACGGCTCGTCGGCACTGGTGCGCGGCGTGGAGCGTTTGACCGGCGCGCCCGTTATGGCTACGGACCTGCGCGCGTCGGTGTCGCTGGTGCTGGCCGGGCTCGCGGCGGAGGGGGAGACGGTGGTCAACCGCGTCTACCACCTCGACCGCGGCTACGAGCGGCTGGAGGACAAGCTGTCCGCCTGCGGCGCCGACATCGAGCGCATCCGCAGCGAGGAGGAGTGACGCCCCGCTCCGGCGGGGCGGACCGTCACGCCTGAAGGAGACACCATGACCGCCATGCCGATCCGTCTGCGTGCCGAGGACGAGGAAGACCTGAAGATCGTCTCCGCCTGCCTGCAGGACGCCATCGTGCCCATCGGCGACATGGGGTTCCTGCCGGACGAGCAGCGCTTCGTCCTGGTGGTCAACCGCTTCAAATGGGAGACGGCGGACCAGCCGCGCCCCGGCCCGGCGGCGGATGACGACCACCTGGCCCCCTACGAGCGGACCCATTGCGGCGTCCGGGTCGAGGGGGTGTCCGAGGTGAAGGTCCGCGGCTTCGACCTGAAGGACCGCGGGCAGATCCTGGAGATCCTGTCGATGGAGGCGGTGGAGGGCGGCGTCGTCCTTCATTTCGCCGGCGGTGCCTGCATCCGGCTGTCCGGCCGGTCCTGGCGCTGCTTCGTCGAGGATATCGGGGAGCCCTGGCCGACCGCCTGCCGGCCGAATCACCCCGTGGAGTAGGCTCCGCGTCCCGCCGCCGCCGCGGTGGCGGCTTACTCCGGCCGTTCGGCGACCTGACGGTCGGCGTGCCGGGCCCGGGCGGGAGCCTGATGCCCGGCCACCTGCCGGTCCTTGCGGATGTGGCGGATGACGTCCGCCGCCGTCCTGGGATAGACCAGCACGTCCTCCTCCTCGCCGGGCGACAGCTCGGACTTGCGGACGGTGAAGAAGGCGTGGCCGACGTCGAGCATGCCGCTCGCCTCGACCAGGAGGGTGGTTTCGCCCTGCGGCGACTCGTTGACCGCCGCGATCTGCCCCAGTTCCTCTCCCAGGGCGCCCTCGACCTCCAGGCCGACGATCTCGTCGGCGGAGAGGGAGGTATCGGCCCGGACGGTGCCCGGCAGGACCGGCAGTACGGCCGCGACGGCAAGCGCGATGAGGTGAGTCCTGAACCGCATGAGTCGGTGCTCCCCTATCTGTGATCCGGCTCCGAGCGGAGCCTGGAGTGTGTTCCCCATGCCACAATCAACGCGATTATGCGCCGTGTGTTCCGCGGCGGTGTTGGGCAAAAGGATGGGAACGATCGGGGCCGTATCCGGTTGGCGCGCAGGAGGCCAACAAAGGAGGATTCCATGGCACAGAAACTTGACGGCAAGACCATCGCCGTGCTGGCGACCGACGGGTTCGAGCAGGTCGAGCTGACCGAGCCGGTGAAGGCCCTGCGCGACGCCGGGGCCGCCGTCCATGTGGTGGCGCCGAAGCCCGACCAGATCCAGGGCTGGAACCATCACGACAAGGCGGATTCGGTGCCGGTCGACGTCACGCTCGATCAGGCGGATGCCGGCCGCTATGACGGGCTGGTGCTGCCGGGCGGCGTGATCAATCCCGACGCGCTGCGGCTGGAGCCGGAGGCCATCGCCTTCGTACGGAGCTTCGTCGAGGCGGGCAAGCCGATCGCCGCCATTTGTCACGGCCCCTGGACGCTGATCGACGCCGGCGGCGTGCGCGGCCGGCGCATGACCTCCTGGCCGTCGCTGAAGACGGATCTCGTCAATGCCGGCGCCGCCTGGGTGGACGAGCCGGTGGTGACCGACCGCGGGCTCGTGACCTCGCGCAAGCCGCAGGATCTCGAGGCCTTCTGCCCGAAGATGATCGAGGAGTTCGCCGAGGGCCGCCACGCCGGCCACCGCCACGCGGCGGAATAGGGGCGGCGGCGGAACGGCAGGGGCGGGGGCTTCCCTCTCCCCGCCCTTCGCGGTGGCGGGAGAGGGCGGGGCTCAGGCGTTGGCCAGGGGGGACAGGCCGTTCTGGATGGCCCAGACGGCGGCCTGGGTCCGGTTCTGGGCGTTGATCTTCCGCATCACGTTCTTGAAATGCATCTTCACGGTCGATTCCGTGATGTGCAGGTTGCGGGCGATCGCCTTGTTCGACTGGCCGGCCAGCAGGCAGCGCAGGATCTGCACCTCGCGCTTCGACAGCTCGTTGGCCGGCACCGCGGTGGCGACCGGGGCGCGGGCGGGCACGGGCCGTTCGTTGACCGCGGCGATCAGCAGGCTCGCCACATGGGTCGGATAGACCACCTCGCCCAGCATGACGAGCTGCAGCGCGCGCAGCAGGCTCTCGCTCGACATGCTCTTGTTCAGATAGGCGTCGGCGCCGGCCTTCAGGGACAGCGACAGGCTGTGGTCGCCGATGCTGTCGGCCAGCACGACGATCCGCGCCCCGGTCACGCCGCGCAGGCGGCGCACGCCGGCGATGTCCTCCGCCTGGCCGTCCTGCAGCGCCAGCACGATCAGGTCGGGCTCGGCCCCGGTTTCGATGGCCGCCATCGCGTCGTCCGCGCTCGTCGCATGAGCCAGCACGCGGAACGGCCCGCTGCCGATCAGGGTGCTGAGCGCGGCCGAGAACAGGCGGTCATGATCGACCAGCATGACGCTCCAGGTCTTCATCCAGATCCCCTCCGTAATCCCACATCGAAGCGGTCGCCCACGCCGGCGACGGCCTGCCCGGCCCCCGGTTCCCCAGTTAGGAAAAATGCCGTCAGTATTGTTTGGAAAAAGCAGGCTTTACGCTTCCTGACTCGATGATTTATACGGGGGTGAATCGAGAGGTGCAAGGTATCAGGTCTGAATCCGTGTCATGATTGAAGGACCTGGTGAACAATTGCAGAAGCCGGCTAGCCATATCTAAAGGGGTATGTCTCTATTGGATGGGACGATCCTGGGTATGATGCACAGCTCAAGCTGTAGCTAGTCTTGAACTGTCGGGGCTGTAAAGCCTCATCGGTGGCCGGCTACATGGCGAGGTGGGAGCAAATGGACCTTCAGTTGCAAACACGTGCGCAAGGACGCGTCGCCGCGACCTCGGCACAGAAATTCCTCGTGGTGGACGATCACCCGATCGTCCGCCATGGCTTTGCCCTATCGGTCGGCGAAATCCACCCCAGCGCCGAGGTTCTGGAGGCGGGCTCGCTCGCCGAGGCGATGGCCGTCGTCCGGCGCACCCAGGGCCTGACGCTCGTCCTCTTCGACCTCGGCCTGACCAAGACGGGGCCGGAGGGGCATGACGGGATCGCCCGCATGGTGGAGGCGCTGGGCAACACGCCGCTGCTGGTGATCTCCGGGTCCGACGACGTCGCCGACATCGTGGAAAGCGTCCGGCTGGGGGCCAGGGGCTATATCCTGAAGACCAGCTCGACCGCGGTGCTGGAGCACTCGATCTCGCTGGCGCTGACGGGGGAAACCTTCCTGCCGCTGCCGAGGGCGGTGCTCAGCGGCGCCATCGCGGCGGAGCCCGCCCGTCCGCCGTCCGGCATGCTCGACCGGCTGACCGACCGCCAGCGCGACGTCTTCCAGCTCCTGCTCTCCGGCTATTCCAACAAGGAGATCGCGCGGGACCTGGGCGTGCTGGAGGGCACCGTGAAGGTCCATGTGCGCGCCATCATGCAGAAGCTGGGCGTGCGCAACCGCACCCAGGTCGCCGTCGTCGCCGCCCGCAGCGGATGCTTCACGCCGGAGTGACCGGCCGAGCGGAGCCCGCCGGTCCCGCATCGACGGCGGGGGGCTCCGGACAGAGACGTGCCCGATGCCGCGCCATTGCCCGCCGGCTGGGCAGCCGCCCCGCCGCAAGCCGGGGTCGCCCGACCGGCGATCCCGGCTTTTCCGTCTCCGGCATGACGTTTGCTAACGCGTGGAATCCCGGAAAGTGTTTCTTCGCCGGGCGAAGGCCGCGGCTCATTGCGGCTCCGGCGAAACTTCCGGCAGACTGGCGGAAAGGCCCGGGGGAACAGTCCCGTGGGAACGCCCATGAAGGGGGAGGGACCATGACCGGCTCCGTTCGTTTCGTTCTGGGCGGGCGCGTGGTGGAGGTGCGGGACGCCAGCCCCACGACGACCGTGCTGCAATGGCTGCGCGCCCATGGCCGTCCCGGAACCAAGGAAGGCTGCGCCGAAGGCGACTGCGGCGCCTGCACGGTCGTGCTGGGCGACCTGGTGGAGGACGGGGAGGGGGCGCCGCGGCTGCGCTACCGCGCCGTCAACGCCTGCATCCTGTTCCTGCCGATGATCGACGGGAAGCTGCTGCTGACCGTCGAGGATCTGGAATCGCCGGACGGCGAGCTGCATCCGGTCCAGGCGGCGCTGGTGGAACAGCACGGCTCGCAGTGCGGCTTCTGCACGCCCGGCTTCGTCATGGCGCTCTTCGCGCACTACCACCAGGACACTGCCCCCGACGACGCGGCGATCCACGACGCGCTGGCCGGCAACCTCTGCCGTTGCACCGGCTACCGGCCGATCCTCGACGCCGCCCGCAGCCTGCGGGTCCGGGACGGGGCGGACCGCTTCGACCGGGCCGAGGCCGGGATGGTCGCGCTGCTGTCCTCGCTGCAGCGCGACGATCCGCTGACGCTCGGCGCGGGCGGCGACAGCAGCCATGCGCCCCGGACCCTGGCGGAGCTGGAGCGGCTCGTCACCGCCCATCCGGAGGCGACGCTGGTGGCCGGCGCCACCGACGTCGGGCTGTGGGTGACCAAGCACGGCCGTCCGCTTCCGGCCACCATCCATCTTGCCGGCGTGGCGGAGCTCCATGCCATCGCCGAGGCTCCCGACGCCCTGACGGTCGGCGCCGCCGCGACCTATGCCGAGCTTCTGCCGGTGCTCGACCGCCGCCTGCCGCCGCTGGCCGGGCTGGTGCGGCGCATCGGGGCGGCCCAGGTACGCAATTCCGGCACGCTGGGCGGCAACATCGCCAACGGCTCGCCGATCGGCGACAGCATGCCGGCCCTGCTGGCGCTCGGCGCCACGCTGACGCTGAACCGGGGCGGGGTGCGGCGGACCGTCGATCTCGCCGACTTCTACCATGGCTACCGCCGGAACGACCTGAAGCCGGGCGAGTTCGTCGAGCGCATCCGTATCCCGCTGCCGGCCGACGGCGAGCGCTTCGCCACCTGGAAGGTCAGCAAGCGGCGGGACCAGGACATCTCCGCCGTCTGCGCCGCCTTCCTGCTGCGGCTCGACGGCGACGGGCGGGTGGCGGCGTTCCGCGCCGGCTATGGCGGCATGGCGGCGACGCCGGCCCGGGCCAGAGCGCTGGAGGCGGCGCTGCTCGGCCGGCCCTGGACGGTGGACACCGTCGCGGCGGCCGGGCCGGCGCTGGACGCCGACTTCCAGCCGATCAGCGACATGCGGGCGAGCGACCGCTACCGCAGCCTCGTCGCCCGCAACCTGCTGATGCGCTTCTATCTCGACGGCACGGAGGCCGGGGCGGTCTCGCTGGAGGTGGTCCATGGCTGACGGAAACGGCGGCGCCCTGCGTCCCATCTCCGGCGACGTCCACACGCCGCTGCCGCACGAGAGCGCCCGGCGCCACGTCACCGGCAGCGCCGTCTATACCGACGACCTGCCGGAGCTGCCCGGAACGCTGCACTGCGCCGTCCGGCTGTCGGAGGTGGCGCATGGCCGGGTGCTGGGCCTCGACCTCACCGCCGCGCGGCAGACGCCGGGCGTGCATGCGGTGGTGACCTTCGACGACGTGCCGGGCGACGGCGACATCGGCACGGTCCAGCCGGGCGACCCGATCCTGGCGCCCGACCTCATCTCCTACGCCGGGCAGCCCATCGCCGCGGTGGCGGCGGAGACGCTGGCCCAGGCCCGCGCCGCCGCCCGGCTGGTCGAAGTCTTCGCGGAGGAGCTGCCGGCCGTCCTGACGCCGGAACAGGCGTGGCGCGAGGGCTCCTTCGTGTCGCCCGGCCTGACCATGCGGCGCGGCGACCCGCAGGCGGCGCTGGCCGCCGCACCGCACCGGCTGGCCGGCACGCTGGAGGTCGGCGGGCAGGACCATTTCTATCTGGAAGGCCACATCGCCTACGCCATCCCGCGGGAGGGCGGCGACCTGCTGGTCTATTCCTCCACCCAGCACCCGGCGGAGGTGCAGCACGCCGTCGCCCAGGTGCTGGGCAAGCCGATGCATGCGGTGACGGTGGAATGCCGCCGGATGGGCGGCGGCTTCGGCGGGAAGGAGAGCCAGCCGGCGCAGATCGCCTGCATCGCCGCGCTGCTGGCCCATGCCACCGGCCGGCCGGTCAAGTTCCGCATGGACCGCGACGACGACATGCTGATGACCGGCAAGCGGCACGACTTCCACGTCCGCTACGACGTCGGCTTCGACGGCGAGGGCCGGCTGCAGGGGCTGGAGGTCGATCTGGCCGCCCGCTGCGGCTTCTCGCTCGACCTGTCGAACGGCGTGGTCGACCGCGCGATGTTCCACACCGACAACGCCTATTTCCTGCCGGCCGCGCGGGTGACCGGCCATCGCTGCAAGACCAACACCGTTTCCAACACCGCCTTCCGCGGCTTCGGCGGTCCGCAGGGCGTCATCGCCATCGAGGCGGTGATGGACGAGATCGCCCAGGCGCTCGGCAGGGATCCGCTGGATGTCCGGCGGGCCAACCTCTATGGCGGCCCCGGCCGCGACGTCACCCACTACGGCATGGCGGTGGAGGATGGCGAGCTGCTGGCCGAGCTGCTCGACCGGATCGAGGCCGAGAGCGACTACCGCCGGCGCCGGCAGGAGATCGCCGCCTTCAACGCGGAGAACCGCTGGCTGAAGAAGGGGCTGGGCATCACGCCGGTGAAGTTCGGCATCTCCTTCACCGCCATCCACCTCAACCAGGGGGCGGCGCTGGTCCACGTCTACACCGACGGGTCGGTGCAGGTGAACCATGGCGGGACGGAGATGGGGCAGGGCATCCATACCAAGATGGCCCAGATCGCCGCGCACGGCTTCCAGATCGACGTCGACCGGGTGCGCGTCACCGCCAGCGCGACCGACAAGGTGCCCAACGCCACCCCGACCGCCGCCTCGGCCGGCACCGACCTCAACGGGCAGGCGGTGCGGCTGGCGGTGGGCGAGATCCGGCAGCGGCTGACCGGCTTCCTGGCCGACCATTGCGGCACCACCCCCGACAAGGTCGAGTTCCGCGACAACGGCGTCTTCGCCGGCAACCACGCCTTCAGCTTCGCCGAGGTGGCGAAGCTGGCCTACCTGAACCGCGTCTCGCTGTCGGCGACCGGCCATTACAGGACGCCGAAGATCAGCTGGGACCGTGCCAGCGGCACCGGCCGGCCCTTCTTCTATTTCGCCTGCGGCGTGGCGGTGACGGAGGTGCTGGTCGACACGCTGACCGGCGAGTACCGCTTCCCCCGCGCCGACCTGCTGCACGACTGTTCCGGCTCCATCAATCCGGCGATCGATCTGGGGCAGGTGGAGGGGGCCTTCGTCCAGGGCCTGGGCTGGGTGACGTCGGAGGAGCTGTGGTGGGACGGCAAGGGGCGGCTGCGCACGCACGCGCCCAGCACCTACAAGATCCCGACCAGCCGGTCGCTGCCGGAGGATTTCCGGGTCAGGCTCTACACCGCCCGGCCGAACCGCGAGGACACGGTCTTCCGCTCCAAGGCGGTGGGCGAGCCGCCGCTGATCCTCGGCATCTCGGCATGGCTGGCGCTGCGTGACGCGGTGGCGGCGGTCGGCGGACACAGGTACCCTGTGCGCCTCGATGCCCCCGCCACGCCGGAGCGCGTGCTGCTGGCGGTGGAGGACGTGACGGCGAGGATGGGCGGGATTGGCTGAGCTGCTGGAGAAGAAGGTCGCGGTCCATGGTGCGGCGACCGTGCGGTTCGAGCGGCGCGATGGCGCGACGCGGCTCGCCACCCTCTACCACCACGACCCGTTGCGGGTGCTGCTGCCCGATCCGCGGCCGGGCGACCTGCCGGTCGCCGTGCTGGTGACGACGTCGGGCGGCATGGTCGGCGGCGACCGGCTGGACATCGCCCTGTCGGCCGGGCCGGAGGCCGCGGCGATGGTGACCACCCAGGCGGCGGAAAAGGTCTACCGCTCCGCCGGGGCCGACTGCCGCATCGACATGCGGGTGTCGGTCGAGGCCGGCGGCTGGCTGGAATGGATGCCGCAGGAGGCCATCGTCTTCGAGGGCTCCCGCCTGCGCCGGCTGACGCGGATCGACCTTGCGGGCGATGCGCGGCTGATCGCCGGAGAGATGCTGGTCTTCGGCCGCGCCGCCTTCGGCGAGACGGTGACCCGCGGGCTGATCCGCGACGCCTGGGAGGTCGCCCGCGACGGCCGCCTCGCCTGGGCCGACGCGCTGCACCTGGACGGGGACGTCGCCGAGGCGCTGGCCCATCCCGCCGGCTTCGCCGGGGCCGGAGCCTGCGCCACCCTGATCCACGCCGCGCCGGATGCCGCCCGGCACCTCGACGCCCTGAGGGAGGCCGCGGAGGCGCTGGAGGGCGTGCGGGTCGGCGCCACCGCCTTCGACGGGCTGCTGGTCGCCCGCATCCTCGGCGGCGAGGCCCGCGCCGTCCGCCGCGCCTACGCGGCCCTGTGGACCCGCCTCAGGGTCGCAGCCGCCGGTCTGCCGGCGCGCCTGCCGCGGCTGTGGGAAGTGTGAGCGGTCAGGACGCCTGGAGTTCGTAGCGCGAGCAATACCGGTGACGGTCCGTATATGCGGCAATGTGCGTTGACATGCGCAGGAGCGCTGCGCTTATCCTATCTATCGGGTAAGCCGCAAACCACCCAGCAGGATGCAACCACATGAAGCCCACCAGAAGCCCGATGCCCATCAGCATGAAGAGCGGTCGCGGCGAACGGACCGAGCGGGTTGTTCCGGCCAGGAAGGCCAGTGCCGATCAGCAGCGGGCCGCCAAGCAGCTGTTCCAGCAGTTGAGCAGCAATGTCAGCCTCAGCGGATGGAAGCCGTACGTCAAGGCGTCATAATCGCCGATGCATTACCTGAACATACCCATACCGGGTATCTCGCGGCCTCCGGCATGCGATAAGGAAGCGACGCAGGATTTCATCGACAAACGTGCGCAGCTGACGCCGGAGCAGGTCGCGGCCGTGGAGCGCGTGGTCGAGTCATTCAACACGAGACCCAGCACGACCGGCGACATCGAGCTTCCGGGGACGGTCATCGGCACAGCCCACGCCCGTATAAGAAATGGCGTCTACGTGCTGTATCAGCAGTTCTCGCAGCACGGACAAACCAAACTTCTGATCAAGCTCTGGTACTGCGGCACCTATGACGGGCAGCCGGGGTCCGGGCGTTTCGACTTCCAGACTGAAATGGACGAGGCGGCCGGCGAATAGGCAGCAGCCACGTGGCCGAGCGGTGCCCGGGTCCGTCGTCAGCGGCGCCTCAGTCCGCCGCCAACGCCATCCCGTCCGCATCCTCCGGGGCTTCGCGCAGCAGCAGGGCCAGGCGGCGGATCAGCCAGACGATGCGCTCGAACAGGGTCGTCTGGTTGAACAGCGCCTGCTGCACCGGATAGGGCGGCGGGTCGTCGGCGCGCAGCAGGGAGCGGCGGATGCGCTCCATCAGCTCGCCGCGGTCGGCGGTCAGGTCCTGCAGCAGGGCGATGGCCTCGCCGTCCGGCGCGTCGGCCGTCTCCACCGCCGTCACCAGCAGGGCATGCAGGCTCTCCACCAGATGGCCGGTCAGCGGATGGGCGCGGGTGCCCTCGGGCGCCGCCTCGATCTGGCGGACGAAGTCGGCGAGGCTGTCGTTGAGGGTGATCAGCACCTCCAGCCGGTTCTGCAGCGCGATGGCCCGCTCCAGCGTCTCGCGCGGCAGGCCGCCGTCCAGCAGTTCCGTCTGGAAGGACTCCGCGGCGCGGGCGACCATGCCCAGCCCCTCCTGCAGCGTGGCGGGCGGCAGCGGTTCGGGCTGTTCCGGCTCCGCCCGGACGCATTCCAGATAATCCGGCATGTGGCTCAGCAGGCGGAGCTGTTCCTTCTCCGCCAGGGCGAGCGCGCTCTCCGGGTCGAGCAGCGCCTCGTCCGACAGGTAGCGCGGGCGCGACAGCTCCTCCGTCTCGGTCGGCGGCGAGAGGCGGGCGAGCAGCCGCTCCATGGCGCCGTAGAAGGGCAGCATCGCCAGCGCCGGCACCACCTGGCAGGCGACGAAGACCCAGGCGATCCGCTCCGGCAGGGTGCCGGCCGCCTGGTCGATCAGGTGGCGCAGCAGCGGCAGCCCGCTCGCCTCCTCCAGCAGCAGGAGCGGCAGCAGGATGGCGACGCCCAGCGCCTTGAACAGCGCCTGGAAGATGGCGAGCTGGCCGGCGCGGCCGTCGAGGTTGCCGCCCATCAGCAGCGTGGTCAGGCCGGAGCCGAGGCTGGAGCCCAGCACCAGCAGGATCGTCTCGCGCTCGCCGAACAGCCCGGCGGCGGCCATGGTCACGGCCAGCACCGCCACGGTGGCGGAGCTCTGCGCGATCATCGTGACCGCGGTGCCGATCAGCAGCAGCAGGAAGTCCGACGAGGCGGCGAAGTGCAGCGCCGCCTTCATCGCCGCCACCTCGCGCAGCGGGCCGGAACCCGTCTTCATGAGCTGCAGCCCGAGGAACAGCGTCCCCACCCCCAGCAGCGCCCCCACCAGATGCCGGTAGCGGGTCGAGCGGTCGAGGTCGAAATAGAAGCAGATCCCGGTGATGCCCAGCACGTAGAGCACGGCGATCCGCAGGTCGATCACCGTCAGCACGACCAGGACGGCGGTGCCCAGGTTGGCCCAGGCGACCAGCGGCATGGCGCGGGTCAGCGTCGTCGCGCCGGCGGTGATCAGGTTGATGACGATGAAGGTCGTGGCGTTGGTGCTCTGGGTCAGCACGCCCAGCAGCGTGCCGAAGGCCGCGGCGGCGGCCTGGTTGGCGGTCGCCTTCGCCAGCACCAGCCGGAAGCGGCGGCCGGCCATGTGCTGCAGGTTCCGCCCGATCAGCTTCACCCCGGTGAAGAACAGGCCGAGCCCGCCGAACAGCGTCGCGAGGATGTCCACCGCCGCCGCTCCGCTCAGCCGCGCTTGCCCGCCGCCCGGGCAATCGCCATGGCGACCAGGGCGAGGCCCAGCACCATGCTGGCGATGGCGACGGTGCGGGTGCCGAGATAGCGCTCGTCCGCCGCGGCGCCCAGCTCGTCCTGCAGGGCGCGGGCGCGGTCGTGCGCCGAATCGGCCAGCGCGTCGATGGCGTCGTCCAGCGGCCGGTCGATTCCCCGAACCGCGCGGTCCACCGTGGCGACGCTGGCCGGGAGAGCGGGGTCGAAGGCGCCCAGCGCCTCGCGGTAGCGGCGGCCGAGCAGGGCATGGTCGCGGATCGCCGAGTCGATGGCGCCGCCGTCGATCCCCAGCCCCGGAGCCCGCGCCCGCAGGCTGGCCAGCGCCGCCGCCACCCGGGCCTCCTGCTCGGCGAAGCGGGCCATGTAGCGCTCGTAATCGGCGGGATCCAGGCCGCGCAGCAGCAGGTTCTTCCACTCCTGCACCTGGATCTTGAAGGCGACCTGCGCCTCGCGCGCGGCGTCCAGCGCGGCGATCAGCTGCGTCTCGGTGGCGCGCTGCGCCTCCTCCGCCTTGCGGGCGTAGTCGATGGCGAACAGCCCGACCAGGCTGTTGACGATGAACACCGCGACCAGCGCGCCAGCCAGCGCCACGATCGACCGCCGACCGCCACCCGCCCGATAGGCCGGCCGCGGCACCCCTTGCGCCATCCCAGATCCCCGAAATTTCCTGTCCGAACCACGGTGCTGTAGCGCGGCAATCGCGTCGGCGGCAAGTTACGGTCGCGTTACAGCCTTCCGGCCGCGGCGTCATTACGTCATACGACGCACTTGGCCCCGGTCCCGGCCGTGGCATAATCCCCGATCGAACGGGCAAGGAAAGCGACGGGGCATGAACCTGACACCGCGCGAGAAGGACAAGCTGCTGGTCGCCATGGCGGCGATGGTGGCGCGCCGCAGGCTGGAGCGGGGGGTGAAGCTGAACCATCCGGAGGCGGTGGCCCTCATCACCGACTTCGTGGTCGAAGGCGCGCGCGACGGCCGCAGCGTGGCGGAGCTGATGCGCGACGGCGCCACCGTGCTGACCCGCGCGCAGGTGATGGACGGGGTGGCCGAGATGATCCACGAGATCCAGGTGGAGGCGACCTTCCCCGACGGCACCAAGCTCGTCACCGTCCACCAGCCGATCCGCTAAGGGGGCCGCCACGCCATGAAACCCGGTGAAATCCTGCCCGAGCCCGGCGAGATCGAGCTGAACGCCGGCCGCCCGACCGTCGAAATCGACGTCGCCAATGCCGGCGACCGGCCGATCCAGGTCGGCTCCCACTATCATTTCTTCGAGACCAACGACGCCCTGCGGTTCGACCGCGACAAGGCGCGCGGCTTCCGCCTGGACATCCCCGCCGGCACGGCGGTGCGGTTCGAGCCGGGGCAGACGCGCACCGTGCGGCTGGTCGCCTATGACGGCGCCCGCACGGTCGTCGGCTTCCAGGGAAAGATCAACGGCGCCCTGTGACGGGCCTCTTGGGGAAGGGCTGACCAAATCATGGCGCATCGCATCGACCGGTCCGAATACGCGGCCCTCTACGGCCCGACCGTCGGCGACCGGGTCCGTCTGGCCGACACCGACCTGATCGTGGAGGTCGAGAAGGACCACACCATCTACGGCGAGGAGGTGAAGTTCGGCGGCGGCAAGGTGATCCGCGACGGCATGGGCCAGTCGCAGCGCCCGCGCGCCGAAGGGGCGGTCGACACCGTCATCACCAACGCCCTGATCATCGACCATTGGGGCATCGTCAAGGCCGACATCGGCATCACCGGCGGCCGCATCGCCGCCATCGGCAAGGCCGGCAACCCCGACGTCCAGCCGGGCGTGACCATCGTCGTCGGGCCGGGCACCGAGGTGATCGCGGGCGAGGGCAAGATCGTCACCGCCGGCGGCATCGACAGCCACATCCACTTCATCTGTCCGCAGCAGGTGGACGAGGCGCTCTATTCCGGCGTCACCACCATGCTCGGCGGCGGCACCGGCCCGGCGGCCGGCACCTCGGCCACCACCTGCACTCCCGGCCCCTGGCACATCGCCCGCATGATGCAGGCGGCGGAGGGGCTGCCGATCAACCTGGGATTCTTCGGCAAGGGCAACGCCAGCCGGCCCGACGCGCTGATCGAGCAGGTCGCCGCCGGCGTCTGCGGCCTGAAGCTGCACGAGGACTGGGGCACCACGCCGGAGGCGATCGACACCTGCCTGACGGTGGCCGAGCAGCTCGACATCCAGGTGGCGATCCACACCGATACGCTGAACGAGTCGGGCTTCGTCGAGAATACCGTCGCCGCCTTCAAGGGCCGCACCATCCACGCCTTCCACACGGAAGGGGCGGGCGGCGGCCACGCGCCGGACATCATCAAGGTGGCCGGCCTGCCCAACGTGCTGCCCAGCTCGACCAACCCGACGCGGCCCTTCACCGTCAACACGGTGGACGAGCATCTCGACATGCTGATGGTGTGCCACCACCTCAGCCCGCGCATCCCGGAGGACGTCGCCTTCGCGGAGAGCCGCATCCGCCGCGAGACCATCGCCGCGGAGGACATCCTGCACGACATGGGCGTCTTCTCGATGATCAGCTCCGACAGCCAGGCCATGGGCCGGGTGGGCGAGGTGGTCATCCGCACCTGGCAGACCGCGCACAAGATGAAGGTCCAGCGCGGCGCGCTGCCCGAGGATTCGGCGCGCAACGACAATTTCCGCGTCCGGCGCTACATCGCCAAATACACCATCAACCCGGCGCTGGCGCATGGCATCGCCCATGTCGTCGGCTCGGTCGAGGTGGGCAAGCTGGCCGATCTGGTCGTCTGGTCGCCGGCCTTCTTCGGGGTGAAGCCGGACATGGTGCTGAAGGGCGGCACCATCGCCGCGGCGATGATGGGCGACCCCAACGCCTCGATCCCGACGCCGCAGCCCGTGCATTACCGCCCGATGTTCGGCGCCTTCGGCCGCTCGCTGCAGGCGGGCAGCCTGACCTTCGTCAGCCGGAAGGCGCTGGAGCTCGGCAGCCTTTCCGGCCTCGGCCTGCAGCGGGAGCTGGTGGCGGTGACCGGCGTGCGCGCGGTCGGCAAGAAGCAGATGATCCACAACGACGCCACCCCGGTGATCGAGGTCGATCCGGAGACCTACGAGGTGCGCGCCGACGGGCAGCTCCTGACCTGCGAGCCCGCCGAGGTCCTGCCGATGGCGCAACGCTACTTCCTGTTCTGATTTTTCTCCCCCTCTCCCCACCGGAGAGAGGGTAAGGGTGAGGGGGGCGCCGTCCTGCGGGCCGGCGGCCTTCCCCCTCATCGCAGCCTTCTCCCCTGGAGGTTCCAGTTCCTTGATCGGCGTGTTCGATTCCGGCCATGGCGGCCTGACGGTTCTGCGGGCGTTGGTGGAGGCGGCTCCGGAACGGCCCTTCGTCTATCTCGGCGACCATGCGGCGGCGCCCTACGGGCCGCGCAGCGACGAGGACATCTACCGGCTGACCGTCCGCGGGTGGAGCGGCTGTTCGGCCAGGGCTGCCGGCTGGTCATCCTTGCCTGCAACACGGCGGCGGCGGTGGCCCTGCGGCGGCTGCAGCAGACCTGGCTGCACGACGCCTGGCCCGGGCGCAACGTGCTGGGCGTGCTGGTGCCGATGGTGGAGGCGATCACCCGCGTGCCCTGGATGATGGACATGCCGCCGGTCGACCACATGACGCACGAGCCGCGCACGGTCGGCGTCTTCGCCACCGCCGCCACGGTGCGCTCCGGCTCCTTCCCGCGGGAGATCGGCAAGCGCGCCCCGCTGGTGCGGGTGGTGCAGCAGGCCTGCCCGGACCTCGTGCCGCTGATCGAGCGCGGCGCCCCGGAGGACGAGACGGCGCCCGCCGTCCGCCGCTATGCCGCCGGGCTGCTGGAGCAGTTGGACGGCCAGCCGCCGGACGCCGTCGTCCTCGGCTGCACCCATTATCCGCTGGTCGCCCCCTCTTCGCCGCGGCGTTGCCGCCGGGGGTGGAGGTGCTGTGCCAGCCGACCCTGACCGCCCGCTCGCTGGAGAACTACCTGCAGCGCCATCCCGAATATGCGCCGCCGCCCGGTCCCGGCGGGGTGCGCTTCTTCACCACCGGCGATCCGCGGGCGGTCAGCGCGCTGGCCGGACGCTTCTTCGGACGTCCAACCCCCTTCGAACGGCTCGATCCATGACCCAAGCCCCCCGCCGCGCCATCAAGGTCCTCAACCGCGGTCACTGGCCGCAGGAGCGCGCCGCCGGCACCGTCACGCTCGCCTTCGACGACCGGCACCGGCGGCGCATGATGATGACCGACGACGCCGGGGCCGCCTTCCTGCTCGACCTGCCGCGGGCGGTGGCGCTCGACGATGGCGACGGGCTGGAGCTGGAGGACGGCGCCGTCCTCCGCGTGGTCGCCGCGCCCGAGGAGCTGATGGAGGTCGGCGTGCCGGAGGGCGGGGAGCGGTTCGCCCGCATCGCCTGGCATCTCGGCAACCGCCATCTGCCGGTGCAGATCGCCGGCTCCACCATCCGGCTGCGCCGCGACCACGTCATCGCCGACATGCTGCGCGGGCTGGGGGCGGAGGTGCGCGAGGTGGTGGCGCCCTTCATGCCGGAAGGCGGCGCCTATGCCGGGCAGGGCGGCGGGCATGGCCACTCGCATGGTCAAGCACACGGGCACGACCATTCCCACGGTCACCACGGCCACTCCCACGGGCATGACCATGGGCACGCGCATGACCATCACCACTGAGCCCGCCCCGTCTCATCGGGATTCCGCCGCCGGCTCCCCTGCGCCTCTCCCCGGCGACGGGCGGGAGCACGGCACCGTCTCGGCGCAGGCCCTCACCAAGCTGCTCGCCTGGCTGTCGCCCAGCTTCCCGGTCGGGGGCTTCACCTACAGCCATGGGATCGAGGCGGCGGTGGAGCAGGGGCTGGCGACCGACCGCGCCTCGCTGATCCGCTGGCTCGACGGCATCCTGCGCCACGGCGCCGGGCGCACCGACGGCATGCTGTTCGCCGCCGCCCACCGCGCGGTGCTGGCCGGCGACGAGGCCGCCTTCGCCTGGGCGGTGGAGCGGGCCGACGTGCTGCGCGCCACGGCGGAGACGGCGCTGGAGAGCCGCGCCCAGGGGCAGGCCTTCCTCACCGCCGTCCGGGCCGCCTGGCCGCTCGCCGGGCTGGAGCGCTGGGACGCCGTGCTCGCCGCCACCGGCCGTCCGCCCGCCTATGCCGTCGCCGTGGCGCTGGCCGCCGCCCTGCTGGGGGTGGCTGAGGGGCCGGCGTTGGCCGCCTATCTGCATGCCTTCGCCGCCAACCTCGTCTCGGCCGGGGTGCGGCTGGTGCCGCTCGGCCAGACCGACGGGCAGCGGGCGCTGGCCGCCCTCGACCCCGTCGTCCACCGGGCGGCCCGGGCGGCGCTGGCCGCTCCGCCCGACGATCTCGGCGGCCGGGCGATGGCCGTCGACTGGACCTCCATGATCCACGAAACCCAATATACGAGGCTGTTCCGCTCATGACCGCAGTTCCCACCGCGAACGCCATCGAGAAGAGCCACACGGGTCCCCTGCGCGTCGGCATCGGCGGGCCGGTCGGGTCCGGCAAGACCGCCCTGACCGACGCGCTGTGCAAGCGCATGCGCGAGGACTGGGAGGTCGCGGCGATCACCAACGACATCTACACCAAGGAGGATGCCGAGTTCCTCACCCGCTCGGGCGCCCTGAAGCCGGAGCGGATCATGGGGGTGGAGACCGGCGGCTGTCCGCACACGGCGATCCGCGAGGATGCCTCGATCAACCTCGCCGCGGTGGACGAGATGACCCGCCGCTTCCCCGACCTCGACCTGATCTTCATCGAGTCCGGCGGCGACAACCTCGCGGCGACCTTCTCGCCGGAGCTGGCGGACATCACGATCTACGTCATCGACGTGTCGGCCGGCGACAAGATCCCGCGCAAGGGCGGGCCGGGCATCACCCGGTCGGACCTGCTGGTGATCAACAAGACCGACCTCGCTCCGCTGGTCGGCGCCAGCCTGGAGGTGATGGACCGCGACGCCCGCAAGATGCGCGGCGACCGCCCCTTCGTCTTCACCAACATCAAGGCGGGGCAGGGGCTCGACGCCATCCAGTCCTTCATCGTCCAGCGCGGCGGGCTGCCGCTGCCGGGGTAAGGGACCCGCGGAACCTCCGGCTTGACCGTGCTGTTCTTGCAGCACGCGAGGTTTCAAGCCGGAGGAGTTCTCGATGACACGCCTGCTGCTCGGCGCCACCCTGGCGGGGCGCTGGTCCTGTGGCCCGCCCTGACGCCGGCGCTGGCCGCCGATCCCTGTGCCGAGGGGCTCGACCGGCTGGGCCAGCGCATCGCCGCCCTGGAGGCCGCCGGCCCGCAGATCCCGGCGGCGGTGACGCCGCAGGAGACGGCCCAGCTCCGCGCCCTGCAGCAGGTTGCCCAGCGCACCGCCCAGGCGGGCAACGCGCAGGGCTGCGCCGTGATCCTCGCCCAGGCCGAGGCGCTTCAGCGCGCCATCGGGAAGCCGCGCGTCGTCGCGGCGGAGGACCTGCAGCGCGCCACGCTGCGCGGTTCCGACGGCGAGCAGGTGGGCAAGGTGTCCGAACTGGTCGTCGATCCGACGACCGGCCGCGTCGCCTATGCGGTGGTGGAGCTGAGCGGCTTCCTCGGCCTCAGCGAGCGGCACTTCCCGGTTCCCTGGGCCCTGTTCCAGCCGTCCGGCGACGGGTACGTGCTGAACGTCCCGAAGGACCGCCTGACGGGAGCGCCGCAGTTCACCAGCTCCAACCGGCCGGACATGAGCGACCGCCAGTGGGCGATGGCGCTCCACACCTATTACGGCGTCCCGCCCTACTGGGTGCAGGACGGCGCCGCGCTGGCCGCCGCCGGCGCGATGCCGGGCGGGAACGGTGCCGCCCCTGCGGCGTTGCAACAGGAGGTCCAGCGACTGTCGCAGGAGGTGGACCGGCTGAACGGCGAACTGGCGCAGGCCCACGGCGGCCCGGGCCCGGCGGATGGCCCGGCTGCCGGATCGAGCGGCGGCGAGGCGCCGCCCTCCGGTGCGGCGGGCAATGCGCCGTCCCCGCCCGCCGCCAACCAATAGAGCCGGACCCCTCGCTCCGGACATGGAGGAACAGCATGGCACTTTCTCATCTTCCCGACCTGCACGACCGCATGATCAACGTCGGCCATACCGAGCGGCTGGTGTCGCTGGTCGGCGGCGGCCTGCTCGCCGTGCTCGGCATGCGGCGCCCGACCGCCTCCGGCGCGATGCTGGCGCTGGCCGGCGGCGCGCTGGTGGCGCGCGGGCTGACCGGCTATTGTCCGGTCAAGGAAATGCTCGGCGGGCACGCCCACGACCGCCGGGCCATACCGTCCCAGGACGTCGAGGAGGGGCGCGACCAGTTCTCGCGCCATCCCGGCGACATCTACGGCGAGTGCGACGACCGCGAGCGGGTCGACGAGGCGTCCGAGGAGTCCTTCCCGGCCAGCGATCCCCCCTCCTTCACGCCGGGCGTGGCGCGCTGAGCGGCGGCGACCGGGCCGGGAGGGCCGGGCCGGGAGCGATGCGGCCGGGAGCGATGCGGCCGGGACAGGGCTCCCGGCCGGCCCCCGCCGCAGCCACGGGAAAGATACCGGATCGGTCGCGAGGCCAACAGTGGAGGTGACGCCGGGTCGCTCCAGTCCAGGTCAGCGGACGACGTACACATATCATCGACTTCTGTTGTACATTGCTCTATGTCAATTTCATTTCAATATTAATGGGTTGATCGAGATCTGCGGCTGGTTTAGTGTGCACTGCACAAAGGATGGCGCGGGATGGTCCGGCGACAGGCCGTTTTCCTGAATGGTCTTGCCGAACCGCCGGCCCGCGATGAGCGACGCCTGTCTCATCTCAGGCCATCCCATACCAGGCCACCCAAACCTCAGGATTGCCCGTCATGACCACGATCATTCCCGCCGCCGCGACGCTGGAAGGCAAGAAGGGGCTCGTCCTCGGCATCGCCAACGACCAGTCGATCGCCTGGGGCTGCGCCCGCGCCTTCCGCGCGCTGGGTGCCGAGCTTGCGGTCAGCTACCTGAACGAAAAGGCCAAGCCGCACGTCGAGCCGCTGGCCCTGCAGCTCGAGGCGCCGATCTTCGAGCCGGTGGACGTCACCGCCGAAGGCCAGCTCAAGGCGATGTTCGACCGGATCGAAAAGGAGTGGGGCAAGCTGGACTTCGCCCTGCACTCCATCGCCTTCGCGCCGAAGGAGGATCTGCACGGCCGCGTCGTCGACTGCTCGCGCGAAGGGTTCCAGAAGGCGATGGACGTCTCCTGCCACTCCTTCATCCGCATGGCCCGCTATGCCGAGCCGCTGATGAAGGACGGCGGCACGCTGTTCACCATGTCCTACTTCGGCGCCAACCGCGTGGTCGACAATTACGGCGTCATGGGGCCGGTCAAGGCTGCGCTGGAGGCCTGCGTGCGCTATCTGGCGGCGGAGCTGGGCCCCAAGCGCATCCGCGTCCACGCCATCTCCCCCGGTCCGATCAAGACCCGCGCGGCCTCCGGCATCGCCCATTTCGACGAGCTGCTGAACAAGGCGACGGAGCGGGCGCCGGAAGGGCGCCTCGTCACCATCGAGGAGGTCGGCTACACCACCGCCTTCCTCGCCACCGACGGGGCCAAGGGCATCACCGGCGACACCACCTACGTCGACTGCGGCTACTCCATCATCGGTTGATCGGCCGGTCCGGCGGGCACGGGGCGGGGGCGGCGGCGCCTCCGCCCCGTCCGTCCGCGATGCGCCGGCCCTGCCGGCCCCGCCGGACGGGTGCGTCAAATTGACGTGTGACGCCGCAAGCTGTTCAGACTCCCTGGTATGACCACCATAATGGCGCAAACGCCCTCTCATGGGGCACTGGGGAGGCCGGGTGGGGCATGGGTGCCATCCATTGGCGGCGGCAGCTTAGCGTCGGCCAGCCGTCCATCGACGAAGACCACAAGCATCTGATCGGCTATCTGAACGAGCTGGACGCCGCTCTCGCCAGTGCGAAGTTCCAGCCCGTGCGCGTCGCCAAGATCCTGATGAAGCTCCTGGAATACACCAAGGAGCATTTCGCGCGCGAGGAACGGATCATGCAGATGGTCCATTACCCGCGCTATGAGGACCATGTCCGGCAGCATCACGAGGCGGTGAAGGCGATCAACGACCTGTCGCTGCAGTTCTCCAGCGACCCGACGCACCACAACGCCGAGCGGCTCTACAAGTTCACCGCCGACTGGCTGGTCCACCACATCATCATGCAGGACACCCAGCTCACCCCCTATGTGCGCGGGGTGTGGGCGTAGCGGCGCAGGCGGCCGGCCCTCAGGCCGCGGCGGCGCCCGCGACGATCTCGCCCGCCCGGTAGCCCTGGGCGAACAGCAGGGCGGTCAGGTCGCCGTGGTCGACCCGGGCGCGCGCCTCCGCCGCGACGGCCGGCTTGGCATGGAAGGCGACGCCGAGGCCGGCGGCCAGCAGCATCGGCAGGTCGTTGGCGCCGTCGCCGACCGCCATGGTCTCCGCCATCGGGACGCGGTGGTCGCCGGCGTAGCTCAGCAGGGACTGCAGCTTGCTGTCCTTGTCCAGGATCGGCTCCACCACCCGGCCGGTCAGCAGGCCGTCCGCCACCTCAAGCATGTTGCCGCGGTCGTCGTCGAAGCCGATCCAGCTCCGCACCCGGCTGGTGAAGCAGCGGAAGCCGCCGGACACCAGGACGCAGACGGCGCCGTTGGCCCGCATCGTCGCCACCAGCTCGGCCGCTCCCGGCATCAGGGTGGCGCGCTGCCACACCTCGTCCAGCACCTGCTCCTTCAGCCCCTTCAGCAGGGCGACCCGCTCGCGCACCGCCGCCTTGAAGTCGATCTCGCCGTTCATCGCGCGGGCGGTGATGGCGGCGATGTGCTCCTTCAGCCCGACATAGTCGCCCAGCTCGTCCAGCAGCTCCTGCCGGATGATGGTCGATTCCATGTCGGCGACCAGCAGACGCTTGCGCCGGGTGGCGGCGGGCTGGGCGATCACGTCCACCGGGGTGTCCCCCAGCGCGTGGCGCACCGCCGCCTCCGCCTGCTCCGGCGCCAGATTGCCGAAGGGCAGGTCGCAGGCCGTGCCGGGGGCCAGCCAGTCGGGGGCCACGGTGTCCGCGCCCAGCGACTGCAGCGCGGCGCGGGCCGCGGCGACCGCATCCTCCTCGAGCGTGACGGTCCGGGGAGCGATCAGCGTGGCGACGGCGTTCATGGCGGGCGTGTCCTGCGGCGGGAGGATGCTGCGCCGCTCCCTAGCACAGCGGCGGGGTCCGGTCCAATGAAGTGTCGTCGCAAGCGCCGGTGCGAGATTCCGCTTGGTCCGGCCGCCGGTTGATGGTGACTCTCGCCGCAGTTCCAGGGGGCCGGATTCATGAGCGAACAGACCGAGCACGGGCAGGGCGGGTACGAACGGACGGACGTGGTCGTCATCGGCGGGCCGACCGCCTCGGGCAAATCCGGCATGGCGCTGGACATCGCCGAGGCGTTCGGCGGCACCGTCGTCAATGCCGACAGCATGCAGCTCTACGCCGACCTGTCGGTGCTGACCGCCCGGCCGGGGCCGGAGGATCTGGCGCGCGTGCCGCACCGGCTCTATGGCGTGCTGCCGGCGGCGGAGCGAGGGTCGGCCGCGCGCTGGCGCGACATGGCGCTGGCGGAGATCGCGGCGGCGCGGGCGGCTGGTCGGTTGCCGGTGGTGGTCGGCGGCACCGGCCTCTATCTGCGCGCCCTGATGCAGGGGTTGAGCGCGGTTCCCGCCATCCCGGAGGAGGTCCGGCGGGCCGCCCATGCCCGCCTCGCCGAGCTGGGCGGCGAGGCCTTCCGGGCGGAGCTGGTCGCCCGCGATCCCGACAGTGCGCGGCTGCATGCCGGGGACACCACCCGCCTGACCCGCGCCTGGGAGGTGCTGGAGGCGACCGGCCGGCCGCTGTCGCACTGGCAGGCGGCGACCGCCCAGGGGGCGCCGGAGGGGCTGCGCTTCCACGTCGTCGTCATCGACCCGCCGCGGGACGCGCTCTACGCCAACTGCGACCGCCGCTTCGACCTGATGATCGGGCAGGGTGCGCTGGAGGAGGTCCGCCACCTCGACGCCCTGCAGCGGGAGCAGCGGCTCGCCCCCGACCTGCCGGTGCTGAAGGCGCTCGGCGTGCCGGAACTGCGCCGCCACCTGCACGGCGAGCTGCCGCTGGAGGCGGCGGTGGAGCTCGCGAAACAGTCGACGCGACGCTACGCCAAGCGGCAGGTCACCTGGTTCCGCCACCAGCTTTCGAATAGTTCGCCTGTTCCGCAATCGCATGGCAGCCATACGGTGCCGCATGTGCACCGCAGCACGGGATTGTACTTTTCTTCCGCCGGCCGCAATGCAATTCTCGCCCACCTAAATACGGCTTTGCGCCGCTGAATGCGTTGGAGGACCCGAGCGTGACGGTTGATTGGGCACATGTGTTCGCTGGCCGCGTCGGCGGCATGACGGCTTCGGAAATTCGCGAACTGCTGAAGCTGATCGACCGGCCCGAAATCATCTCCTTCGCCGGCGGCATTCCCGATCCCGACTTCTTCCCCACCGCCGCCATCGCGCGGGCCTACGAGAAGATCTTCCAGTCCAACACCGGGGCCGGCGGTGCGCTGCAGTATTCGATCAGCGAGGGCTTCACCCCGCTGCGCGAGTGGATCTGCGCCTATATGGGCCGGCTGGGCGTCGAGGTCGGGCTGGACGGCGTGCTGGTGACCAGCGGGTCGCAGCAGGCGCTGGAGTTCGTCGGCAAGCTGCTGATCGGCCCGGGCGACAAGGTGGTGGTGACGCGGCCGACCTATCTCGGCGCGCTGCAGGCCTTCTCGCCCTACGAGCCGACCTACGTCTCCGTCCCGATGGACGAGGAGGGGCCGGAACTGGCGGCGCTGGAGGCGGCGCTGGCCGAGAAGCCGAAGTTCTTCTATCTCGTCCCCGACTTCCAGAACCCGAACGGCACCACCGTCTCGCTGGCGCGGCGCGAGGCCATCCTCGACCTGTGCGTCAAGGCCGGCGTGCCGATCGTCGAGGACACCGCCTATTCGGAGCTGCGCTACGAGGGCGAGACGATCCCCTGCATCGCGGCGCTCGACGCGGCGCGCAACGGCGGCCATCTCAGCCACGTCATCTATTGCGGCACCTTCTCCAAGACCATGGTGCCGGCCTTCCGCATCGGCTGGGTCAATGCCGCGCCGGAGGTCATCAACCGGCTGGTGCTGATGAAGCAGGCCGGCGACCTGCATTGCAGCACCATCAACCAGATCGTGCTGCACGACATCGTCTCCTCGATCTTCGAGACGCACGTGAAGCACCTGCGCGCCCAGTACAAGGAGCGGCGCGACGCCATGCTGGCCGCGCTGGCGGAGTTCGCCCCGCCGGGCGTCACCTGGACCAAGCCGGAAGGCGGCATGTTCGTCTGGCTGGAACTGCCGGAGGGCGTCAACGGCACGGCGCTGCTGGAGCGGGCGATCAAGGAGGCCAACGTCGCCTTCGTCCCCGGCTCGGCCTTCCATGCCGACCGCTCGGGGCAGAACACGCTGCGCCTCAGCTTCTCCGTCACCAAGCCGGAGCGCATCCGCGAAGGCGTGCGCCGCCTGTGCAACCTGCTGAAGACCGGCTGATCCCGGACGGGAGCCGGCCGTCCGGGCAACCGGACGTCTTCGAGGGCGACCGGCTGCGGCCGGCCGCCCTTTTCGTTTGTGCGCATCGTGCGTGTGATGATCCAGGACGCGCAACATTCGGAAAAACTGCGGCAAAAAAGCTTTTCGAACATTCGCGAAATGGGTTGACCACCACCACGGATTTTGACTAGGGTGCCCGTCCCGGTTCCGGTCGTGCGGGCTTAAGCCCTTGTTTTTGCCGGCCGGAATGGTGAACGCGATGAACCGGGCTCCCTTGGGAGAGGGGGCCCATCCCGAAGAAGGTCGTGAGCTATGCCCGAACAGAAGCTGACCGGTGCCCAGATCGTCATCAAGGCCCTGAAGGACCAGGGCGTTGACATCATCTTCGGCTATCCCGGCGGCGCCGTACTTCCCATCTACGATGCCCTGTTCCAGCAGAACGACCTCAAGCACATCCTCGTACGGCACGAACAGGCCGCGGTCCACGCGGCGGAGGGCTATGCGCGCTCGACCGGCAAGGTCGGCTGCGTGCTGGTGACCTCCGGCCCCGGCGCCACCAACGCGGTGACCGGCCTGCTGGACGCGCTGTGCGACAGCATCCCGATCGTCTGCCTGTCGGGCCAGGTGCCGACCCACCTGATCGGCAACGACGCCTTCCAGGAGGCCGACACCACCGGCATCACCCGGCCCTGCACCAAGCACAATTACCTGGTGAAGGACGTCGACCAGCTCGCCCGCACCCTGCACGAGGCCTTCTACGTCGCGCGCACCGGCCGTCCCGGCCCGGTGGTGGTCGACCTGCCGAAGGACGTGCAGTTCGCCGAGGGCGTCTATGTCCCGCCGGCCGAGGTCAAGCACAAGACCTACCGCCCGCAGGTCAAGCCGGAGATCGCCCGCGTCGAGGAAGCGGTGGAGCTGATCGCCAACGCCAAGCGGCCGATCTTCTACACCGGCGGCGGCGTCATCAACGCCGGCCCCTTCGCGGCCAAGCTGCTGACCCAGTTCGTCAAGACCACCGGCTATCCGATCACCTCGACCCTGATGGGGCTGGGCGCCTTCCCGGCGTCCGACCAGCAGTGGCTGGGCATGCTGGGCATGCACGGCACCTACGAGGCCAACCTCGCCATGTACAACTGCGACGTCATGGTGAACATCGGCGCCCGCTTCGACGACCGCGTGACCGGCAAGCTGTCGGAGTTCTCGCCGGGCTCGAAGAAGATCCACATCGACATCGACCCCAGCTCGATCAACAAGAACGTCGCGGTGGACGTGGCGATCGTCGGCGACGCCGGCGCGGTGCTGGAGGACATGATCCGCATCTGGAAGGCGCGCCAGAAGCGCCCGGACCAGGCGGCGCTGAAGGAGTGGTGGGCGCAGATCGAGCTGTGGCGCGGCCGCCACTGCCTGAACTACCACCGCAGCGAATCGGTCATCAAGCCGCAGTACGCGCTGGAGCGGCTGCGCGAGGCGCTGAAGGGCAGGGACCACTACATCACGACGGAGGTCGGCCAGCACCAGATGTGGGCCGCCCAGTTCCTGCCCTTCGACCAGCCCAACCGCTGGCTGACCTCGGGCGGCCTCGGCACCATGGGCTACGGCCTGCCGGCGGCCATCGGCGCCCAGCTCGCCCATCCCGACAGCGTCGTGGTGGACGTGTCGGGCGAGGCCTCCTTCCTGATGAACATGCAGGAGATCGGCACCGCCGTTCAGTACCGCGCCCCGGTCAAGGTGTTCATCCTGAACAACCAGTACATGGGCATGGTGCGCCAGTGGCAGGAGCTGCTGCACGGTTCCCGCTATTCCCAGTCCTACTCCGAGGCGCTGCCCGATTTCGTGAAGCTGGCGGAGGCCTGGGGCTGCGTCGGCCTGCGCGCCACCACGGTGGCCGAGGTGGACGAGGTCATCAGGAAGATGCTGGAGGTCACCGACCGCCCGGTGATCGTCGACATCGCCGTCGACCCCAAGGAGAACTGCTTCCCCATGATCCCCGGCGGCAAGGCCCACAACGAAATCCTGCTGGGGCCGGACGACAGCCCGTCCGACGCCACGCCGGAAGACGGCATGGTTCTGGTCTGATCGGTTGCCGGCGACGACTCCAGGGGAAATGGGAATCATGGAAGAGAAGATCGAGAAGCACACCATCGCCGTGCTGGTGGACAACGAGCCCGGCGTGCTGGCCCGCGTGATCGGCCTGTTCTCCGGCCGCGGCTACAACATCGAAAGCCTGACGGTGGCGGAGGTGAACAACGCCGACCACCTGTCGCGCATCACGCTGGTGACCTCGGGCACCCGCATGATCATCGAGCAGATCAAGGCGCAGCTCAGCCGGCTGGTGCCGGTCCACCGCGTTCTCGACCTGACCGACGAGGGCCCGTCGGTGGAGCGCGAGCTCGCCCTGCTGAAGGTCGCCGGCACCGGCGAGAAGCGCATCGAGGCGCTGCGGCTGGCCGACATCTTCAAGGCGAAGGTCGTCGACGCCACCCTGACCTCCTTCGTGTTCGAGCTGACCGGCACGACGGCCGAGGTCGACGACTTCGTCGGGCTGATGTCGCAGCTCGGCCTCGTCGAGGCCAGCCGCACCGGCGTCGTCGCCATGTCCAAGGGAGCGGCGGGCCTCTGAGCCCGGCCGGTCATCGGCCCATGTCGCGAATCCGCCCGGCCTCGTCTAGGATGACGGGGCCGGGATGACGGGCAGGCGCGCGCAGGGGAGGCGGTCATGAAGATGTTGTCGATCGAAGAGGCCCAGGGCCAGCTCGCCAAGCTCGCCGAGGAGGCGCAGCGGGGCGAGGAGATCGTGCTCACCAGCCAGGGTACTCCGGTGCTGCGGCTCGTTCCCGAGTCCGGTCCGGCCAGGGACCGCAAGGATCCGCAGGCCGTGCGCGCTTTTCTGGACGACCTTGAGGAAGGCATGAGCATCGGCGAACGGAACTGGACGCGCGATGATATCTATGAGGAGCGTCTGAAGAGATTCCGATGAAGGTCATGTTCGACAGCAACATCCTCCTCTACGCTTATGACCACAGCGGGGAATTCCATCGGACCGCCTCGCGGGATCTCCTGAAGCGGGCCTTGAGTCGCGACAGCGTGCTGACCCTGCAAAGCCTGGGTGAATTCTACTGGGTCGCCAAGCGCAAGCAGCGCGCGACGGAAGACCGGATCGCGCGCGCCTTGGCCAACCTGCGCCGCATGTTTCCCGTTGTCGCGGCGGATGAGGAGTGTTTCGACGCCGCCGTTTCCGTCGCACGCGACCACGGCATCCCGTTCTGGGACGCGCTGCTTTGGGCCACTGCCCAGAAGGCCGGATGCGACGTCCTGTTTTCCGAGGACTATCAGGATGGCCGCAAGCTCGGGCGCGTGACCATCGTCGATCCATTTAAGATCGAGAACCGCGATTTCCTTGACGTAGCCCTGCCGCCGGTGGAGTAATTCCGCTGCGCAAATCCCGCAACACCAGACCGAAAAATCCAAGGAAGCACTACCATGCGCGTCTATTATGATCGTGATGCCGACGTGAACCTCATCAAGGGGAAGAAGGTCGTCATCGTCGGCTACGGCAGCCAGGGCCACGCCCACGCCCACAACCTGCGGGACAGCGGCGTGAAGGACGTGCGGATCGCGCTCCGCCCCGGCTCGGCGACCATCAAGAAGGCCGAGGCTGCCGGCTTCACGGTCATGACCCCGGCCGAGGCCGCCGCCTGGGCGGACGTCGTCATGGTGCTGACCCCTGACGAACTGCAGGCCGACCTGTACCGCGAGGATCTGGCCCCGAACATGAAGCAGGGCGCCGCCCTGGCCTTCGCGCACGGCCTGAACGTGCACTTCAACCTGATCGAGCCGCGCGCCGACCTCGACGTGTTCATGATCGCGCCGAAGGGCCCCGGCCACACGGTGCGCAGCGAGTACCAGCGGGGCGGCGGCGTGCCGTCGCTGGTCGCCGTGCACCAGAACGCCTCGGGCAACGCGCTGGACATCGCCCTGTCCTACGCCTCGGCCAACGGCGGCGGCCGCGCCGGCATCATCGAGACCACCTTCAAGGAAGAGTGCGAGACCGACCTGTTCGGTGAGCAGGCCGTGCTGTGCGGCGGCCTGACCGAACTGATCCGCGCCGGCTACGAGACGCTGGTCGAGGCCGGCTATGCCCCGGAGATGGCCTATTTCGAGTGCCTGCACGAGGTGAAGCTGATCGTCGACCTGATGTACGAGGGCGGCATGGCCAACATGCGCTACTCGATCTCCAACACGGCCGAGTACGGCGACTACCGCACCGGCCCGCGCATCATCACCGAAGAGACCAAGAAGGAGATGAAGCGCGTGCTGGAGGACATCCAGACCGGCCGCTTCGTCCGCGACTGGATGCTGGAGTGCAAGGCCGGCCAGCCCTCCTTCAAGGCCATCCGCCGCCGCAACGCCGAGCATGAGATCGAGAAGGTCGGCGAGAAGCTGCGCGCCATGATGCCGTGGATCGCCGAGCGCCGCCTGGTCGACAAGTCCAAGAACTGACCGCCTCTCCGGGCGGTCGGCAAAAAGGCGCGTCCCGCGGGGCGCGCCTTTCTTGTTCGTACGGCGGACGCGGGGGCGTCAGGAGCCGGCGACCTTCACCGTCCGCCCGGCGGTCAGGCCGGGGAGGTTGGCGGTGACCGCCAGATCGCCCTCCGCCAGCCCGTCGACCTGGACGAGGTCGCCGCGTGCCCAGACGGCGCGGCGGGTGACGGCGCGGCGTTCCAGCCGGTCGCCGGCCCCGCCGACCACCAGCACGAACTCGCCCTGCTCGTCCTTGCGGATGGCGGCGGGCGGCACGGCGAAGGCGCGCTCCTCCTCGGCGACCAGGGCGTCGCCGGTGGCGAACATGCCGCCGCGCAGCGCCCCGTCCGCATTGTCGACGCTGACATAGACGGGGATCGAGCGGGAGCCGGCCCGCGTCATCGGATTGATCCGGGCGAGCCGTCCGGGGAAGACCCGCTCGCCGAACCCCTCGACCCGCAGGGCGACGCTCTGGCCGGGCTTCAGCCGCGCCACGTCGTCGGCCGGGACGGTCGCCTCGACCTCCACCCGGCTGAGGTCGACCACCACGAACATCGCCGCATTCACCGCCAGATAGTCGCCGGGGTTGACCGAGCGCTGCGCCACCGTACCGTCGATCGGGCTGACCACCACGGCGTCGCGCAGGGCCTTGCGCGCAAGCTCCACCTGGGCGGCCAGTGCGGCGACCTGCGACTGCTGGAACTGGAAGCTGCTCTGCGCCTGGTCGAGGTTGGTCTCCGCCACGATGTCCTTCTGGCGCAGGGCGAGGCTCTTGGCGCGGGTCTTCTCGGCGAGCACGAGCTGCGCGCGGGCGCCGTCCAGGTTGCTCAGCTTCTCGTTCAGGCGGGCGGTCAGCTCGGCGGTGTCGAATCGGGCGAGCAGGTCGCCCTTGCGCACCGCCTGCCCCTCGCGCACCGTCACCTCGACCAGCCGGGCGGCGACCTCGGACTTGACGGCGCTCTGCTCCAGCGGCGCGATCGAGCCGCTGAGCCGCACCGTCTCGGCCAGCCGGCGCGGCACCATCCGCGTCACTTCGACGCGCGCCAGCTCGACCGGCCGTTCCACCGCGGGGGCGGCGGGCAGGGCGGCGGCGTCGCCGGGGCTGCGTGCGCGCCACAGCGCACCGGCCAGCGCGAGGCCGGCCACCAGCACCATCAGGAGAACCCGGCGCGAGCGGCGGCGCGGCTGGGGGAGGGCTTGGCTCATCACGGCACCTTCGACGGCCGGGTCGATCCGCCACACAGCTCAAACGGAGCAAAAGGCCCGGCTGGATCAACCGACTCGATAGGCGCGCGAGATAGGATGGAAGATGCGGCTCTGTCAAGGTTTCCGTAGCTAGACCCTGTTCCTTTGAAATAATGGCGAAGGATATTTGCCGAAAAACCAGCTTGCCCATTGTGGCGGAAACGTGGCTTAACAGCCCGTAAAGGAACGGCGTCGTTGTCGCTTGACACCTGGGCCGACTACTCCGAAAAAGCGTAGTACCTCCTGCGATACCCGCGCCAACAGCACGGAACTCCAGAACGTGGCAAACCGACCCCTCGCGACCGCCCGCGCCGCCGGTGCTCTGTTGTGTCTTGCGCTCGCCGCCAGCGGCTGCGCCTCGAACACGCCGGAGACGGCGACCGCCCCGGCCGCCAGGGTCGATACCGCCTATCAGGTCGATCCCAACGATCCGCTCGGCCGCTGGGCCCACCATATCCGCGAGGCGTCGGAGCGCTTCGACGTTCCGGAGAAGTGGATCCGCGCCGTCATGCTGCGCGAGAGCGGCGGGCGCGCCCAGGTGAACGGCCGCACCATCACCAGCCAGGCCGGCGCCATCGGGCTGATGCAGGTGATGCCCGGCACCTACGAACTGATGCGCTGGCAGTACAATCTCGGCGCCGACCCGGCCGATCCGCACGACAACATCCTCGCCGGCACCGCCTATCTGCGGGAGATGTACGACCTGTTCGGCGCACCGGGATTCCTCGCCGCCTACAATTGCGGCCCGGCCTGCTACGCCGGCCACCTCGCCGGCAAGCAGAGGCTGCCGCGCGAGACCAAGCAGTATCTCGCCGCCCTGACCCCGGCGCTGCGCGGCGTCGGGCCACGCGAACCGTCGCAGTCGGCCGGCGCCTCGGCCATCGAGGTCGCCGTGGTCCCGGCCAACGCGCCGAAGACCGATTCGAAGCCGGCCGCCGCCCCGGCCGAGCAGGCTCCTGTCCCCGCGCCGGTCCTGGTGGCCGAGGCTCCGGCCCCCGTTCCGCAGCCCGTGCCGGTGGCGGTCGCCCCCGCGGAGCCCGTCCGGACCGTCGCCCCCGCCGCCGCCCCTGTCGTCGTCGCCCCGCCGTCGGCCCCGCTCACCCAGCCGCCCGCGCATTATGTCGCCGCCGCCGACCGTGGCGCCCGGTCCGCGCCTGCCGGCGTCGCCCCGGCGCGCTCGGGCAAGGCGCCCGCCCGCACGGTGGAGACCGAGGTTGCCGAGGCCCTGTTGCCGCCGCAGTCCGCGGCCAAGGGAGATCGGGTGGTGATCCGCTTCGTCTCGCAGGGCAATGGCGGCTGCGGCAGCCTCGCCGGCAAGGACCGCGTCTGCGTGGCGCTGGCCGGAAACGGCCTCTGACCGCCGGCGGTAACCCGTCGCAGGCAGGTCCCGCCAAACTTCCGCCGGAATTTTGCTGCACGGCCATCAAAGTCTGGAATAAAGGATGAGCGTCGCGTGTTCGCCCCCACAGAACCGGGTCTTTTGACAGCCCGGCCCTGTGGGTGCGAACCGCGTCATCCTATTTGATGGTTGTCACGACTGTTTGCGTCGTGGCGCAATCGGAATCGATCGGGTGCGCGGTTGAGCAAATTCGGGGTCGAGCTGGAAGTCCATATTGCCTCGTTGCGGCGCTACGCTCGGGCGCTGATCCGCAACCGGTCGGACGCGGAGGACCTGGTCCAGGAAGCGTTGACGCGCGCGGTGGCGCGTGCCGACACCTTCCAGACGGGGACGAACCTGCGTGCGTGGCTGTTCACAATCCTGCACAACGTCCACGTCAACCAGGTCCGGTCCAAGGCGGCCAGGCCCGACGAGGTCGACGTCGAATCCGTCGAGTCCAGGCTGGTGACCCCGGCCCGGCAGGAGGAGCGGGTCGAGCTGCGCGAGATGATGCGCGCCGTCGAGGAACTGCCGGAGGAGCAGCGCAAGGTGCTGCTTCTGGTCGCGCTGGAGGGCCTGAAGTACGACGAGGTGGCGGATATCCTCGGCGTACCGATCGGGACCGTCATGTCGCGCCTGTCACGGGCGCGCGAGGCGGTCAGGGCGAAGCTGGCGAAAGAGGGTGGCAGCACCCTCAGGCGGGTGAAGTGATGAACGCGCATCGTTTGACGGAGGATGATCTCCACGCCTATGTGGATGGTCAGCTTGACGGAACCCGACGGCTCGCGGTGGAACGCTGGCTGGCGGAGGATGGCGACGCGGCGCGCCGGGCGGAGGATTACCGCACCCAGGCGTCGCTGCTGCACGAGCTGTTCGACCCGGTGCTGCGCGATCCCGCCGATGCCCCGGTGGAGGAGCTGACCGACCGGCTGAAGGGCCGGCTGGCCATCAACGACAACCGGCCGGCCTGGCATGCCCGCGGCTGGGTCCGCGCCGCCGCCGCGGTCGCGCTGGTCGTCGCCGGGGCCACCGGCGGCTGGTTCGGCCGCTCGGTCCAGACCACTCCCTCTCCCGTCGCGCAGCAGAACCGCACGCTCGCCACCTTTGCGCAGGAGGCGACGCAGGCCCACCGCTTCTATACCGCCGACGAACGGTTCCAGGTGGAGCTGGGCGCCGACAACCAGGATGAGCTGAACGGCTGGCTGTCCAAGCGGGTCGGGCGCGAGGTGTTCGGGCCGGATCTCGGCAAGATCGGCTACCGCCTGATCGGCGGCCGCTCGCTGCCGACCGACCTCGGCGCCGGCGCGCAGTACATGTACGCCAACGAGGGCGGGAAGCGGATCACGCTCTTCGTCGGCGCTCCGCCGGCCGGCAACAACTCGTCCTTCAGCTTCACGCAGAACGGCGATGTCGCGACCTTCTATTGGGTCGAGGGGCCGCTCGCCTACGCCATCGCCGGCCGCCTCTCCAAGGAGGAGCTGCTGGACATCGCCAAGGCCGTCTACAACGACGTGAAGGCCGGTCCGCCGCGCCGTGACCCGCCGCCGGAGCAGAAGCAGCCCGACCAGCAGACCCAGCAGCCGCAGGACCAGCCCCACGGCGTCCAGCCGGTCAGCGATACCCAGAAGGCGAAGGACAGCTGAGGCCGGCCCGCCATCCGGTCCGCCGCCCGCCAGCAAAGGCCTCTCCCATTCGGAGGGGCCTTTCTTTTTGTGCCGCCGGCGGCGGGAAGGGACGCCGGCGCCGCAAATGGAAGACGAATGAATTCGTTTCTGAAGTGGCGAGTGTTTTGCGACGCCAAAATCATGCCGATGTATTCGTAATGATTCGATCCGTCACCAAATGTCGATCATTGTGGTGCATGAAATATAGTTATCAGCATGTAGAGTTATTTGCGGGAGATGTGGAGTTTCTTTTCGAGTCGGATGAGTTCTTGCTGGTATTCAGGTGATCTCCTTGCATCAGGCGAATGAGGATGCCGTCGCGGCACGCCTGTGAGGCCCGCACATGGGCGGCTGCCGGCTGTCTGCCGAAAGAAGAGACCTCGTCGCCCCTTCCACGGGTGCCGCAGTCACCTGCCGGACCATTGCCCGGCAGGCCGGGCGGCGCCGTGACCAGGCCATTTTTCCATTCGATGGATTTCAGGAGGTTTTTGGATGACTCTTCCCGCCTTTGGTCCCGCCTATGATGCCGGCGAAGCGCTGGAGATCCTGCGCATCGCCAGTGCCGTCGATACCTTTCTTCCGCTCTATGTCCCGGACGGCGGGACCGCCGTGCTGGATCCGACCGCGCCGGCCACCGGTTCGCCCCTGAACCCCGCCTATGCCAACGCCTATCCGTCGATCTACTACCAGCGCTGGCCGTCCGACTGGCAGGCGGCCATCGCTTCCACCACCTCGACCACCTGGGCCTCCTCCATCGTCGTCTCCCAACTCGGCAACCAGGCGCTGCTGGCCGGTCTGGTGAACCAGACGGCGGTCCCGACCTACTGCCTGGCCTTCCGCGGTACGATGACCGCGACCAACGTGGTGGAGGATTTCTTCGCCCTGCCGGTCACTGCCCAGCAGATTCCCAAGGGATCGCTGCAGAGCCTTATCCCGCAGGCGCTGTGGAACAGCCTCCCGGCCGCGGTCCAGCAGATGCTCGACCTCTTCAGCCTGCCGAAGAGCTACGTCTCGACCAGCGGCAACGTCGCGGCGCAGAACGCGCTGGTCCATCTCGGTTTCCGCGTCGCCCTGGAATCGCTGGACTCGCTTCTGGACGCGAGGGTGACCGACTCCATCTTCTCGATCAACTCCCTCACCGGCCGCATCAAGGCGATCCTGTCCGCCCTGCCGGCCGGACAGACCTCCATCAACCTCTACGTCACCGGCCACAGCCTCGGCGCCGGCATGGCGGCGCTGGCGGCGGCCTGGCTGGCGACCCAGCCGTTCAGCGGCTACACCATCAACGTGAAGTGCTACAGCTTCGCCCAGCCCAAGCCGGGCAACGACTATTTCGCCTACGCCACCAGCATCCTGTTCCAGCAGCAGGGCTTCGGCTTCTACACCATCCTGAACAGCCTGGACACGGTGCCCCAGGTGCCGCTGACCATCCAGACCTCGGGCGACCTGAACTACTGGCAGGGCATCCAGTCCATCGCCACCTCGGCCACCCAGGGCTCCGAATCCAGGTTAACGGATTTTGGCGGCAAGGATGGCGTCGAGGTAATCGGTGTCCCATCCCGCCAGCTTTCGTCGGAGCTTGATGCTTGTCGCTTTGGGTTTGGCCGGTTTTTTGGTGGCGCGCCGCAGTCCCGAGCGCGGCCGGGCGGGTTCCTCGGCCTTGCGGACGAGATTGATGGCGAAATGGCGGACGACGGCCATGTTCTGAGCGCCATGTCCCTTGCGCAAGCGGGACTGGTCGTCGGTGAAGACGACGTCGAGAACCCAATGCAGCCGGTTCTCGATGCCCCAATGCCCCCGAATGGCCTCAGCCGCTGCCTGGGCGCTCAGCGTGGCGGAAGAAACGTAGTAGCGGGTGTCGAAGCGGCAGCGGTCCTTCAACTCGGCTTTGCTGCCAACCCGAATGATCGAGGCGACGGCGGGCAGACGCACCTCGCCGGGGAAGCGGCGCTCGCCGGTCAGCCAATCGACCTCGCGGGCGACCGTGACCGTGCGCTGCTCGATCCGGCCATGGCCCTTGTCGATGTCGGTGGCGTGCTCGAGGGCCACGTCCGGGGCCTCGGCGAAGTAAGTTTCGATCTCATCGCGCAGGGTCGGCTGGTTGGCCTTGACCGCCAGCAGGTAGTCGGCCCCGGCGTCGCGGATGGCTTGGGCGATGGTGGCGTTGCAGGCGATGGCGTCGATGGTCACGATCGCTCCCGTGAGGCCGCCGTCGGCCGCCAGGCGCTCCAGAAGAACGGGAATGGCCGCGAGTTCGCCAGCCTTGTCTTCGACGGCTTCCTGCCCGAGCACCAGACGGCTGGTGGTGGCGAAGGCCGACACCAAGTGGAGAGGGGCTTGAGCGCGGCTGCGGTCATGGCTGCGCCGCGAGGTCTTGCCGTCGATGGCGACAAGCTCGGGGCGGTCGGGCCAAGCCTCGCGCACCCAGGCTGTGAAGCAGTCCTGGAACAGGCACGGGTTGATCCGGTTCATGAACACGGTCAGCCAGCGTCCGCTCGGCACCCCGTGATGGTAGGGCTGAAACCGCCGCAGAAAATCGAGCCGGGCTTCGCCCCACGCTGCGATCGCCTCATAATCCTCACAATCGGCGATCGTCCCACAGACCGCCAGAAGCAGAATCTCCGGCAAGGGATAGGCCACCCGCCACGGATCGCGCGGATCGTCGATCAGCGAAAAATGATCCAGCAGCGCCTTCAGACGCGATTTCTGACCAAATTCGGCTGCGATGGAACTCATGGCACGGCACCCCCGATCCGGTTCGGCCCCACCGAATCAGAAACCGTGCCGTTCGTAAACCAGCGTTAACCCGACTTCGGAGCCCTGCTCGGCCACCAGCTCGGCGCTGGTCACCGAGTTCTTCGATGTGGTCAATGTGCTGAACCTGCCCTACAGCCTCAACTACATGCATGCCGGACAGGTGATCGCGCTGAACGGCACGCCGGTGGTCACGGCGGCGCCGCCGGCCGACCAGACGCCCGCCGACACCTACACCTTCCCGCTGAACGCCAGCGGCAGCACCTACTTCCCGACATATCTGGTGAACCAGCAGGCGCCGGCCGGCGTCACCAACGACAGCGTCGTCCCGCTGCCGTGGACCGTCACGCCGCAGAACACCAGCGGCCCGACGATCTCCGGCGCGGTATCGAACCTGTGGCAGCACATGCCCTTCACCTACGCGCAGCTTCTCTACCAGACCCTGCCGACCTGCCGACCTGCCGACCTGCCGACCTGACGGCCGGGTGACGGTCCCGCCCGCAGGCGTCCCGTGACCGGTCCGGGCCGGGCGCATGCGGGCAGGTGCCGTCACCGGCCGGACGTGGCAGTATGGCTGCCCCTGCATCCGGGAGGCGGTCCGCCCCATGACGATCAGAGACTCCTTCAACAGCGCCGCGTCGGGCTATGACGGGCTGCGGCGCGCGCTGATCCCCTGCTTCGACGATTTCTACGGCACCGCGGTCGAGCTGCTGGCCGTGCTGCCGGAGGCGCCGCGGCGCATCCTCGATCTCGGCGCCGGGACCGGGCTGCTGGCGGCCCGGCTGCGCGAGCGCTTTCCCGAGGCGGAGCTGGTCCTGGTCGACCTCGCGGAGGAGATGCTGGAGGTCGCCCGCCGCCGGTTCGCCGGGGACGGCCGCGCGGAGTTCCGCGCCGCCGACTATGCGCGGGACGATCTCGGCGGACCCTACGACGCCGTGGTCTCGGGGCTGTCCATCCACCATCTGGAGCACCCGGCCAAGCAGGCGCTGTTCCGCCGCATCCATGACCTGCTGGTTCCCGGCGGCCGTTTCGTCAACGCCGACCAGGCGCAGGGGCCGACGCCGGCGCTCGACAGGCTCTATGACGATGTGTGGGTGCGGCAGGTGAAGGCCAATGGCGTCGGCGAGGAGGAGTTCGCCGCCGCCCGCAAGCGCCAGAGCTACGACCGGCTCGCCCCGCTGGCCGACCAGCTCCGCTGGATGACGGAGGCCGGCCTGCGCGAGGTCGATTGCGTCTACAAGAGCTGGAACTTCATCGTCTGCACCGGCACCCGGCCGTGACGGCGCCGCCCGTCAGACGGGCAGCCGGATGACGACGCGCAGGCCGCCGAAGGGGCTGTCGTCCAGCGTGATGTCGCCGCCGTGGCTGCGCACCACGTCGCGCGCGATCGTCATGCCGAGGCCGGAGCCGCCGGTCTCGCGGTTGCGCGAGCTGTCCAGCCGGAAGAAGGGCTTGAACACCTCCTCGCGCATGTTGGCGGGGATGCCGGGACCGTCGTCGTCCACCAGGATCTCGATCATCCCGTCCTGCCGGCTGGCGCTGATCCAGGCGGTTGTGGCGTGGCGGCCGGCATTGACCAGCAGGTTGGCGATGCAACGCCGCATGGCGTTGGGGCGCAGCGGCAGCGTCATCGACGGCTCGACCGACAGGTGGACCTCCGTCCCGTCGCGCCGCGCGCCGGCCGCCGCCTCGTTCAGGATGCGGGTCAGGTCGGCGGGCTGCACGGCCTCCGTCCCCTCGCCGCGGGCGAAGGCGAGATAGCCTTCGATCATCGCCTCCATCTCGGAGACGTCGGTCATCAGCTCCTCGACCTCCGGGCCTTCGCCCAGCATGTCGATGGCGAGCCGCATGCGGGTCAGCGGCGTGCGCAGGTCGTGGCTGACGCCGGCCAGCATCTCGGTGCGCTGGGTGATCTGGCGCTGGATGCGCTCGCGCATCTGCAGGAAGGCGGCGGCGGCCTGCCGCACCTCCGTCGCCCCCTCCATCTTGAAGTTGACGACGTCGCGCCCCTTGCCGAGCGCGTCGGCGGCGGCGGCCAGCCGCTTGATCGGGCGGATCTGGTTGCGCATGAAGACGATGGCGACGGCGAACAGCACCGCGGCCGAGCCGATCATCCACAGGATGAAGATGTAGCTGGTCGGAGTGAAGAGGCGCCGCTCCGGCGACATCACCGACAGGGTCCCTTCCGCCATCTGCACGCGGATCTCGTACCATTCGCGGGCGACGCGGGTGTTGATGGCGAAGGGGCGGCCGACCCGCTCCTCCAGCGCCTTGCCCAGCGTCCGCTCCAGCAGGCCGCGCAGCGGCGGCTTGGTCTCCGGCAGGGGCGTGCCCGGCTCCAGCGTCACGATCAGGTCGGTGCTGCGGGCGGTGGTGGCCAGGACCCATTCCCGGCCCTCCGGGGTCGGGTTGTGCTCCAGCATGGCGATCACCATGGCGATGTCGCCGGCGACGCCGAAGGCCAGCCGGTTGGTCACCGTGTCCCAGTGGCGGTCGTAGAAGATCCAGGTCGCCACCGCCTGAGCCAGGATCACCGGGGTCACGATGATCAGGATGGAGCGGCCGAACAGCGTGCGCGGCAGGAAGCGCTTCAGCCCGCGCTGCCGGTTCCGCCGGTCGCTCCGCGCCCTCCGGGCCGGGCCGGAGGCTGCCTGCGCCGTCACGGATCGGGCCTCAGCACGTATCCCTCGCCGCGGACGGTCTGCAGGTAGCGCGGCTCGCGCGGGTCGCCCTCGATCTTGCGGCGCAGGCGGGTCACCTGCACGTCGATGGTGCGGGCGTTGCCGGCGACCTTGCTGCGCTCCACCAGCTCCTCGCGCGTCAAGGTCACGCCGGGGGAGGAGGCGAGCACCCGCATCAGGCTGGCCTCGGCGGTGGTCAGGCGGATCACCTCCTCGCCGGCCCGCAGCTCGTCGCGGTCGGGCAGGTAGAGCAGCGGGCCGAGGCGGACCGGCGCCATCGGCGTCGGATCGGGCGGGCGGCTGGCCTGCCGGCGCAGGATGGAGTTGATGCGCAGCAGAAGTTCGCGCGGGTTGAAGGGCTTGGCGAGATAGTCGTCGGCCCCGGCCTCCAGCCCTGCGATGCGGTCGTCCGGCTCGCCGCGGGCGGTCAGCAGCAGAATCGGCAGGTCGCGGTCGCGGCGCAGCGATTCGGTCAGTTCCAGGCCCGACTCGCCCGGCATCATGATGTCGAGGACGAGCAGGTCGAACTCCAGGCCGGCGAGCTTCGCCCGCGCCTCCGCCGCGTCCTTCGCCGTGGTGACGAGAAAGCCGTTTCCGGCCAAGTACTTGCGCAGGAGCTCACGCAGGCGGGTGTCGTCGTCGACGACCAGGATATGGGGCTGGTCTTCCGTCATGGCGCGACTATAGCGCGGTTGGGCGGCAGGCGTATAGCTGACCGGCGCAAAAGGGCGTTGGTGGTCCGGGCGGTCGATTGTGTTAACCTGGGGATTGATCGGGACCATCGGAGCGCTTGTGATGCCCAATGACAACAGGTCCGCGGACCGCCAGGACCTCGAGTCCCTGACCCGGGAGTTTCTTGCCAAAGGCGGCAAGATCGTTCAGTGCCCCCCGGCTCGTCCGACAACGTCGTGTACAAGAAAGGCAACTTCCGCCGCCGTCCCCCGGCGGACGCCGCCGCCCGCAGCGCCGTGGAGGCCGGCTCCGCGCCGGCCGGCGGAGACGGCGTGGCACAACCGCCCGCCGCCGCCGCGGGAGACGGAAAGGCGGAGTGACGAAAACCGGATGGGCGCTGGCGCCGCGGCGTCAGCGCTTCACCGCCGCGAGGCGGGGAGGGACCGGGGGAGCGAACTTCGCCCGGTCCTCCTCGTCGAGCATCCCCATCATCACCTTGCGGAACCCCTCCACCGCCTCCGCCCCGGCCATGCGGTAGGCCCGGGCGATGCGCTGGCGCTGGGTCTCGGAGAGCTGGCGTTCCAGCTCCACGCCCTTCTCCGTCAGTTCCAGCAGGCGCTGCCGGCGGTCGCGCGACCCCGTCTGCTGCACGATGAAACCCTGGCGGACCAGCTCGCCCAGCACGCGCGACAGGCTCTGCTTGGTGATCTTCAGGATCGCCAGCAGCTCCGACACCGTGATCTTCGGATAGCGGCCGACGAAATAGATCACCCGATGGTGCGCCCGGCCGAAACCGATCTCCGCGAGGATCTCGTCGGGCTCCGCGGTGAATTCCCGATAGGCGTAGAACAGCAGCTCCATCCCGGTGCGGAGTTCCTCCTCGCGGAGGAAGAGCTGGTTCACGCCTGCTTTTATGTCAGCCATGTTGACGTGGTTTGTGCGATTCGTTACAAATAGGTCAGCAACTCAGACATAAACAATCCTGAGCCCGGACACAAGGCCGGACTCGGCGATCCCGAACACATGTGTCCGAAACCAGGGCGGAAGCCAATGCGGCTTTTGCCCGCGGTGGCGTGCGCCCATGCGGAGCCGGGGCCGCGAAGACAGGCAGCAAGCCGACCAACCGCACAATCGTGGAGCCCAACCCATGTCCATCCTTCCCTTCGACGACCGTGACGGCGTGATCTGGTACGACGGCGCCCTGGTGCCGTGGCGCGAGGCCAGGCTGCATGTCCTGACGCACGGCCTGCACTACGCCAGCAGCGTCTTCGAGGGGGAGCGGGTCTATGACGGCAAGGTCTTCAAGCTGACCGGGCACAGCGAGCGCCTGGTGAACTCCGGCCGCATCCTCGGCTTCGAGATACCCTGGTCGGTGGCGGAGATCGACGCCGCGACCAACGCCGTGGTGGCGGCGATGGGCTTCAGCGACGCCTATGTCCGCCCGGTCGCCTGGCGCGGCAGCGAGGTGATGGGGGTTTCGGCGCCGGCCGGCCGCATCCATCTCGCCATCGCCGTCTGGCAGTGGCCGAGCTACTTCAGCCCCGAGGCCCGCATGGCCGGCATCCGCCTGACCTGGGCGCGCTGGCGCCGTCCGGCGCCCGACACGGCGCCGACCGCGTCCAAGGCCGCCGGCCTCTACATGATCGGCACGCTCTCCAAGCACGAGGCCGAGGCCGAGGGCTTCCAGGACGCGCTGATGCTGGACTATCGCGGCTATCTGGCCGAGGCGACCGGCGCCAACCTGTTCCTGGTGATCGACGGGGCGCTCCACACCCGATCCCCGACTGCTTCCTCGACGGCATCACCCGCCGCACGGTGATCGGCCTTGCCCGCAAGCGCGGCATCCCGGTGGTGGAGCGCCACATCCTCCCGGAGGAGCTGGCGGCGGCGCAGGAGGTCTTCCTCACCGGCACGGCGGCGGAGGTGACGCCGGTCGGCGAGATCGGCGGGCACCGCTTCACCCCCGGCGCGGTGTGCGAGACGCTGATGCGCGACTACGAGGCCGCCGTCCGCGCCTGACGAACCCGCTCCCGCCTCTGCCGGCATGGGAACGGGCCTGTCGTCAGCCCTGGCGGTCGTCAGCCCTTGCGGTGGAAGACCGGCGGGCGCTTCTCGTAGAAGGCGCTGATGCCCTCCCGGGCCTCGGGATGGTGCAGCGCCTCGACGAACAGGTCGCTCTCGCGGGCGAGCTGGCTGGCGAAGCTGCCGTAGGCAAGTTCCATCAGGCGCTTGCTGCGCGCCATGGCGGCGGTCGGGCCGTCGGCGACGGCGTCCGCCCAGGCAACCGCCTCCTCCAGCGCCCGGCCGGGCGGCACCACGCGGTTGACGATGCCGAACGTGTGGAGCCGCTGCGGCTCGACCGGGCCGCCGGTCAGCATCAACTCGGCATAGAGCTGCGGCGGCAGCGCACGGGCCAGCGAGGCCGAGGCGCCGCCGTCGGCGGTCAGCCCGACCTTGGCGTAGGCGGTGAGGAACCGCGCATCCTCGGCGGCGACGATCAGGTCGCAGGCCAGCGCCAGCGAGAAGCCGGCCCCGGCCGCCGGTCCCTCCACCGCGGCGATCACCGGCTTGGGGCATTCGCGCATCGCCCGGACCCAGCCGTGGAACCGCTCGATGGAATCGCGGTTCTCCGACCGCGACTTGCCGGCATGGTCGTAGAGGGTGGTCAGGTGCCCGCCGGAGCTGAAGGCGCCGCCCGCGCCGGTCAGCACGATCGCCCCGATCTCCTCGCTCTGCACCGCCTCGTCCAGCGCCTCGCGCCCGCGGGCCATCATGCGCGGGCCGAGCGCGTTGCGGGTGGCCGGATCGTCCATGGTCAGGACCAGGACGCGGCCGCGCCGCTCCACGTCCATGCGGCCGGTATCGCGATGTCCGTTCATCGTCGGTTTCCTCCCCCACAGGATGGCCCCGCATCGGGTTACGCCGGATCGGGTCCAGGTTGTACGGATGGGAGCAGTCTGCCACCCGGATTGGCGGGCACCAACCGGGTCGTGCGACCTAATCCCGGCGGGCAGGGGGCCAAGCGGCTGTTTTTCCTTGGTCGCGATACCCATATCGGGTGTGATGGATTGCCGCAGGGTTCCGGCATCGCGGGGGACGGGCGGCGCAGGGCGGGCAGGGGGGCGCATGACTCTGGTGCCGGGAGGCCGCGGCGTTCTGCGGCGCGGGCGGGGGATGGCGGAGCCGGCGGCGCTGCCGGTGGTCCCCGCCTATGCCAACCGCACGCTGATCCTCGCCTGCGTCCTGTCCTTCGTCCTGCAGCTTCCGCCCGAGCGCTTCGCCTTCGTCCCCGCCTATTTCTTCGGAACCATGGAGCTTGCCGGGCCGCTGCCGACGCTGGCGGTCTGGCGCGGCCTGTTCGGCCACGTCTTCATCCATGCCGACATCCTGCACCTCGCCTGCAACATGGCCTTCCTGCTGCCCTTCGGGAACGCGGTGGAGGCGACCGTCGGCCACTGGCGCTATCTGCTGCTGTTCTTCGCCGGCGCCGTGGCGGGCGCGCTGCTGGAGGGCGCCATCGCCACCGATCCGATGGCGCCGCTGATCGGGGCGAGCGGGGCGATCTGCGGCGTGCTCGGCGCCTTCGTGATCCTGCGCCCGCGGCCCTTCGCCCTGCTGTACCGGCCGGCCCTGTGGATCGTCGTCGGCTTCGGGCTGCTGAACCTCTACATGGTGGTGGTCCCTCCGGCCGCCGGCTCGCCGCTGGCGGAGATCGGCTGGGGCGCCCATCTCGGCGGCTGCGCCGCGGGCATCGCGCTGGCCCTGCTGATGCGCCCTGCGGCCGCCCGCCGCGCCGGCGGGTGAGTGAAGGGGGGAGCGGCAGAGGTTGAACAGGTCCCGCTTCGGCGCTATTGCTGTGACGAATCGACGAAACAGCGGGGGCGGGACATGGCCGACGTGGTGCTTGGCGTGATCGGCGGCAGCGGCGTCTATGACATCGACGGGCTGTCCGACAAGCGCTGGGTCAGGGTGGAGACGCCGTTCGGCGACCCGTCGGACGAATTGCTGACCGGCACGCTCGACGGGCAGAAGCTGGTCTTCCTGCCCCGCCATGGCCGCGGCCACCGCATTCCCCCGTCGGAACTAAACTTCCGCGCCAACATCCACGCGCTGAAGCAGTTGGGCGTCACCGACATCCTGTCGGTTTCGGCGGTCGGGTCGCTGAAGGCAGAGCTGCCGCCCGGCACCTTCGTGGTGATCGACCAGTTCATCGACCGCACCTTCGCCCGCACCAAGAGCTTCTTCGGCACCGGGCTGGTCGCCCATGTGGCGCTCGGCCATCCGGTGTGCAACCGCCTGGGCGACCTGATCGAGGAGGCTCTGACCGAACTCGACATCCCCTACCGCCGCCGCGGCACCTATATGGTGATGGAAGGCCCGCAGTTCTCGACCATCGCGGAGTCGGAGCTGTACCGGAGCTGGGGCTGCGACGTCATCGGCATGACCAACATGCCCGAGGCCAAGCTCGCCCGCGAGGCGGAGATGTGCTACGCGACCGTCGCCATGGTCACCGACTTCGACTGCTGGCATCCGGACCACGACCATGTGACGGTCGATGCCGTCATCAAGGTGGTGGTGGCGAACGCCGGCAATGCCCGCTCGCTGGTCAGCCGGCTTGCTCCGAAGGTCGCCGGCCGTGAGGGGGCCTGCAGCCAGGGCTGCCACACCGCCCTCGACAACGCCATCATGACCGCCCCCGGCCACCGCGACCCCGAGATGCTGAAGCGGCTCGACGTGATCGTGAAGCGGGTCCTCGGGTAAAGGCCTTACGGCGGGTAAGGGCCTCACGGCCGTTCCGGCACCGCCGCCGGACACGAAAAAGGGGCGCCGAAGCGGTCGGCTTCGGCGCCCCTTCGCATCCTGTCGGATTCAAGCGGTGCGGATCGGCGGAAATCGGTAGCGGACGGTCCCGGCTTGCGGAGGGGGATGGGACCGTTGCCGGGTGCTCAGTGGCGCGTGCGGGCCGGGGTGATGTAGACGCCGTCCCAGTCGACGCCGAACAGCGCGTCGTCGCCGGCCTCTTCGACCAGCTCTTCATATTCGTCGAGCGCGATCAGCCCGAAGATGGAGGCGGTGCCGGCGGAGTCGAGGTCGCAGGTGACGACCCGGCCGCGGAACTCCACCGAGGTGAAGAACACCTCCGGCATCTCCATGCTGTCGAGGTCCTCGGTCACTGCGCATTCGATCTCGTGGACCATGCGGGCGGTGAGGGAACTGCGCAGGCGGGCGGCCTGGGAGGCCCAGACGATCCGCTTGACGCGGGCTGCGGGGCGGTTGTCGATGGTGACAGGCGCGTCTTCGGTGGGACCGGCCAGCGTCGTCAGTTGGGAAACGAGGTCCGAGGGGCTGGGCGCACGCATGAAAGCCTCCGCATTTGAACGAGGCCAGATTTGCCTGCCGCGGGTTAACGCGGACTTAAGGAGCACCGGTCCCGGAGCCGCGCTGAAGAGGTAATTCCTTGGGCGCGACTGCTTCACTTTATTACCGGGAGCGCCGAATAGGCCGCCGCCACCCGTGCCGCGACCCTGGCGTTATTTCGGATCAGGGCAATATTCGCCTGCAGGCTGCGGCCCCCGGTGATCCGCTCCAACGCCGCCAGCAGGTGCGGCGTGACGTCCTTCCCCTTGATTTCCTTGGAGTCCGCATCGGCCAGCGCGGCGCCGATCGCCTGCTCCATGACGTCGGCATCCAGCTCGTCGGCCACCGGGATCGGGTTGGCGAGCAGCACCCCACCGTCCAGTCCGAGGTCCCATTTCGCCCGCAGAACTCCGGCTACCTCGTTTGCGTTGTCACAGCGATGCGAGACACGCATACCGCTGCGGCGGCTGTAGAATGCGGGAAACTCCTCCGTCCCGAAGCCCAGCACCGGCACGCCGCGGGTTTCCAGCACCTCCAGAGTCTTCGGCAGGTCGAGAATCGACTTGGCCCCGGCACACACCACGCAGACGCTGGTGCGCGCCAGCTCGTCCAGGTCGGCCGACACGTCGAAGCTGGTCTCGGCGCCGCGGTGGACCCCGCCGATGCCGCCGGTGGCGAACAGCGCGATCCCCGCCAGCCGCGCCGCGATCATCGTCGCCGCCACGGTGGTCGCTCCCAGCGCGCCGGTCGCCAGCGCCACCGGCAGGTCGCGCCGGCTCAGCTTCCAGACCGACTTGCCGCCGGTGGCCAGCCGCTCCAGCGCCACGTCGTCCAGCCCGACGCGGATGCGCCCGTCCATCACCGCGATGGTGGCCGGCACCGCCCCCTCCTCGCGCACGGCGGCCTCCAGGTCGCGCGCCGTCTCCAGGTTGCGGGGGTAGGACATGCCGTGCGAGATCACGGTCGATTCCAGCGCCACCACCGGCCGCTTCCCGGCAAGGGCCTCGGCGACCTCGGGGGCCAGGATCAGGCGGTCGTGCATGATGGGTCTCCTGCGAGGGGCACCCTATATTAGGGGGCATGTCCGCTCCGCTCCACTCCGAAGGCCTCGCCGGACCGGGTCCGGCCAAGCCGCATCCCGACCGGCCCAATCCGGACAGATGGATCAAGGTCCTGCCCGAAGGGCTCTATGTGGAGCCCGGCGGCTTCTACATCGACCCTGTGCGCGGTGTGGACCGGGCGGTCGTCACCCACGGCCATTCCGACCATGCCCGCGCCGGCAACCGCCATGTCCTGGCGACCGCCGGCACCATCGCCATCATGCGCCAGCGGCTGGGGGAGGGGGCCGGCGGTTCGCTGCAGGAGCTGGCCTATGGCGAGACGATCCGGCTGGGCGACGTCGCGCTGCGGCTGGTGCCGGCCGGCCATGTGCTGGGCAGCGCCCAGGTGGTGATCGAGCATGCCGGCTCGCGCGTCGTCGTCTCCGGCGACTACAAGCGCCGCTTCGACCGCACCTGCGCGCCCTTCGAACCGGTGCCCTGCGACGTCTTCGTGACCGAGGCGACCTTCGGCCTGCCGGTGTTCCGCCATCCCCCCGACCTGGGGGAGGTGCGGAAGCTGCTGCACTCCATGACCCTGTTCCCGGAGCGCAGCCACGTCGTCGGCGTCTATGCGCTGGGCAAGTGCCAGCGGGTCATCACGCTGCTGCGGGCGGCCGGCTATGACGGCCCGATCCACCTGCACGGCGCGCTGGAGCCGCTGTGCGACCTCTACCGCCGCTTCGGGATCGAGCTGGGCGAGCTGCGCCCCGCCACCGTCGCCGCCAGGGAGCAGCTCAAGGGCGCCCTGGTCCTCGCCCCGCCGGGGGCGGTGGCCGACCGCTGGGCGCGGCGCCTGACCGATCCGGTGGTCGCCATGGCGTCGGGCTGGATGCGCGTGCGGCAGCGCGCCCGCCAGCGCGGGGTCGAGCTGCCTCTCATCATCTCCGACCATGCCGACTGGGACGAGCTGACGCAGACCATCGACGAGGTGCAGGCGCCGGAGGTCTGGGTGACCCACGGGCGGGAGGAGGCTCTGGTCCACCACGCCACGCGGAAGGGCATCCGCGCCCGTGCGCTGGCCCTCATCGGCTTCGAGGAGGACGAGGCGTGAACCGCTTCGCCGCCCTGATCGACGCGCTGGTCTTCATGCCCTCGCGCAACGGCAAGATCCGGCTGCTCGCCGATCATTTCGCCACCACGCCGGATCCGGAGCGCGGCTGGGCGCTCGCCGCCCTGACCGAGACGCTGGTGTTCCGCGAGGCGAAGCCGGCGGCCATCCGGCAACTCGCCGCCGCCCGCGTCGATCCGGAGCTGTTCGCCCTGTCCTACGACTATGTCGGCGATCTGGCGGAGACGGTGGCGCTGATCTGGCCGGAGCGGCCGGAGCGGGCCAACAGCCTGCCGCCCACCCTGGACGAGGTGGTCGAAGGGCTGCGCGGCGCGAAGCGCGGGCAGGTGATGGAGCTGGTGGAGGGCTGGCTGGACGGCATGGACGCCTCCAGCCGCTTCGCCCTGCTGAAGCTGATCACCGGCGGGCTGCGCGTCGGCGTCTCCGCCCGCCTCGCCAAGACCGCTCTGGCCGAGTGGGGCAAGGTCGACGTCGGCGACGTCGAGGAGGTATGGCACGGCCTGACGCCGCCCTATGCCGAGCTGTTCGCCTGGCTGGAGGGTTCGGCCGAGCGGCCCAGCGCCGGCTATGGCGTCGGCTTCCGGCCCCTGATGCTGTCCCACCCCCTGGAAGAGGAGGACATGGCCGGCCTCGATCCCGCCCTCTACCGGGCGGAATGGAAATGGGACGGCATCCGCGTCCAGCTCGCCGCGGCGGGGTTGGAGCGGCGCCTCTACAGCCGCACCGGCGACGACATCTCCGGCGCCTTCCCGACCTGGTCGACCACATGGGCTTCGACGCCGTGCTGGACGGCGAGCTGCTGGTCGCCCGCGACGGGGTGGTGGCGCCCTTCAACGACCTGCAGCAGCGGCTGAACCGCAAGACGGTCACCGCGGCGATGCTGCGCGACTACCCCGGCTGGGTCCGGCTCTACGACATCCTGTTCGAGGGGAGGAGGATCTGCGCGGCCTTCCCTTCACCGAGCGGCGCGCCCGGCTGGAGCGCTGGTGCGAGGCGGTCAGGCCGCGCCGCATGGACCTGTCGCCCATGGTGCCCTTTTCCGGCTGGGACGAGCTGAAGGCGCTGCGCGAGGGGGCGCGGGAGAACGGCATCGAGGGGCTGATGCTGAAGCGGGCCGACAGCCCCTATACCGCCGGCCGACCCAAGGGTCCCTGGTTCAAGTGGAAGCGCGGCGCCCTGACGCTCGACACCGTGCTGATGTACGCCCAGCGCGGCCACGGCAAGCGGTCGAGCTACTACTCCGACTTCACCTTCGGCGTCTGGCGCGGGGAGGAGCTGGTGCCGGTGGGCAAGGCCTATTTCGGCTTCACCGACGCCGAGCTGGTCGAGCTCGACCGCTGGGTGCGCAACCACACCACCCGCCGCTACGGCCCGGTGCGCGAGGTGGAGCCGGGACTGGTCCTGGAGGTCGCCTTCGACAGCGTCCACCCCTCCAGCCGCCACAAGAGCGGGCTGGCGATGCGCTTCCCCCGCGTCCACCGCATCCGCTGGGACAAGCCCGCCGCCGAGGCCGACCGGCACGAGACCCTGGCCCGCATGGTCGCGGGGTGATGCGCCCTTCCCCCGGCGCAAAACCTGCTAAATTCCGCGCCATGTTCACCGGAATCATCACTGACGTCGGGCGTGTCCGGGCCGTGGAGCGGCAGGGCGATACCCGGTTCACCATCGAGACGGCCTTCGACACCGCGACGGTGCCGATCGGCGCCTCGATCGCCAACAACGGCGTCTGCCTGACCGTGGTCGAGACGGGGCCGGGCTGGTTCGCCGTGCAGGCCTCGGGCGAGACCCTGTCGAAGACCACGCTCGGCTCCTGGGCCGAGGGGACGCGGGTGAACCTGGAACGCGCGCTGAAGCTGGGCGACGAGCTGGGCGGCCACATCGTCTCCGGCCATGTCGACGGGGTCGGCACGCTGCTGTCGATCCGCCCGGACGGCGAGTCGATCCGCCTGACCTTCGAGGCTCCGGCCGATCTGGCGAAGTTCATCGCGCCCAAGGGCTCGGTGGCGGTGGACGGCGTGTCGCTGACCGTCAACGAGGTCGACGGCGCGCGCTTCGGCGTCAACATCATCCCCCACACCCAGCAGGCGACCACCTTCGGCGGCCTGCGCGAAGGGGACAGGGTGAACCTGGAGATCGACATGCTCGCGCGGTACGTGGCGCGGTTGGCGGGGCGGGAATGACCTCCGAATTCCATCAGTATCTCTCGCCGACCGAAGAGATCCTGGAAGAGGCCCGGCAGGGCCGCATGTTCATCCTGATCGACGACGAGGATCGGGAGAACGAGGGCGATCTGGTCATCCCGGCGGGCTGCGCCACGCCGGAGGCGATCAACTTCATGGCGAAGTTCGGCCGCGGCCTGATCTGCCTCGCCATGGACAACGACAACATCCAGCGGCTGCACCTGCCGCTGATGGCCCAGCAGAACGGCTCGCGCCACCAGACCGCCTTCACCGTCTCCATCGAGGCGCGCGAGGGCGTCACCACCGGCATCTCCGCCGCCGACCGGGCGCGCACCATCCAGGTGGCGATCGATCCGAAGGCGGGGCCGCAGGACATCGCGACGCCCGGCCACATCTTCCCGCTGCTGGCGCGCGACGGCGGCGTGCTGGTCCGCGCCGGCCATACCGAGGCGTCGGTGGACATCGCCCGGCTGTCCGGCCACGGCCCGGCCGGCGTGATCTGCGAGATCATGAACGACGACGGCACCATGGCCCGCCTGCCGGACCTGGTGAAGTTCGCCCAGTTCCACGGCCTGAAGGTCGGCACCATCGCCGACCTGATCGCCTACCGCCGCCGCACCGAGACGATCATCGAGCAGAAGCTGGCCAGCACCTTCGACAGCCGGTTCGGCGGACGCTTCCAGATGTATGTGTACGTCAACAAGGTGGCGTATGCCGAGCACATCGCGCTGGTGCGCGGCGACATCTCGGGCGACGAGCCGGTGCTGGTGCGCATGCACGCGCTGTCCGTCCTCGACGATGCGCTGGGCGACCGCAGTGCCGGCCGCGAGACCGAGCTGCAGGCCTCCATGGAGATGATCGCCCGCGAGGGGCGCGGCGTCGTCGTGGTCCTGCGCGACCTCGCCCCGACCGGCCTGACCGGTACGCTGAAGGCGCGGCTGGAAGGGCAGGGCGCCAGCGCGCCGGAGCTGCGCGACTATGGCGTCGGCGCGCAGATCCTGCTCGACCTCGGCGTGCGCAGGATGGTGCTGCTGTCCAACCGCAAGCGGCCGATCATCGGGCTGGAGGGCTATGGCCTGACCGTCGTCGACCACCGCCCGATCACTACCGTCGCCGGCGAATAGGGAGCGGATGAGCGACACCCCCCACATCATGGTGGTGGAGGCCCGCTTCCACGAGGACATCGTGGAGGAGCTGGCGCGCGGCGCCGTGGCCGAGCTGGAGCGCAACGGCGCGACCTGCCTGCGCGTTCCGGTGCCCGGCTGCCTGGAGATCCCCGCCGCCATCGCCTTCGCGGTGCGCTCGATGGACTTCTTCACGGCGCGCAAGCGCTTCGACGGCTATGTCGCGCTCGGCTGCGTCATCCGGGGGGAGACGACGCAGTACGACATGGTGTGCACCGAGAGCGCGCGCGGCCTGCAGACCCTGGCGATGCGCTATGCGCTGGCGATCGGCAACGGCATCCTGACGGTGGAAAACCGCGAACAGGCCTGGGGGCGGGCGGCGACCGGCGGCAGGAACAAGGGTGGCTTCGCGGCGCGGGCCTGCCTTGACATGATTGAATTGAAGCGCCAATTCCGCCTTTATCCGCGGTGACGGGTTCTCCGACTTTCCTTTCTCCTTCCTGACAGCAAGAAGACCATGAGCAACGACGACGCGGCCGGCCGCGCAAAAACCAAGCGTGGGTCCCGCAACCGGACGGGCGGCGGCTCGGCCAAGGCGCGGCGCAAGGCCGCCAGGCTGGCCGCCGTGCAGGCGCTTTACCAGATCGACCTGTCCGGCGCCGCCGTCGAGACCGTGGTGGGCGAGTTCATCAAGCACCGGCTGGGGGAGGAGATCGACGGCGCCAAGTTCGTCGCCGGCGATCCGCAGCTCTTCTCCGACATCGTGCGCGGCGCCTCGCACCGCCGGTCCGAGGTGGACGGCATCCTCGCCTCCGCGCTCGACCCGCGCTTCCCGCTCGACCGGCTGGAGCTGCTGCTGCGCGCCATCCTGCGCGCCGGGGCCTACGAGATGTTCGCCCACATGGACGTCCATCCGCGCATCCTGATCAGCGAGTATGTCGACGTCGCCCGCGCCTTCTATTCGCAGCGCGAACCGGCGATGGTCAACGGCGTGCTTGACCATGTCGCCCGCGCGCTGCGCGCCGAGGATCTGGCCAAGCCGGACCCCAGCCGTGCCGGCGCGGAGGAATGATCCCGCCGCGGCCGGTCCGCCGCTCGGCGAGTTCGGCCGCATAGAGCGCTTCTTCAAGCCGCTGGCCGCCGGATTTCCCGGCGCCCGCGGCCTTGCCGACGACGCCGCCGTCTTCGGCGTCCCGGCCGGCAAGGAACTGGTGGTCACCACCGACGCGATGGTGGCCGGCGTCCATTTCCTGCCCGACGACCATCCCGCGGACATCGCGGCCAAGCTTCTGCGCACCAACCTCTCCGACCTCGCCGCCATGGCGGCCGAGCCGCTGGCCTACACGCTGGTGACCGCCCTGCCGCGCGGGCTGGGGGAGGAGTGGCTCGCCGCCTTCGCCGCCGGCCTCGCCGCCGACCAGGAGCGGTTCGGCATCGCGCTGGCCGGCGGCGACTCGGTCGGCACCAGCGGGCCGATCACCCTGTCGGTCACCGCCTTCGGGCTGGTTCCCGCCGGCCGGGCCGTCCCGCGCTGGGGCGGACGGGCGGGCGATTGCCTCTTCGTCACCGGCACCATCGGCGACGCCACCCTCGGGCTCGACATCGCGCTCGGCCGGCGGGTGGTGGAGGATGTGGCGGTGCGCGAGTCCCTGCTGGCCCGGCTGCGGCGTCCCGACCCGCGCACCACGCTCGGCCCCCGGCTGGCCGGGCTGGCGACAGCGATGCTCGACGTGTCGGACGGGCTGGTCGCCGACCTCGGCCATCTCTGTGCCGAGTCGGGCCTCTCTGCGGTCGTCGAGGCCGCGAAGGTGCCGCTGTCGCCCGCCGCGCGGGCCCTCGCCGGCGGCGACTCCGCGGTCCTCGCCCGGCTCCTCACCGGCGGCGACGACTACGAGCTGCTGTTTTCCGCCCCGGCCGGGGCGCGCCCGGCCCTGCAGGACCTCGCCCTTCGGACAGGAGTTCCGGTCACCGGAATCGGCCGGCTGGAGGCGGGCGAGGCGGGTGCCGTCACCGTCCTCGATGCGGGTGGCGCGCCTCTCGCCCTGCCGCGGCGGGGGTGGGAGCATTTCTAGGCCGCCCGGCCGAATTCTCCGCTTGCGCCCGACCGCTTAACCCAATCGAAATCAGGCCCGGCGCAGGGTCGTGCCGCTGGTCGTCCGTGGGGGTGCGCGCGTGGTCAAGGCCTTGATCGTCCTGGTGTTGGGCCTGGTGCTGCTGGTCGGCGCCGGGGCCGGCGGCTGGTACCTCTACAACACCTACATGGTTCCGCACGAAGGCGAGCCGAAGAAGGAAGAGCCGCCGCCCAAGCCGCCGACCGCCTTCGTCCGCCTGCCGCCGCTGGTCGTCCCGGTGATCGGGACGAAGCGGGCCGAACAGTTCGTGACCGTCGTCGTCGCGCTGGAGGTGCTGTTGGACAAGCAGCCGATGGTCCAGCAGCACCAGCCCATCCTGACCGACCGGTTCCTGACTGTCCTGTACGGAGCAATCGACGAGAAGACGGTCATGAATGGCGCCTTGGTCAACATTCCTGCCGTAAAAGAAAAACTGTCCGAGGCGGCTGCCAAGGTGGTCGGTGCCGGAGTGGTGCAGAATGTGCTGGTCCAGGCCGTGACGCAGCGCAACCTGTAATCCATTTGGCCGATACCCTTGACGAAAGTCGCATGTCTCCGGCGATTTCGCCGCGCATGGCATGCACCGGCGGTGGTTGCATTGCGATCGCCGGTTCGGCATGCTTTCGCAAAGAACTGATGAGCCCGCCCTCTTCGGCCCAGCCTCTCCGGTCTCTCGCCTTCGATTCGTCGGCACTCTTCCATCTTTGGGGAAACCTTCAGGGATAGCGTCCTCAGGGACAGGGCTTTTCTCGGGCGGCACCATGTAATTTGGGGGATGCGATGGCAGGAGCGTTCATCGTCATCATCGTCTGCGGACTTCTGGCACTGGCCTACGGGGCCTATGCCGGCAAGCAGGTCATGGCCGCGTCACCCGGTTCCGACCGGATGCAGGCGATCGCCGCGGCGGTGCAGGAAGGGGCCCAGGCCTATCTGAACCGGCAATACACCACCATCGCCATCGCGGGCGTGGTGCTTCTCCTCATTCTCGGCGCCACGCTGGGCCTGCCGGTGGCGATCGGCTTCCTGATCGGCGCGCTGCTGTCGGGGACCGCGGGCTTCATCGGCATGAACGTGTCGGTGCGCGCCAACGTCCGTACGGCGGAGGCCGCGACCCGCGGTCTGGCGCCGGCGCTCGACATCGCCTTCAAGGCGGGGGCCATCACCGGCATGCTGGTGGTGGGGCTGGGACTGCTGGGGGTCGGCGTCTATTTCGCCATCCTCTCCATGATCTATCGGGTGAGCGATCCCGAGCAGCTCCGCGTCGTGCTGGAGGCGCTGGTGGCGCTCAGCTTCGGCGCCTCGCTGATCTCGATCTTCGCCCGGCTCGGCGGCGGCATCTTCACGAAGGGCGCCGACGTCGGCGCGGACCTCGTGGGCAAGGTAGAAACCGGGATTCCGGAGGACGACCCCCGGAATCCCGCGGTCATCGCCGACAATGTCGGTGACAATGTCGGCGACTGCGCCGGTATGGCCGCCGACCTCTTCGAGACCTACGCCGTCACGATCGTCGCCACCATGCTGTTGGCGGCGATTTTCTTTGTCGGCGACTCGATCCGCCTGATGCTGGTCTATCCGCTGGTCATCGGCGCGGTGTGCATCCTCGCCTCCGTCGCCGGCACCTTCGCGGTGAAGCTGGGGGCGGACAACAACATCATGCGCGCCCTCTACAAGGGGCTGCTCGCCGCGGCGGGCATCTCGATGGTGCTGATCCTGATCGTCACCGCGGTGATGTTCGGCTTCTCGCGGCCGATCGCCATGTCGGGCGGCGGCGCGATCACCGGCCTCAACCTCTTCGTCTCCTCGCTGGTCGGGCTGGGCGTGACCGGCCTGCTGGTGTGGATCACCGAGTTCTACACCTCCACCGCCTTCCGCCCGGTGCGCAGCGTCGCCAAGGCGTCGGAGACCGGCCACGGCACCAACGTCATCCAGGGCCTCGCCGTCTCCATGGAGTCGACGGCCCTGCCGGTGGTGGTGATCTGCGCCGGCATCCTGATCGCCTACGGCCAGGCCGGCATCTTCGGCATCGGCATCGCCGCGACGACCATGCTGGCGCTGGCGGGCATGGTGGTGGCGCTCGACGCCTACGGCCCGGTGACCGACAACGCGGGCGGCATCGCCGAGATGGCGGAACTGCCGAAGGAGATCCGCGTCACCACCGATGCGCTGGACGCCGTCGGCAACACGACCAAGGCGGTGACCAAGGGCTATGCCATCGGCTCCGCCGGCCTGGCCGCCCTGGTGCTGTTCGCCGCCTATGTGCAGGACCTGCGCCACTATTTCCCGAACGTCCCGGTCGAGTTCCGGCTGGACGATCCCTATGTGGTGGTCGGCCTGCTGATCGGCGGCCTGCTGCCCTACCTGTTCGGCGCCATGGGCATGACCGCGGTCGGCCGCGCCGCCGGCTCGGTGGTGGTCGAGGTGCGCCGCCAGTTCCGCGAGATCCCCGGCATCATGGCCGGCACGGCGAAGCCGGACTACGGCCGCGCCGTCGACATGCTGACCAAGGCGGCGATCAAGGAGATGGTGATCCCCTCGCTGCTGCCGGTGCTGGCCCCGGTCGTGCTGTACGTCGTGATCTCGGCCATCGCCGGTCAGGCGGCGGCCTTCGCCTCGCTGGGCGCCATGCTGCTCGGCACCATCGTCACGGGCATCTTCGTCGCCATCTCGATGACCTCGGGTGGCGGCGCCTGGGACAATGCCAAGAAGTACATCGAGGAGGGCAACCACGGCGGCAAGGGATCCGACGCCCACAAGGCGGCGGTGACCGGCGACACCGTCGGCGATCCCTACAAGGACACCGCCGGCCCGGCGGTCAACCCGATGATCAAGATCACCAACATCGTCGCCATCCTGCTGCTGGCGATCCTGGCCCAGTTCCACTGACGGCCCGGGCATCTGGCGGACCCGGACATCCCGGCAACGAAAAAGCCCCGCTTCGGCGGGGCTTTCTTCGTCCGGCTTCCTGTTCCGGCGTCCGGCGTCCGGGGGCCGGCGAACCGGCGTCCGTCGCGCCGGCGGTCAGCTCCCCGGGCCCTTGCCCTTGCTGTCCTTGGCCGAGAAGCGGCCGACGTTGCCCATCATCTGTTCCAGGAAGGTCATCTCGCGGCCGGCGGTCGGCGTCGTCCGCTCGACCATCTCGACCTGCTGGGCGTTGGTCTCGTCCAGCTTCTTGACCTCGCGCAGCGTGCCGGCGTCGTCGAACTTGACGATGACCACCCGCCGCTCGATCACGTCCGGCTCGAAGAAGGCGATCTTCTCGGTCTTCTGGCCGATGTAGTACCAGGTGTTCTGGTCGAAGGTGCCGACCGAGGTCGGCGAGCCCAGCACGGCCACCACATCGTCGCGGCGGCTCTGGCCCGGCTGCAGTTCCGCCACCCGCTCGGGGTCGGTCAGGTTGCCGCGGGTGGCGACGATGGGAGAGCAGCCGGTGACGGCGAGTCCCAGAAGGACGGCGCCCAGCACCGGGCGGCTGCTTCGAAGAAGGCGGTCCTGCTTGGAAATGTTCGATCTCGTCATGGTGCTCAGGCTATGATGGCGCCGCAACCGGGACCGGACCGTCCCCGGTGGGGCGACTCGTCCGGTGCGACTCGGGATCCGGCCAGTCTCAGGACTGCCGGGACAATCGCACCCGGCGCTTCATCCTGTCAATGAAACTATCTGGTTCAGCCAGCCGCGATCGAGAGAGGAACCGTGCCGATTTCCCTGTTCGGGCGCCTGTTGGGGACTCGCCGCGGAAGGCGCGCGGCGGCCGAATTCTTCGCCACCATCGCCGGGCAGGCGAGAAACCCCGTTTTCTACCAGCAGCTTGGTGTTCCCGACAGTCTGGACGGCCGCTTCGACATGGTGGCGCTGCACGTCTTCCTGGTGATGCGCCGGCTGAAGGGGCAGGGGGCGGAGGCCGCGCGCTGGTCGCAGGCGCTCTACGAGGTCATGGTCGCCGATTTCGAGGCCGGCGTGATGGAGCTGGGGGTGGGCGACAGCGGCATCTCCCGCAAGGTCAAGACCATGGCCCGCGGCATGGCCGGCCGCATCCAGGCCTATGACGCGGCGCTGCAGGAGGCGGGCGACGCGACGCTGGAGGTGGCGCTGGACAACAACGTCTACGGCACCGTGCTGGAGACCGATCCGCAGGCGCTGGCGACTCTGGTCCGCTATGTCCGGGCCGCCGACCGGCTGCTCGCCGGCCAGCCGCTGGAGGACCTGCTGGGCGGCCGCGTCCGCTGGCCCGATCCGCTGGCCGCGTGACCGGCCGGTCTTGCCGCGGGGCGGCGCGTCCCCTAGGATCGGTCCGGCCGATGCCTGGAGTCCGTCCCGACCGTCTGCGCCCCGGCTGCCACTGCCACTGCCACCGACTCCGCTGGCGATCCCGTCGCCGATCCCGTTGTGCAGCCACCGCACAATGACGGCAGGCGAACGATCGGGCGGAACCCGTTGCGGCGGAAGGGAAATCCGCGATGCTGCGCATTGTGCGCCGGAAACGCGCCGCACAATCCGCCCGGCCCACGGCGGCGGCAGGCCGGGGGACTTGTCTTTCGGCCGGCCCGGCGTCATCTGAAAGGGATTGCGCCGGCAGGACACGGGTGCAGTCCCGCAGGGCAGGGAGCCCGGAGATCTGGTGCCAGGGAAATAGCGAGCGATGACTGACCACCGCGGCCACGGAGCCGCCGAACCGCTGCCGAAACCGGAATTCTCGCGGATCGTGTCCGCCGAGATGGTCCGCCGCGCGGACCTGACCGAGACGATCGAGGCGACCGAGGCGGAGCGCCGGGCGCTCGCCGAGCGGTTCGAGCTGGAGGGGATCGGCCGGCTGACCGCCACCGTCCGGCTGCGCGCCGTGCGCGGCGGCCAGATGATCCGCGTTTCCGGCTCGCTGGAGGCCGACGTGGTCCAGACCTGCGTGGTCACGCTCGACCCTGTGCCGGCCCACGTGTCGGAGAGCTTCGAGGCCCTGTTCGCGCCGGAGACGATGATCGAGGACGAGGGACTCGAGATCGACATCGACCCGACCGTGGCCGACGAGGACAGTCCCGAGCCGATGGTCAACGGCCGCATCGACATCGGCGAGCTGACGGCGCAGCACCTGTCGCTCGGCCTCGACCCCTATCCCCGCGCCCCCGGCATCGACTTCGAGGGCTATGACGAGGGCGAGGAGGAAGAGGAGCAGCCGGTCGCCGAGCCGGAGAAGCCGAACCCCTTCGCCGTGCTGGAGCGGTTGAAGCGGGGCAACTGAACAGGGGGCGGCCCGGTTGATAAAAGGGGCGGAACGGGCTTGCCCTTCGACGGCAATTGCCGTATTGAATGCCGCTCGCGCTAGGCGGCCCCCCTTCGGGCCGCCTTTTCCAATGAAGAGAGTTTACGGTCATGGCTGTTCCGAAGAAGAAGACTTCCAAGTCGCGGCGCAACATGCGGCGTTCCCATCACGCGCTGCCGACCTCGGCGTACAACGAGTGCCCGAACTGTGGCGAGCTGAAGCGCCCGCACCACGTCTGCGGCTCCTGCGGCCATTACGACCAGCGCGAAGTGGTTCAGAGCGCCCCGGCGGCGTGACGTCGGGTAGGGCTGCCGAGACCCGCTTCAGCCAGGGAGCCTGTTCGCCGTGAGCCAGCGCCTGACCATTGCCCTGGATGCCATGGGCGGCGATCATGCGCCCGAGATGGTGGTCGCCGGGGCGGACATCGCCCGGGAACGCCACCCCGAGGTGCGGTTCCTGCTTTTCGGCGACGCCGGACGGATCGAGCCGCTGTTGAACCAGCGGCCGTCCCTCAAGGCGGTGGCTGAGGTGCGGCACACCACCGACGCGGTGGCGGGCGACGCGAAGCCGTCGGTCGCCTTGCGTGCGGGGCGCCAGTCCAGCATGCGGCTTGCCATCGACGCGGTGGCGAAGGGCGAGGCGGCCTGCGTCGTCTCGGCCGGCAACACCGGTGCGCTGATGGCGATGGCCAAGTTCGTGTTGAAGACGCTGCCGGGCATCGACCGGCCGGCGATCGCGTCGTTCTTCCCGACGCAGCGCGGCGAGAGCGTGATGCTCGACCTCGGCGCCAACACGGAATGCTCGCCGGACAACCTGGTGCAGTTCGCGCAGATGGGCGCCATCTTCGCGCGCACCGTGCTGGGGCTGGTGGAGCCGACCATCGGCGTGCTGAACATCGGGTCGGAGGACGTGAAGGGCAACGAGGTGGTGAAGGCCGCCGCGGCGCGCCTGCGCGAGATGCCTCTGCCCGGCCGCTTCCACGGCTTCGTCGAGGGCAACGACATCGGCGCCGGCACGGTGGACGTCATCGTCACCGACGGCTTCACCGGCAACGTCGCGCTCAAGACCGCCGAGGGCACCGCCAAGCTGTTCTCGGAGTTCCTGCGGCGGACCTTCGAGTCGTCCTGGCTGGCGAAGATCGGCTATGTGCTGGCGCGCGGCGCCTTCAAGCGGCTGAAGGCCAGGATCGACCCGCGGCGCTACAACGGCGCGATGTTCCTCGGCCTGCGCGGCGTCTGCGTGAAGAGCCACGGTGGCACCGACGCGGTCGGATTCGCCAACGCCATCGCGGTGGCGGTCAATCTGGCGGCGAACAGCTTCAACGAACGCATCAAGGAAGAGATGCAGCGGGTCGCGAACGCGAATCCTCTTCCCGACACCAAGGCGGCGGCGGTCTGAGCATGGTCAAGCGTTCCCGAGTCCTGGGCTGTGGTTCCTTCCTTCCGGCCAAGGTGGTGACCAACGCCGATCTGGAGAAGATCGTCGACACCTCGGACGAGTGGATCGTCCAGCGCACCGGGATCCGGTCGCGGCACATCGCCGCCGACGGGGAGTGCACCTCCGACCTCGCCATCGGCGCCGCGACCCGCGCGCTGGAGCATGCCGGCATCACGGCGGGCGACATCGACTGCATCGTGCTGGCCACCACCACGCCGGACAACACCTTCCCGGCGACGGCGACCAAGGTTCAGGCGGCGCTCGGCACCCGCGGCTTCGCCATGGACATCCAGGCGGTGTGCGCCGGCTTCGTCTATGCCCTGTCGGTGGCCGACAACTTCATCCGGATGGGGCAGGCGACCCGCGCCCTGGTGATCGGGGCGGAGACCTTCTCGCGCATCCTCGACTGGAACGACCGCACCACCTGCGTGCTGTTCGGCGACGGCGCCGGCGCCCTGGTGCTGGAGGGCTACGAGGCCACCGGCACCTCGGCCGACCGCGGCGTGCTGTCCACCCACCTGCATTCCGACGGCACCCACTACGACCTGCTCTATGTCGATGGCGGCCCGTCCTCCACCCGCACCGTCGGCCATGTCCACATGCATGGGCAGGAGATCTTCCGCCATGCGGTGACCAAGCTGACCTCCGTGGTGGAGGAGGCGCTGGTCGCCAACGGGCTGGAGGCCGCGGACGTCGACTGGCTGGTCCCGCATCAGGCCAACCGCCGCATCATCGACGGGCTGGCCCGCAAGATGAAGCTGCCGCCGGAGAAGGTGGTGCTGACGGTGGACCGCCACGGCAACACCTCGGCGGCCTCGATCCCGCTGGCGCTCGGCGAGGCGGTGCAGGACGGCCGGGTCAGGAGCGGCGACCTCATCCTGATGGAAGCCATCGGCGGCGGCCTGACCTGGGGCTCGGCGCTGATCCGCTGGTAGCCCCGGCGCCGGGCGGCAAGCGCGGCGCGCCTGTTGCATCGCGGCACGGTGCTTCAACGGAGTACGACAAGCTTTTGAATTGACGGGTGTTCTTGGCCCGGTTTACCGTCTTGCCCAAAGGTTGCGGGGGGAGGCGAACCATGACTCAGAACACCGTCACGCGCGCCCAGCTCAGCGAAGCGGTCTATCAGGAAGTCGGCCTGTCGCGGAACGAATCCGCCGACCTGGTCGAGAGCGTGCTCGACGAAATCTCCGACGCGCTGGCGCGGGGGGAGATGGTGAAGATCTCGTCCTTCGGCAGCTTCCAGGTCCGCCAGAAGGGGCAGCGGATCGGCCGCAACCCGAAGACGGGGGAGGAGGTTCCGATCCTGCCGCGCCGCGTCCTGGTCTTCCGCGCCAGCCACGTCCTGAAGAACCGTATCAACGAAGTGCAGGACGCGGCCGATGCGGGGCGCGTCAAGGCTCCGGCTCCGTGAGCGGGCGGGGCTGGACCGGGCACTGAGCCCGGACGCTGAGGATGGCCGGGACTGATCGGGCATGAGACCCCACGCTTCAATGAAGTCGGCGACGGCGTTCCGCACCATCAGCGAGGTGTCGGCCGATCTCGACGTGCCGCAGCATGTGCTGCGCTTCTGGGAAACCAAGTTTCCGCAGATCCGCCCGCTGAAGCGGGGCGGCGGCCGGCGCTATTACCGGCCGGAGGACGTGGAACTTCTTCGCCGCATCCAGGCGCTGCTCTATCAGGAGCGCTACACGATCAAGGGGGTTCAGCGCCTGTTGCGCGAGGGGCGCGTCGCCGACCCGACCCCGCCGCTGCCCGAGGATGCGGAGGACGAGTCGCCCTGCGATGTCCCGGGCTCTCCGTGCGAACCGGCCTCCGGGGTGGGGGAGGGGGGCGAGGCGTCGCTTCCCGAACCGCTGCGCCACGAGATCCTGATGGTGATCGACGAACTGCGCTCGCTGCGCCAGGTTCTCGACCGGGCATGCGGCAGAAAAGATGAAGCGACGGCGTAAAAAATCTTCAAGGACCCGTTGCGTTGCGGAAAGCCCGCCGCTATAGTCCCGTTCCCTTCCGGAGCGAGGCCCGCCACGGCGGACCGAACTGACGGAGCGTAGCGCAGCCTGGTAGCGCATCAGACTGGGGGTCTGGGGGTCGCAGGTTCAAATCCTGTCGCTCCGACCAGTTCCGGAAGGATACGAAAGCCCTGGAGCCAACGGCTCCAGGGCTTTTCGTTTTCGTCACGCCTTTCCTGTCCGACGTGAAGCTTCGCAGTTCATCTTGGCCCGCCGCGGAACCTCTGCCCGTCTTACGCCGGAATTCCGGCCCCAGCCCCCCTCATATACAGGGAAAACAACAAGTCATTCTGGTATTATTGCCTGAACGAGCAACCGGGAAGCCGATCATGCGGGTGCACGAGTGGTCCAACATTGTGCGGGCCTTGCGCAGGCTTCACGGCCTCAGCCGGGCGCAGTTCGCCTCGATGATCCCTGTTCCGGCGGACGCGGTGGCGCGGTGGGAGGAAGGGCAGGAGGTGCCGGCCGCACCGGCCCAGGCGATCCTGCGGGACATGCTGTCGGGCCATTTCCACAGCCACCCGACCTTCCTCGGCATCAAGGCCATGGTCCGTGCCACGCAGCAGTTGTCGGCGCTCTACACCCCGGGAATGGTGGTCCACGCGCTGTCGCGGCCGCTGGAAGGACTGTTCGCCGAGCATCGCTTCGACGTGCTGGGGACGTCGATGCTCCCCAGGATCGCCGGCCGCAGCAGCGAGATGGTCGAAACCTATGTCCTTCCGATGCTGGAGGGGAGGAGCGACATCCTCTCCCTGTCCTTCATCGACCGAGGCGTGGCCGACCGGACGCTGATCCTGCGCCAGCAGTTGACGATCATCCCGCTCGACGGAATCCGTGTGCTGGCGACCGTAGGGATACCGCTCCACCGGAGCGACGATCCTGACCTGCCGGACGCGGATCTGCGCATCCTAACGGCGGACGACCTGCGGGGTTGACCTGTCGCAGCCGCTGAAACACACCGGGAAGGTGCCCGCGCCCGATCAGTGGCGATACTGGCTTATGCAATGAGGAAAGGTTGGTTGGGGGACTAGGATTCGAACCTAGGCTGGCGGAGTCAGAGTCCGCTGTCCTACCGCTAGACGATCCCCCAATCCGGCCCGCTGGTTCCGGCGGGCGGCTGCCGATGACTGACGGCATTTGGAAAGCTTGGTTGGGGGACTAGGATTCGAACCTAGGCTGGCGGAGTCAGAGTCCGCTGTCCTACCGCTAGACGATCCCCCAGACCGTCCACGAGCGCAACGTCTCCGTCACGTCCCGTCGTGGGGCGTGCTTATAACGGGGCTTTGGCCGCTTGTGAAGCACTTTTTTCGGTCGGGCCTGTCACGAAAACATAATGTCCACCGGATGGAGGGTTCCGTCGCGCCGCGGAATGAGGGTACAGTTGATCCTCAGGATCGACAGGGAGGAGTCGTGGACCTGCAACTGCACAGTGACCGGCAGAACAGCACCGAACGGTTGCGTTCGTCGGCGCTCGCGCGACCGGTCTATGCGGCCCTCGACCTCGGTACCAACAATTGCCGGTTGCTGATCGCCCGCGCGTCACCCGGCGGCGGCTTCCGGGTGATCGACGCCTTCTCGCGCATCGTCCGGCTGGGCGAGGGCATGACCCGCAACGACCTGCTCTCCGACCACGCAATGGAGCGGGCCATCGCCGCCCTGCGGGTGTGCGGCGCGAAGATCGAGCGGCGCGGCGTCACCGCCGCCCGCGCCGTGGCGACCGAAGCCTGCCGCCGGGCGCGGAACTGCAACGAGTTCGTCGACGCGGTCGGGCGCGAGACCGGCATCGCCATCGAAATCATCTCCAGCCAGGAAGAGGGCAGGCTGGCCCTGGCCGGCTGCGCGGCGCTGCTCGACGCGCAGTATCCCTATGCCATCGTCTTCGACATCGGCGGCGGTTCGACCGAACTGATGTGGCTGGCGGTCGAACCGGGACGCGGCCCGCGCGTGCTCGACCAGACATCGATCCGCTGCGGCGTCATCGGGCTGACCGAGCAGTTCGGCGGGCCGGAGGTCACGCCGGCCATGTACCGCCGCATGGTGCAGGCCGTGGCCGATGCCGTCGGCCCTTTCGAGGAGCGCAACGGCATCGGCGACCTCGTGCGGCAGGGGCGGGTGCAGATGCTCGGCACCTCCGGCACCGTCACCACGCTCGCCGGCGTGCATCTCGGGCTGTGCCGCTATGACCGGCGCGCGGTGGATGGCAGCTATCTGCGCATCGACCACGCCCGCACGGTGATCCGGCATCTCGTGGGGCTGGACTTCGACGGCCGGGCACGGCATCCCTGCATCGGACAGGATCGGGCCGATCTCGTGGTGGCCGGCTGTGCCGTGCTGGAGGCGCTGTGCGACTCCTGGCCGGTGGACCGGCTGCGGATCGCCGACCGGGGGCTGCGCGAAGGGATCCTCGTGGACCTGATCGGCGCCTCCGGCGACTGACGGATCGGCCCGCAGGCCTGTTGTTCGCGCGCCGGGCAAGGTTCGCCCGGCTGGATGTCTTACAGGGAAGTTCGGGACCATGGTCGGAAAGACCCCCTCGTCGCGGCCCACCGGCCGCCGCACCGCCGTTCGCGTGAAGAGCGCCAACAGCCGCTCCGAATCCTCGCGGCGATGGCTGGAGCGTCACCTCAACGACCCCTACGTCGCCGAGGCGAACAAGCGCGGCTATCGCTCCCGCGCCGCCTTCAAGCTGATGCAGCTCGACGAGAAGTTCCATCTCCTGGGGCCGGGCAAGCGGGTGGTCGACCTCGGCGCGGCGCCGGGCGGCTGGACGCAGATCGCGGTGGAGCGGGTGTCGACCGCCAAGCCCGGCTGGGTGGTGGTCGGGCTCGACATCCTGCCGATGGACCCGGTCCCCGGCGCCACCACCATGCAGGCCGACTTCCTCGAGGAAGGGGCGGCCGAGCGGCTGAAGGAGGCGCTGGGCGGCCCGGCCGACGTGGTGCTCAGCGACATGGCGGCGCCGACCACCGGGCACCAGCAGACCGACCACCTGCGCATCATGGCGCTGGCCGAGGCCGCCTATGATTTCGCCGAGGAGGTGCTGGCGCCGGGCGGGGCCTTCGTGGCCAAGCTGTTCCAGGGCGGGGCGGAGCGGTCGCTGCTCGACCGGCTGAAGCGCAACTTCGCCGTGGTCAAGCACGCCAAGCCGCCGGCCAGCCGGGCGGAGTCGTCGGAGACCTATGTGGTTGCCACCGGCTTCCGCGGCGCCAACATCAACGACTGACCGGAGCGGCGGCATCGGCAGGGCAGGCGGCCGCTACGCCCGGGGGCATGGCTGACCTGCGCCGTGCGGGCCGTGCGGATGACAGATGCTGTGGTCCTGCGGCTTCACAAGCCCACGGTCTTGTGTATAGTGCGGCAAATTTTCATCCGGGAGACCACCGATGGCCCGAGTCACTCCGATTCGCGAAGCCCTGACCTTCGATGACGTCCTCTTGGTTCCGGCCGAGAGTTCCGTCCTGCCGAACGATGTGGATACCCGGACAAGATTGACGAAGACCATCGAGCTCGGCATCCCGCTGATGTCCTCGGCCATGGACACGGTGACGGAAAGCCGGCTCGCCATCGCCATGGCCCAGGCCGGCGGAATCGGCGTCGTCCACCGCAACCTGACGATCGAGCAGCAGGCCGAAGAGGTCCGCAAGGTCAAGCGCTTCGAATCCGGCATGGTGGTCAATCCGATCACCATCACGCCCGACGCCACCCTGGCCGACGCGCTGCAACTGATGGCGGACTACCGGATCTCCGGCATCCCGGTGGTCGAGACGATGGATTCCCGCGGCAGCGGCAAGCTGGTCGGCATGCTGACCAACCGCGACGTCCGCTTCGCCACCGATCCGCGCCAGCCGGTCAGCGAGCTGATGACCAAGAAGCTGGTCACCGTGCGCGAGGGCGTCAGCCAGGACGAGGCCAAGCGCCTGCTGCACCAGCACCGCATCGAGAAGCTGCTGGTGGTGGACGAGGACTACCGCTGCATCGGCCTCGTCACCGTCAAGGACATCGAGAAGGCGCAGGCCTATCCCAACGCCTGCAAGGACGAGAAGGGCCGGCTGCGCGTCGCCGCGGCGACCGGCACCGGCAACGACGGACTGGCGCGCGCCGAGGCGCTGTTCGACGCGGGCGTCGACGTGCTGGTGGTCGATACCGCCCATGGCCACTCGCTGAAGGTGCTGGACCAGGTGCGGGCCGCCCGCAGCCTGTCGAACTACACCCAGGTGGTCGCCGGCAACGTCGCCACCGCGGACGCCGCGAAGGCCCTGATCGACGCCGGCGCCGACGCCATCAAGGTCGGCATCGGCCCGGGTTCCATCTGCACCACCCGCATCATCGCCGGCGTCGGCGTCCCGCAGCTCACCGCCATCATGGACGTGGTGGAGGAGTGCGGGAAGCAGGGCATCCCGGTGATCGCCGACGGCGGCATCAAGTATTCCGGCGATCTCGCCAAGGCGATCGCCGCCGGGGCGAGCTGCGCCATGCTGGGCAGCCTGTTCGCCGGCACCGACGAGAGCCCCGGCGAGGTCATCCTCTACCAGGGCCGATCCTACAAGAGCTATCGCGGCATGGGCTCGGTGGGCGCCATGGCGCGCGGCTCGGCCGACCGCTACTTCCAGCAGGAAGTCTCCACCATGAAGCTGGTGCCGGAGGGCGTCGAAGGCCGCGTGCCCTACAAGGGGCCGGTGTCGGCGGTGATCCACCAGCTCGTCGGCGGACTGCGGGCGGCGATGGGCTACACCGGCAGCCGCTCCATCGCCGAAATGCGCGAGAAGTGCGAGTTCGTGCGCATCACCAACGCGGGCCTGCGCGAGAGCCACGTCCACGACATCACGATCACCAACGAGTCGCCGAACTACCGCCAGGGCTGACCGCCAAGGGCGATCGTCAAGAACGACCGGGGGCGGGGAGGGGGACGGTCCCTCACCCCGCCGCGCGGCGCAGGTCCCGGGCGGTCAGGTGGATGTTGGCGTCCGGGTCGAGGTTGCGGTCGATGATGCGCAGCTCGACCGCCTTTTCGAACAGCGGCTGGTTCAGGCAGACGCGCTCGACCGCCTCCTCCGGCTTCGGCGTATGGCCGATCAGCGTCTGCATGGCCCGCCGGGGCACGAAGACGCGGCCCCTGTATTCCCCAACCTCCACGGCGAACTCGACGGCATCCGCCTCCTCGTTCCAGGTGGGCTCGTCGGGGAATACGAAGATGGGCATCGCGCTCTCGGGTTCGGGGCCTTATTTCAGGACATAGGTAATATCATAGCCGCTGCGCTTGAAGCGCGTCTTCAGCAGCGTGCCGTCGGCGGCGTACCACAGTTCGCGGTCGACCTCGCCGGAGATGCGGTGGCGGGTCGCCTCCTGGGCCTTGCCGCCGGCCTCCACCGTCTCCTTGCCGACGGTCTGGCTGTTCACGGTGTAGCGGGCTCCGTCGATGACGGAGAGCAGCAGCGGGTGCTTCAGCACCTCCGGCGTCCACAGGGTCAGCGGCAGGGCGTTGCCCGGCAGCTCGCTGCTCTTGCCGTCGACCGTCATGACGTAGCCGGAGCCCTGGCGGGTCAGCTCCATGACGTGCGGGGTGCCGTCGTCGTCGGTCTTGCCGCGCAGGGACTGCAGGGTCGAGCCCTTCCACAGCTCCTCGCGCTGGTGGTCGTAGCGGAAGTTGATGAACAGCACCTTCACGCGGGTGGTCGCGGTGACCGTCACCTTGGTCTGGTCGCCCTGCTGGTCCAGCTTCACCTCCTCGGTGCCGATGGGATCGTCGCCCATCAGGATCTGGTAGCTCAGCGTGCGGGCGGCCGCGGCGGCGGGCGCCGCCAGCGCCAGGGCGGCAGCCGTCAGGGTGGCGCCCGTGACCAGGGCGCGGAACGCGGTCTTCGTCATGTTTCCTCCCACTGTGTTATCGGAACGACGTTTGTCTGTCGCGACAGGGTGCGGTCCGGGCGGCTTCGTCTTGCCGGGCAGGTGGCCGCCTTCGGACCGGAAGGGCCGGCTACTCGTCGAGAAGCTGCGCGAGCTTCATCGCGATGCCCTTGGAGCCGTCGACCTTCAGCTTGCCCATGGTGAAGGCCAGCATCGGGTTCAGTTTGCCGTTGATCAGCTTCTGCAGGTTTTCCGGGGAAATGCGGATGGTGCAGTCGGCGTCGCCGTCGCCCTGGGTGATGGCGACCGGCGTGCTGCGGGCATCCACATGGATCAGCCGTCCCTCGCCGAGGTCGAACTGGACGGCGGCGTTCAGGCTGCGGAGCGTGGTGGCGCGGGCGCGCATTTCCTGGAGGATGGTCTCGACCATGGATCGGCGTTCTCTGGAAGGTTGCATTGCTTGGGGTCTTGACAGTAGGCCAACATTACGTTTACGTCAACGTCATAACGAATAGGTTCCGGCCGGTGGCGGCGACGCGCTCCCGGTGCCGCGACGGGTCGGGAACCAGCCACAGCCCGGAGGAAACGATGCCGATACCGACGCCCATCCCCGTGCCTCCGCTCTCCGTTTCGAGCTGAGAGGGAGCGGACATGGTGAACCAGGACATGGCTGGGCAGCAGGCGCGCGCGACCATGCCGGACGGCAAGCGGTTCCCCTGGCTGGACCACTACCCGGCGGACATCGCCTGGGACCAGCCCTTCGCCCCGATGCCCCTGTGGGAGCTGTTCGAGCAGGCGGGCAAGCGCTTCGCCGACCGGCCCTGCCTCGATTTCCTCGGGCGGCGCTACCGCTACGGCGAGGTTCTGGCGCTGGTGAACCGTGCCGCCAAGGGCTTCCAGGCGCTGGGCGTCGGGCCGGGCGTCAAGGTCGGGCTGTGCCTGCCCAATTCGCCGACCTTCGTCATCGCCTATTTCGGGGTGCTGAAGGCCGGCGGCACGGTGGTCAACTACAACCCCCTCTATGTCGAGCGGGAGTTGGAGCACCAGATCGAGGATTCCGGGACCGAGATCATGGTCACGCTCGATCTCAAGCAGATCTACCCGCGCGTCGCCCTGATGCTGGAGCGCACGCGGCTGAAGCGGGTGGTCGTCTGCCGCATGACCTCCATCCTGCCGGCGGTGAAGGGCGCGCTGTTCCGCGTGCTCAAGCGCAGCGAGGTGGCGCCGGTCCCCTCCGACGCCAAGCATGTCGATTTCGACGAGCTGCTGGCCAACGACGGCGCCGTGCGGCCGGTGCGGATCGATCCGCTGCGCGACGTGGCGGTGCTGCAATACACCGGCGGCACCACCGGCGTGCCGAAGGGCGCCATGCTCACCCATGCCAACCTCGTGGCGAACGCCCAGCAGGTGAAGGCGTGGTTCCCCGGCATGAAGCTGGGGGAGGAGCGCATGATGGCGGTGCTGCCCTTCTTCCACGTCTTCGCCATGACGGTGGTGCTGAACATGGGTCTCGCCGCCGGGGCCGAACTGGTCATGCTGCCGCGCTTCGAGACCGAGCAGGTCCTGAAGACCATCGCCAAGCGCAAGCCGACCCTGCTGCCCGGCGTGCCCACCATGTACAAGGCGCTGATCAGCCATCCGAAGGTGGACCGCTATCCGCTGCGCTCGATCCGCTACTGCATCTCCGGCGGCGCGCCGCTGCCGATGGAGCTGAAGCGCCAGTTCGAGAGCGCGACCGGCTGCGTCCTGGTGGAAGGCTACGGCCTGTCGGAGGCTTCGCCGGTCTGTGCCTGCAACCCGCTGACCGGGTTGAACAAGGAGGGCTCGATCGGACTGCCGCTGCCGGGGGTGCGGTTCGAGATCCGCGGGCTGGAGGATCCGACGAAGGTCCTCGGCCTCAACGAGAAGGGGCAGGTGGTCGTCTACGGTCCCAACGTCATGGCCGGCTACTGGAACCGGCCGGAGGAGACGGCGCGGACCATCGTGGACGGCGCGCTCTTCACCGGCGACGTCGGGCTGATGGACGAGGACGGCTACGTCTTCCTGCTCGACCGCCTGAAGGAACTGATCATCTGCAGCGGCTACAACGTCTATCCGCGGGTGATCGAGGAGGCGATCTACCAGCATCCGGACGTCGTCGCGGCCTGCGTCATCGGCATCGCCGACGAATACCGCGGGCAGACGCCCAAGGCCTTCGTCCAGGTGAAGCCGGGAGCGACCCTGACGGCGGAGGCGCTGCGCGATTTCCTGCGCGACAAGATTTCGCGGATCGAGATGCCGACGGCGTTCGAATTCCGCGCCGAGCTGCCGAAAACGGCGGTCGGCAAGCTGTCGAAGAAGGAGCTGATCGCCGAGGCCGCCGCGAAGTCAACAGGCTGACCGGACGGAAAGGGGCTGACCGGCACGTAAACGGCATGCTTATCACGCAGCCATCGCTGTGGTAGGAACGGCTCGCCGATATGCGGCGAGAATGAACGAAGGCCCGACCACGGATGGAACAGCTTTATACGGTCAACCAGCTTGCGGAGGAGCTTGGCATCACCCCCGCGCGCTCCGGTTCTACGAGGTGAAGGGGCTGCTGGCACCCAGCCGGGTCGGCAACAACCGCGTCTACACCAAGCGCGACCGGGCCAGGCTGAAGCTGATCCTGCGCGGCAAGCGGCTGGGCTTCTCGCTGGCGGAGATCCGGGAGTATCTCGACCTCTACAACGTCGATGGCGGGGTGGAGCAGCAGAAGACCCTGTTGAAGCGGGTGCGGCAGCGCCTTCAGGATCTCGCCCAGCAGCGCGAGGATCTGGAGGCGACCGTGAAGGAGCTGAAGGATATCGAGGACCAGGTGCTCGGCGCCCTCGCGGAACGCGGGGCTGCCGAGGCCAAGGGCGACTGAGGCCGGAGCGGCGTCGCAGACCCTCGCTTCCGAAGGCCCGGCCGGCAGACCAGGGGCAGACCAGGGGAGGAGAGGGACGATGACGCGGCAATCCGGGCGGCGATCCGGGCAGCAGCCCGGTTGGTGCGGGGGAGGGGCGGCATGAACCTGCTGTTCCGGTTGATGGCGGTGCTCGTCGCGGCCTTGGCCGGCCGGCGGGTCGGGCTGCTGGACGCCACGCGGCTGTCCATGCGGGTCTGGCCCACCGACCTCGACGTCAACATGCACATGACCAACGCCCGCTACCTCAGCCTGATGGATCTGGGGCGGATCGACCTGATGATTCGCACCGGGATGGCGCCGCTCATCCTGAAGAACCGTTGGCAGCCGGTGATCGGTGCGGCGAATGTGCGCTTCCGCCGGTCGCTGCGGCCGTTCCAGCGCTTCACCCTGGTCAGCCGGGTGCTGTGCTGGGACGAGAAGTACGTGTTCATGGAGCACCGCATGGAGACCGCCGAGGGGACGGCCGCCGTGGCGGTCATGCAGGGCGCCTTCATCCACCGCGGAACGGTGGTGCCGCCGGCGGCGGTGCTGGGTGCGCTCGGCGTGGCGGTCGAATCGCCGCCCATGCCGGACTTCGTGGTGGCCTGGCGCGAACAGCCGCTGCCGGCGGCAGCCTGAGCGCCGCCGCAAGGGGAGACGAGAAGCCCGAGCCGATCGGGCCCGAGGGGAAACGGAAAAGAAAGCCGAGGAAGGAGAAGATTGGCATGAAGATCCTCGTACCCGTGAAGCGGGTGGTGGACTACAACGTGAAGATCCGCGTGAAGGTGGATGGGTCCGGCGTTGAGACCGCCAACGTGAAGATGAGCATGAACCCGTTCGACGAGATCGCGGTCGAGGAGGCGGTCCGTCTGAAGGAGGCGGGCAAGGCGGTGGAGATCGTGGCGGTGTCGATCGGTCCTGCGGCCTCGCAGGAGACGCTGCGCACGGCACTCGCCATGGGGGCCGACCGGGCCATCCTGGTGCAGACCGACGCCGAGACCCAGCCGCTGGCGGTGGCCAAGACGCTGAAGGCGCTGGTCGACAAGGAGGGCCCGCAGCTCGTCATCCTGGGCAAGCAGGCGATCGACGACGACTGCAACCAGACCGGCCAGATGCTCGCCGCCCTGCTCGGCTGGGGCCAGGGCACCTTCGCCTCGAAGCTGGCGGCCGGCGAGGGCAAGGTCACGGTGACGCGCGAGATCGACGGCGGTCTGGAGACGGTCGAGCTCGCCCTGCCGGCGGTGGTGACGGCCGACCTGCGGCTGAACGAGCCGCGCTACGCCTCGCTGCCCAACATCATGAAGGCCAAGAAGAAGCCGCTGGAGACCGTGACGCCCGACAGCCTGGGCGTCGACGTGGCGCCGCGGCTGAAGACGCTCAAGGTGGCCGAGCCGGCCAAGCGCAAGGCCGGCGTGAAGGTGGCGGACGTCGCCGCCCTGGTGGACAAGCTGAAGACCGAAGCGCGGGTGATCTGACCATGGCCAGCATTCTTGTTCTCGCGGAGCACGACAACGCGACGCTGAAGCCCGCCACGCTGCATGCGGTGACGGCGGCCGGCAGGATTGGCGGGGAGATCCACGTGCTGGTGGCCGGCCAGGGGGCGCAGGCCGCGGCGGCGGCGGCGGCCAGGGTGGCCGGTGTGGCGAAGGTGCTGCTGGCCGACGATGCCGCCTATGCCCACCAGCTTCCCGAGGCGGTGGCGCCGCTGGTGGTGGGGCTTGCCCAGGGTGGCTACGGCCATGTGCTGGCGGCGGCGACGTCGATGGGCAAGAACCTGCTGCCGCGGGTGGCGGCCCTGCTGGACGTGGCGATGGTGTCGGACATCACGGCGGTGGTGTCGGCGGACAGCTTCGAGCGGCCGATCTATGCCGGCAACGCGATCGCGACGGTGCAGTCGCCGGACGCGGTGAAGGTGGTCACCGTGCGCACCACCGCCTTCGAGGCGGCGGCCGGCGAAGGTGGTGCTGCGGCGGTCGAGAGCGTGGCGGCGGCGCAGGACGTGGCGGCCGGTCTGTCGCGCTTCGTCTCGGCGGAGCTGACGAAGTCGGAGCGTCCGGAGCTGACGGCGGCGCGGGTGGTGGTGTCGGGCGGCCGGGGCATGCAGTCGGGCGAGAACTTCGTGCTTCTGGAGGCGCTGGCCGACAAGCTGGGGGCGGCGGTCGGCGCCAGCCGGGCGGCGGTCGACGCGGGCTTCGTGCCCAATGATTACCAGGTCGGGCAAACCGGCAAGATCGTGGCGCCCGAGCTGTACATCGCGGTCGGCATCTCCGGTGCGATCCAGCACCTCGCCGGCATGAAGGACAGCAAGGTCATCGTCGCGATCAACAAGGACGAGGAAGCGCCCATCTTCCAGGTCGCCGATTACGGGCTCGTCGCGGACCTCTTCAAGGCCGTGCCGGAGCTGACGCAGGCCCTGTAAGGCGGATCGCCTCTCCTGATCGGGCCGGGCCGCCGCCGTCGGCGCCCGGCCTTTTTCATGCAGCCGGCCTCCTGCAGTCGGACCTTGCCCGCCGCCCTGCTCTGGTCTATCGCTGGGGCCGCAACCGGGAGGGAAGGCCGCCGCATGCTGAAGGGACTGGATCATCTGGTCGTCGCCGTCCGCGACCTCGACGAGGCGCAGGACCGCTGGACGCGCCTCGGTTTCACCGTGACGCCGCGCGGCCGGCATACCGAGCTGAAGACGGCCAACCACACCATCATGTTCAAGGCCGACGACTACATCGAGCTGCTCGGCGTCGAGGAGCAGCGGCCGGCCAATGCCCATTACGCGGAGTTCCTGCGCCGGCGCGAGGGACTGGCCGCGCTGGCGTTGAAGACCGACGATGCGCGCGGCGCCATGGCACCGCTGACCGCCGCCGGCTTCCCGGTGACCGAGGCGGTCGATTTCGGCCGGCCGGTGCAGGTCGCGGACGGGACGCGCGACGCCCGCTTCACCATCAGCCAGATCGACCCCGCCGCCACGCCCGGCGGACGCGTCTTCCTCTGCCAGCACCACACCCGCGACCTCGTCTGGCGGCCGGAGTATGTGGAGCATGCCAACACGGCGGCGGGGCTCGCCGCCCTGGTCATCGCGGCCGACGATCCCCAGCCGGTGGCGGAGAGTTATGCCCGGCTGTTCGGCGGCACGGTCGAGGCACAGGGGCCGGCGCTGCTGGTGCGGACGGGAGACACGCCGATCGTCGTCGCCACCCCGGCGGCCCTTCACTGGGTGTGGACCAGCGACCCGGCCTTCGAGACGGTGCCGCGCCCCTTCCTGGCCGGCGCCGTGGTCCGCGTGACCGATCTGGAGAAGGCCCAGCAGTGCCTGCAGAAGGGCAAGTTCCCGACGGTCGTCGGCAACGGCGTGCTGCGGGTGGGCTCCGCCGCCGGCAACGGCATGATGCTCGCCTTCGCCACCCGCTTCGACCTGCCGGCCCTGATCCCCTGACGGCCGGGCAGCCCGGCCGGTCTCCCGTCAGATCCAGTAGCGGGGATAGGCCCGGTCGTGGCGGAGATTGTGGACCAGCAGCCCGATCCCGATCAGCGTGGCCGCTCCGGCCATGACGGTCGGGATCAGCAGGGCCGGATCGGTGCCGGCGGAGAAGGCCAGCAGCGGCACCGCGCCGGCCGGGGCGTGAAGCGTGCGGGTCAGCTGCATCACGGCGATGGCGGTGGCGACCGACAGGGCGATCACCCAGGGCGCCGGCCCGACGACGGTCAATGCCAGAACCCCGATGACCGCCGAGATGAGATAGCCGCCGAGGACACTGCGCGGCTGGGCCAGCGGACTGTCGGCCGCCGCGAAGATCAGCACGCAGGTCGCCCCCAGCGGCGCCACCAGCAGCGGCAGCTTGCTGAGCATCGAGACCATGGTGACGGCGCCGATCCCGGCACCGCTGCCGAACCAGGACCACAGGACCTCGCGCAGGGGCGGGCGCTCCGGCGCCTGCCCGTTGCCCTTCATCTTTCCGAAATAGGCTCCGACGCGCTTCATCAGGGGCGATCCGGTCCAGGATTGTACAGCCAGGGCTGAGCAGCCGGCGGGGTGGGCCGCGATCCTATGTGTTGTTCAAAAAGCCGTCAAGCTGCCGAAAAATGCGGCATTCTTGTGTAAATACCTACGCGCCAGCTTGGGTACACCGAACGAAAAACGGGCGCCCGGATAGGGGCGCCCGTCGGTCTCCTTCGCGGTCCGGCTCAGACCACGCGGATGTTCTTGAACTGCCAGGGATCCTCCAGATCCACATCCTCCGGGAACAGGCGGTTGCGGTCCTGCAGCGGCGTCCAGTCGCCATAGGCGCCGACCACCTCGCCGAGATAGGGGGTGGCAACCTCCAGCACGCGGCGGAAGTTCATGTCCTCCGGCTCGATCAGGCCGCGATTCGGGTTCTCGATCGCCCAGACGATGCCGGACAGCACCGAGACCGTGACCTGCAGCGAGGTGGCGTTGTTGTAGGGCGCCAGCTCGCGCGCCTTGCCGATGGTCAGGCGCGAGCCGTACCAGTAGACGCCCTTCGGGTTGCCCATCAGCAGCACGCCCAGCTCGTCCATGCCGCTGACGATCTCGTCCATCAGAAGGCGCTTTTCCTTCTGAATGGTCCAGTTCTTGCCGGCCAGCTCATGCACCGACTTCACCGCGTCGTCGCTCGGATGGTAGGCGTAGTGGCAGGTCGGGCGGTAGACCACCCTGTCGCCGTCGCGCAGCGTGAAGAAATCGGCGATCGAGATCGCCTCGCTGTGGGTGATGAGGAATCCGTGGAACGGGCCTTCCAGCGGCGTCCAGGTGCGCACGCGGGTGGAGGCGCCCGGCCGGTTCAGGAAGATCGAGGCGTCGCAGCCGAAGCCGTGCCGCTCGCCGTCCGGCGGAAGCTGCTTCTCATGGGTGCCCCAGCCGAGCTCGGCCGGCTGGCAGCCTTCGCCGACGAAGCCGTCGATCGACCATGTGTTGACGAACTCGCCGACCTTCTTGGGGATGCTGGACACCTGGGTGTCGCGCTCGGCGACGTGGATCACCTTGATGCCCAGGTCGTGGGCAAGCTGCGCCCACTGCTCGCGCGTCGCCGGCTCGGCCGCGCCATGGCCGGTGTCCCGGGCGATGTTCAGCAGCGCCTGCTTGACGAAATGGGAGACGAGGCCCGGGTTGGCGCCGTGGGTCAGCACGGCGGTCGGGCCGCCGGCATAGTCGGGCCGATGCGCCAGCGCCTGCTCGCGCAGGGCGTAGTTGGAGCGCAGCGAGGGCGTCAGCGTGGTGTCGGTGTACCCGCCGGCCCACGGCTCGATGCAGGTGTCGATGTAGAGGGCCCCGACCCTGTGGCAGAACTCGACCAGCGCGACGGAGGACACGTCGACCGACAGGTTGACCAGGAAGTCGCCCTTGCCCAGCAGCGGCTCCAGCACCTGCGCGTAGTTGTCCCGCGTCAGGGGATTGTTGATGAACCGGACGCCGAACTTGTCGGCCTCGTCATGGCCCCGTTCCTCGGCCGTCACGATGGTGATGCGGTCCGCCGTGATCCCGTCGATGTGGCGAAAGATCAAGGGCAGCACACCCTGACCGATCGAGCCGAAACCGACGATGACCATCCGGCCGGTGAACCTGCAGTGCTTCGTGTCCAGGGCCATTTGTTCTTGTCCCCCAAAGGCTGGATGTTAAACACAGTCCGGCGACCCCGCCCCTTCTTTCGGGCGGCGGGGGTCACCGGACCAGCGAATGTGATGGTTATTGTCTCAGGATTTCTACCGAAGTGCCACAGTCCTTAGGTGACGCTCCCGGGGAGGGCCGGTCTCAGGCGACGCGCGCGGTCAGGGCGTAGCCGGGGGTCTCCAGCAGCGGCGGGTCGCACACGTCGACCACCCGCGCCTGATCGAACCCGTTGAACGCGGTCCGCAGGCACGAGCCGTAGGCGCCGAGCTGCCCCAGCTCGATCCAGTCGCCGGCCCGGATGTCGGCCGGCAGGTGGAAGGGGCCGTTCATCCTGTCGGCGCTGTCGCAGGTCGGCCCGTAGAAGGAGAAGGCCTCCAGCGGCGCGTCGGTCATGGCGGCGAAGGGACGGATCATCCGCACCGGGAACCGGAAGCCCGGCACGCCGGCGTCGGACAGGGCGCCGTAGACGCCGTCGTTGATGAACAGTTCGCTGCCGCGGCGCTTGATCACCTGGACGACCAGCGACACGCCCGGCGCGACCAGCGCCCGGCCGGGCTCGCACCAGACGCGGCACTGCGACGGCAGGTCGAGCGCCGTCACGGCGCGGGTGATGGCGGCCATGAAGTCGCCGAGCGGCGGCGGCGTGACGCCGGGGTAGGAGACGGGGAAGCCGCCGCCGACGTCCAGTACGTCGATCGCCACGCCGGACTCGGCGATCACCCGGCCGGCCAGCGCGATCGCCCGCTCATAGGCCGAGGGATCGAGCATCTGGGAGCCGACATGGAAGGACAGGCCGACCTTCGGCGCCACCGCCCGCACCGCCCGCAGCAGCTCGACCGCCTCGGCGACCGGCGCGCCGAACTTGCCGGACAGGTCGTAGACGGCATTGCCCTTCGGCAGTGCCAGCCGGACGACGAGGCCGAGATCGGCGGCGTTGCCGGTCTCCTCCAGGATCTTCTCGAGCTCCTCGCGGGAATCGAGCACGAAGTCGCGCACGCCGTACTGCTCGTAGGCGGCGCGGATGGCCTGCCGGCCCTTGACCGGGTGCATGTAGTGCAGCACCGCCGCCGGGAACATCTGGCGGATCAGACGGATCTCGCCGGGGGAGGCGACGTCGAAATGACGCACGCCGCCGGCCCACAGGGCGCGCAGCACCGCGGGCTCCGGGTTGCACTTCACGGCGTAGAGCACGTCGGCGCCGCGCCCGGCCGCCTCGCCGACGCCATCGAAGGCGCGGACGAAGCTGCGGGCGGTATCCTCCAGAACGCCGGGGCGGATGCAGTGCATCGGCTCCTCCGGACGGTGGAGGGCGACGGCGGTGGCGACCGTGGTGCGGGTGGACGCAACCGGCGAGGCCAGCGACGGGGCGGCGACCGACAGGCCGCGGCGCAGCGGGGAAACAGCGGAACGGGAGCGGATGTAGCCCATGACGCACTCCTTCCCGGGCGACCGTTTGGTTGGGTGCCCGGCGAGCAGACAACGCCCCCGGCCGCCCGGTTGCGGGCGTGAGGAGGCGCGGATTGTTCGGAAAGGGGGAACGAAAAAAGCCGGCTCGGGCACGCGTCCGGGCAAGACAGCTCCGGGCGTCAGCGCGTCGATTTCCGGCTGCGGGCTACGGTCTCACAGCCCTGCCGTGGGCAGCAAACATACTGACCTCCCTCTCGGGACCGGCCCACTGATGACCGGTTCTGCCAAAAAGGACGCTGTACGTCGTTGCATAACCACGAAGGGCCATTGGCACGTGCGATGTGCGTCGTTCGACCCCTCATTTACGCGAACGCGCGGGCGATTCAAGTGAAATTTTTGGGTCTGCCTGTCATGCGGGCAGCGGCTGGGGCCCGTAGGCGGGGAAGAGGCCGGCGATGGGGCTGCCGGTGGCCTGCGCCACCCAGCCGTCGGGCCGGGTGAAGAAGCGGATGGCGGTGAAGGCCGGGTCCGGCCCCATGTCGAACCAGTGGCGGGTCCCGGCCGGCACGTTCAGCAGGTCGCCCGCCTCGCAGACGACGCGGAAGACCTTGCGGTCGACGTGCAGGTAGAAGGCCCCGCTGCCCTCGACGAAGAAGCGGGCCTCGTCCTCGTCATGGGTGTGCTCGAAGGTGAAGCGGGCGCGCAGCGCCGCCGCGCCGGCGATCCCCCGCGGCACCCGGACCACGTCCACCGAGCGGAAGCCGCGGTCGCGCCGCAGGGCGGCGACGGCATCGGCATAGGCCGCCAGCACCGCCTCGTCGCCGGCCTCCTCCGGCAGCGGCCGTTCGGCCGACCATTGCTCGAACAGAATGCCGGCCAGCGCCAGATGCCCGGCCAGAACGGCCCGGTCGGCCGTGGCGAGGCAGGGCTGCGCCGGGTTGTAGTCGTCGTATACGGTCAGGTGAGCCATGGCGGACCCGGTTGCGCGCACCAGCGGGATGCGCCTTCGAAGCTGTACCTTCGCCGCCCCGGCTGCAATGGGAAAGTGAAGGACGGGACCGTCAGCGCCGCATGAGCTGTGCGGCCACCAGCAGGGCCGCCAGCAGCAGGACGCCGACGAAGCCGGCGACCCCGCTCCACCCCAGCCCGTGCCAGAACAGGCCGCCCAGCGTTCCGGCGAGGGTCGAGCCCATGTAGTAGCAGAACAGGTAGATGGAGGAGGCCTGTCCGCGGTTGACCCTGGCCCGCTGGCCGATCCAGCCCGAAGCGATCGAGTGGCCGCCGAAGAAGGCGAAGGTGAACAGGCCGATCCCCGGCACCACCGTCCACAGCGTGTCCGGCTCCATCAGGGCGAGGCCGGCGACCATCATGACGACGGCGGAGATCAGGACGCGGCCATGGCCGAACCGGCCGGCCATCGACCCGAACAGCGGCGAGCTGACGACGCCGAACAGATAGACGAGGAACACCGCCCCCGCCACGGCCGGACGCAGCTCGAACGGCGGGGCGGTCAGGCGGAAGCTGACATAGTTGAAAACGGTGACGAATCCGCCCATCAGCAGGAAGCCCAGGGCGAAGAGGCCGAGCAGGCCGGGGTCGCCGAGATGGCCGCGCCAGGCCGCCGCCAGGCTGCGCAGCCCGGCGGGCCGGCGTGCGAAATGGTTGGAGGGCGGAAGGGCGGCCCACACGGCGACCGCCGCCGCAACGCCCAGCACCCCGACGACGCCGACGGCGGTCCGCCAGCTCGCCACGTCGGCGACCACCGCGGTCAGCGCCCGGCCGGACATGCCGCCCAGCGCCGTGCCGCCGATGTAAAGACCCATGGTCACGCCGGCGGAGCGCGGTTCCACCTCCTCCGACACATAGGCCATGGCGACGGCCGGAAGCCCGCTCAACGCCACCCCCTCCAGCGCGCGGACGACCAGCAGCCCGTGCCAGTCCTGCATCAGGGCGCCGAGGATGCCCAGCAGCCCGGCCGCCATCAGCGAGGCGGCCATCACCGGCTTGCGCCCGATCCGGTCCGACAGCGCGCCGGCCACCAGCAGCATCACCGCCAGCACGCCGGTGGTCAGCGACAGGGCGAGGCTCGATTCGGCGGGCGTGACGCCGAAGTCCTTCACGAACTCCGGCATCAGCGGCTGCACGCAGTAGAGGGTGGCGAAGGTGGAGAAGCCTGCCACGAACAGGATGCGGCTGGCCCGGCGGTAGGCGGCCGTGCCGGCGACCAGATAGCCCTCGGATCCGCTCATGGCATCCACCGGCGGGAGCCGCGACGGTGGTTCGGAAGGCTGGACGGCGGCATCGGCGGAGGATCCTGTGCGAAGACTGCCGGGACTGTGCCATCGCCCGGCGCCGCTATGAAGCCGCCCTGCGCGCAGGGGTCGCATGCCGGCGCTTCATGAAGCCGAATTCATGGAGGGGACATATGGCGGACAGGCGCCGGCCGTTAGCTTCCAGGGCGTGACAGGGCGATATGCCCCCGATAGATCGTCCCGGTCACGCAGGTGCATTTGCGCACGTCCCTCTTGGTGGCAAGCCCTTACCACCAGATGAAACCGGCCGGACCTGTACTCCCGCATGCCCCCCGGCCCGGTACCCTCGGCGGAGCGTCTCGCCCCAGACGCTCCGCCGAATTCTTTTTCGGCCGCCGGATCCTGTTGGACGAATCCTGTTGGACCGGCGTCTGCTCGGGGACGGGCGACTTGACGGGGGTGGCGGCGGTCGCGATTGAATGGGGCGACGCACCCGCAACGACCGTGAACCGCTCCCTTGCGCCCCTCGATCCTCTTCCCCCTGTTCAAGACGGTGACCGCACTCCCCGGGCTCGGCCCGCGGCTCGGCAAGCTGGTGGAGAAGCTGGCCGGCCCGCATGTGGTCGACCTGCTGTGGCACCTGCCCTGCGGCGTGATCGACCGGCGCTTCTCGCCGAAGATCGCGGGCGCGCCGAACGGCAGGATCGCGACCCTGACGGTCCGGGTCGATTCGCACGCCGCACCGGCCAACCCGCGCCATCCCTACAAGATCCGCTGCACCGACGAGACCGGCGTGCTGGAGCTGGTCTATTTCCACGTGCGCGGCGACTGGCTGACCAAGCAGATCCCGGTCGGCAGGACCGTGGTGGTGTCCGGCAAGGTGGAGTGGTTCCACGACACCCCGCAGATCACCCATCCCGACGCCGTCGTGCCGCTCGAATCGAAGGACGAGATCGAGGCGGTGGAGCCGGTCTACCCGATGACCGCCGGCCTGCCGGCCAAGACGCTGCGCAAGGCGGTCCGCTCGGCCCTGGCAGAGCTGCCGGAGCTTCCGGAATGGCAGGATCCCGCCTGGCTGGCGCGGCGCCAGTGGCCGGTCTGGCGCGACGCGCTGCGCCGCGCCCACTGTCCGGAGGACGAGGCCGACCTGTCCGCCCTGTCGCCCGCCCGCTGCCGTCTCGCCTTTGACGAGCTGCTGGCGAACCAGCTCGCCCTCGCCCTGGTGCGGCAGCAGCAGCGCCGTCTCGCCGGGCGGACCGTCGCCGGCGACGGCCGGCTGCGGGCGCGGGCCCTGGCGGCGCTGCCCTTTTCGCTGACCGGCTCGCAGGCCGCCGCGCTGGAGGAGATCTATGCCGACATGGCGGCGGACCGCCGGATGCTGCGCCTGCTGCAGGGCGACGTCGGCAGCGGCAAGACGGTGGTGGCGCTGATGGCGATGCTGAACGCTGTCGAGGCGGGCGCCCAGGCCGCCCTGATGGCGCCGACCGAGATCCTCGCCCGCCAGCATGCCGAGACTCTGGCCCCGCTGTGCAAGGCGGCCGGGGTGGACATCGCCCTGCTGACCGGCCGCGACAAGGGCAAGGCGCGCCAGGCCGTGCTCGACCGGCTGGCGTCGGGGGAGCTGCCGCTGATGGTCGGAACCCACGCCCTGTTCCAGGAGGACGTCGCCTTCAAGGATCTGGCGCTGGCGGTGATCGACGAGCAGCACCGCTTCGGCGTCCACCAGCGGCTCCAGCTCTCCGGCAAGGGGCGGGCGGTGGACGTGCTGGTGATGACCGCCACGCCGATCCCGCGCACCCTGACCCTGACCGCCTATGGCGACATGGACGTGTCGCGGCTGACCGAGAAGCCGGCGGGGCGCAAGCCGGTGCAGACGGTCACCGTGGCGCTCGACCGGCTGGAGGAGGTCGTCCAGGGCATCCACCGCAAGGTGGCGGAGGGGGCCCGCGCCTACTGGGTCTGTCCGCTGGTCGAGGAGTCGGAGCAGATGGACCTCGCCGCGGCGACGGAGCGGCACGCCTTCCTGCGCGCCACCTTCGGCGACCGCGTCGGCCTCGTCCACGGCAAGATGCGCGGGCCGGACAAGGATGCCGTGATGGCCGACTTCGCAGAGGGCCGGCTGGACGTGCTGGTCGCGACCACGGTCATCGAGGTCGGCGTCAACGTGCCCGAGGCGACCGTCATGGTCATCGACCATGCCGAGCGCTTCGGCCTCGCCCAGCTCCACCAGCTCCGCGGGCGCGTGGGGCGCGGCGAGAAGCCGTCGAGCTGCCTGCTGCTGTTCGATCCGCATCTGACGGAAACCGCGCGTGCCCGCCTCAAGACCCTGCGCGACACCGAGGACGGCTTCGTCATCGCCGAGGAGGACCTGCGGCTGCGCGGGGCGGGGGAGGTGCTGGGCACCCGCCAGTCAGGCCTGCCGGAATTCCGCATGGCCGACCTCGCCGTCCATGGCGAGCTGCTCGCCGCCGCCCGCGACGACGCCCGGCTGATCACCGAGCGCGACCCCGACCTCGCGACGCCGCGCGGGCAGGCGCTGCGCACCCTGCTCTACCTGTTCGAGCGCGACGCGGCGGCCAAGACGCTGAGGTCCGGCTGAGCCCGGAGGGAGACCCGGTCAGGCGCGCCGCCGCTCCGGTCCGGCCTCCGGCTCCTCGGCCGCGTCCACCTCGCGCAGGCGGCGGTCGGGCGGGGTGACGATGCCGCCGGACATCACGAGCTTCAGCCCGTCCTCCACCGTCATGCCCAGCACCGTGACCTCGCGGCGCGGCACCATCACCAGATAGCCGGCGGTGGGCGGGGCGCAGGGGATGAAGACGTTGACGATCTCGTCCGCCGACAGCCTCTGCACCTCCGGATGGGCGTTGCCGGTGATGAAGCCGAGCGACCACACGCCGACCCGCGGATACTGCAGCACCACCACCTCGCGGAAGGCGCTGGACTTGTTGGCCAGCACCGTCTCGAAGATCTGCTTCACCGCGCTGTAGACCGAGCGGACGACCGGCATCCGCGCCACCACCCCCTCGCCGACGCCGAGGACGAGGCGGCCGACATAGCCGGCGGCGAAGGCGCCGATCAGCGTCACCACCAGGATGACCACCAGCACCCCGATCCCGGGGATCGAGAAGGGCAGGAAGTTCTCGGGGTTGTAGGCGGCGGGGATCAGCGGGCGGATGTGCCCGTCGATCATCGAGATGAACCACCAGGCGATATAGATCGTGATGGCGATCGGCGCCGTGACCAGGATGCCGGCCAGGAAATAGGCGCGCAGCCGGCCCATCAGCCCGATGCCTTCGCGGCGGGCCGGCCTCGGCTGCTCGGGCGGCGTCGGCTCTCCGGCATCGTCACGTTTGGCTGCGTCCACGCTCCCACTCCCGAAATCCGTTCGACATCATGACGATAGCCATGGCGGTCCGCTGCCATAGTGATACAGGCCGTGCCGCGGCTCAACCGGGACCTTGGTCCGGCGGGGGCGGCGCAAGCGGCTTACTCGCCCATGGTGATATGGGAAGCGCAGCCGGCGGCCCCCATCCTCCAGGGCATGGATTCGCCCCCACGACTGCTGTCGGTCGCCACGGCCCTGCCGCCGCACCGGCTCGACCAGGACGACACGCTGGCCGCGGCGCGGGCCGTCTTCGGCGGCCGGATGCGCGACTTCGACCGGCTCGCCCCCGTCTTCGCGAACACCGGCATCGAGACGCGCCACGCGGTGCAGCCGATCGGCTGGTACCTGGAGCCGCGCGGCTGGCCGGAGCGCACCGCCGCCTTCCGCGATGGGGCGCTTGCCCTGCTGGAGGAGGTCGCGGCGCGGGCGCTCGACCGGGCCGGGCTGCGGCCGCGGGACATCGCCGCCATCGTCTGCGCCACCACCACCGGCATCGCAACCCCCAGCCTGGAGGCCCAGCTTCTGGAGCGCATGGGCTTCCGTCCGGAGACGGTGCGGCTGCCGGTCTTCGGGCTGGGCTGCGCCGGCGGCACACTGGGGCTGGCGCGGGCCGGCGACCTCGCGCGGGCGATGGCCGGCCGGCCGGTGCTGTTCCTGGTGGTCGAGCTCTGCACGCTGGCCTGCCGGACCGGCGAGGCGACGCCGACCAACGTGGTGGCGAGTGCGCTGTTCGCCGACGGCGCTGCGGCGGCCGTTCTGCAGGCGGGCGGAGAGCGCGGCGGGCCGTGTCTTCTCGCCAGCGGCGAGCATACCTGGCCGGGCAGCCGTGACGTGATGGGCTGGCGGGTGGAGGATGACGGATTCGGCGTGATCTTCAGCCAGGACATCCCGGACCTCATCCGGACCCGCCTCGGCCCGGTGGTCGACGGGTTCCTGGAGCGGCTGGGACTGGCGCGCGGCGACCTTCGCGGGCTGATCGCCCATCCCGGCGGCGCCAAGGTGCTTCACGCGATGGAGGAGGTGATGGCGCCGGTGGGCGAGGGCTGGCCGACTCCCGGGCGGTGCTGCGGGCCTGCGGCAACATGTCGGCGGCGAGCGTCATGTTCGTGCTGGAGCGGCGCCTGGCGGCCGGGGCGCGCGGGCCGCACCTGATGACGGCGCTCGGCCCCGGCTTCACCGCCGCCCTTGCCCTGCTGGACCTCCGACCATGATGGGGTGGCCGCAGATCATCGTGCTGCTGGTGGCGGCGCAGAGGCTGGCGGAACTGACGGTCGCCCGCCGGAACACCCGGCGCCTGCTGGCCGACGGGGCGGAGGAGGTGGGGGCCGCCCACTACCCGCTGTTCGTGGTGCTGCATGCCGGCTGGCTCGCCGCCCTGTTCCTGGCGACACCGCCGGACCGGCCGGTGCAGATCGGCTGGCTCGTCCTGTTCGTCCTGCTGCAGGCCGGCCGGGTCTGGGTCATCGCCAGCCTCGGCCGCTTCTGGACCACCCGGATCATCTCGCTGCCGGGAGCGCCGCTGGTGCGCCGGGGGCCCTTCCTCTGGGTCCGCCACCCGAACTACCTGATCGTGGCCGGGGAACTGGCGGTCCTGCCGCTCGCGCTCGGCGAGCCGCTGCTGGCGGTGTTGTTCACCATCCTCAACATCCCCCTGACCCGGCACCGCATCCGGATCGAGGAGGAGGCGCTGGCGGAGCGCCGGCCGCTCAGCCCAGCAGGAAGCACAGCACCGTGACCAGCGCCGCGATGGCCGCCCCGTCGAGATGGTTGGGGAAGGCCTGCCACAGCTCGTCCTTGGTCAACGGTTCCGGCTCGTCCAGCTCGTCCAGCCACAGGCCGGCGGCGATGCCGCCGTTGGTCCGCTCGGCGATGGCGCCGGACAAGTGGGCCATGGCGACCGCCAGGTAACAGAACTTCACGAATTCCAGCAGGAAGGATACCGCTCCCCCCGCCTCGCCGATCGGGTCGGTCGCGCTGCCGGTGGCGGCGACGGCCGACGCCATGGCGATCGCCGCGGCGAGTGGGATGGCGACGACGGACAGCAGCCGCTGGCTGTCGACATGGCGGGCACGCGGGATCGAGAGGGTGGCGGTGGGGAAGGACGGCATTGGCTGGGCGCTCCGGTCTTTCTGTCCCGATCCTTCTCCGGCCGCTCCGGTTAACGGCTGGTTATCGTGTACGTATGGTTTCGCCCGGTTCCCCTTTTTCGCGGGCAGAGCTATCCTTTTGCGCACGTCATCCAACATCGCCCCGGACGAGAGCGCCCGTTGCCGACCGACCGTTCCGACCTTTCCAATGCCGCCGGTTCGCTCGACGGGATCGGGCTGCTGGCGCCGCTTCCGGCCGGGGAGCGCGCCGCGGTCGCCCGCCGCTGCCGCTGGCGCCGCTTCCATGCCGGAGAGCAGATCATCGGCCATGGCGACGGGGAGCCGGAGCGCGCCGACGTCGCCTTCGTGGTGGAGGGCAGGGTGCGGGTGGTCAGCCACTCCGCCGGGGGGCGCGAGATCAGCTTCGACGACATGGAGGCCGGCGGCTTCGTCGGAGAGATGGCGGCGCTGGACGGGTTGCCGCGCTCCGCCTCCGTCGTGGCGGTGGCGGAGGGCACGGTCATCGCCTTCCTTCCCGCCCGGCCCTTCCAGGAACTCGTCAGCGGCCACCCGGTGCTTGCCCGCTCGATGATGCTGCACCTGACGGGCAAGCTGCGTCTGGCAACCGACCGGATCATGGAGCTGTCGACGCTGGGCGCCAACAACCGGGTGCATGCCGAGCTGCTGCGGCTTGCCAAGCGCGGCCGGGTGGAGGGGCGGGCGGCCGTCATCACTCCGATTCCGGTCCATGGCGACATCGCCGCCCGCGTCAGCACGACCCGGGAGACGGTCGCCCGCGTCCTGAGCGACCTGTCGCGTGACGGCCTCGTGGAGCGCCGGCCGGACGCCCTGGTGATCCGCGACCTGACGCGGCTGGAGCGGCTGGTGGAGGATGTCCGCGGCGGCGGGTGAGGGCGGCGCCGCGGAGCGTTCACGGGAACCGTCGGCCCAACCGCGCGTTGGTATCCATACGACAGCTATGGAGAAGAACGATGGCGACCCGCCTTGGCATTGCTGTGCTGGTCTTCATGATGGTGCAGGCCGTGCTGTTCGGGATCGGCGCCCTGCTGGTGCTCGCGACCCCGCTGTCGGAGTGGGCGATGGCGTTGATGCCCTGGGTGGTCGGGATCAGCACGGTCGTCTCGATCCCGCTGTCCTGGATTCTGGCTCCCCGGCTGCGGCTGCGCTACTGGCGGGCGCGGGAGCGGCGCAACACCCTTCGCCGGGCCTGACGCCGCCCGGCGCACCCGCGCACAGCCCGCTCAGCGCTTGCGCGCGTATTCCAGGACGAACCAGCCGCCGGCCCCGCACCAGTTGCCGCTGGCGGCGAGGTTCACGTCGATCTCCGGCACCTGGATGCCGCCGTCACCCTTGGCAAGGATGATCAGGCCGTTGCCGTCGCTGTCCGGCGCCCCGACGACGAGGCGCCCCTGGGCGTCCGGCCTGCCGATCCCCTCGAAGCCGCAAACCCAGCGTCCGTCGCCCGGATGGGCGCCGGTGAGATGGACTGCGGCCTGCCCGTCGCGCAGCCCCAGAATGGACACCTCCATGAAGCCGCGATGATCGTAGCGGCCGACGAAGCGGTCGGTCGCGGCCGGCGCAGCCGGATCCGGACGGAAGCCCAGCACCGCCAGACGCCGCTCATAGGCGGTGCGCAGGCAGGCGGCATCGGCGGCGCAGGCGTTGCGGGCGGCGAGCCATGCCCGCTGGTCGGCCTTCACCGCGGCGCCGGCCTTGCTGTCCTCGGGCGAGGTGCCGCCGAAGGCCTTGATGGCCTCGCGGTAGGTGGCGGCCAGCCGCTCGTCCAGCGACGACAGGGCCGGGTCGGCGCAGATCGCCCTCTCTTGTCGGGGTCGAGGCCTTGGCGCAGGGGAAGCTGGCGGCCCCTGCGTCCCTTGGCGAGGCGATGAGAGGCAGAGCGACGAGGGGCAGGGCGATCAGGGGCAGGGCGGCCAGGAGCGGGATCAGGCGGGCACGGCGCAGCATCGGACGATCCGGGGCAGGGCAGGATATGGGCACTGTCGCGCCGGCAACCGCGGCCGGTCAACCGGGCGGTGGAGCCGCGCTCTCGTACAGCACGCAGGGCTCGCCGCAATATTCACCGCCGCCGGCGAAGCGCAGGCCGATCTTCTCCGCCACGCGGAAGGACTGGTCGTTGTCCGGATGGATGGTGGCGATCACGCGGGCCAGGCTCAGCGTCTCCCGCGCATGGCGGAGCACGGCCGCCGCGGCCTCCGGCGCATAGCCCCGGCCCCAGGCGGGCTTCGGGATGCGCCAGCCGATCTCTGCCGAGCGCACCGGACCGCCGTCCTCGGCGGGGAGCAGGCAGACCCAGCCGAGAAAGCCTGCCGGCTCCTGCTTCGGCAGGATCGTCCAGTAGCCGAGGCCCGGCGGGAAGCGGGCGGCGAAGCGGTCCGTCAGGAAGCGGGCGTGCTCCTCCGGCGAGACCGGCGCACCGACGTAGCGCAGCATGCCCGGCACGCTGTCCATGGCGAGGCAGGCGTCGTAATCCTCCGGCGTCCGGGCGCGGAGCAGGAGGCGGTCGGTCTCCAGCCGGGGAAGCATCGTGTCGCTGGCCTGACGATTGGCGGGGCGAAGCAGTGTAGCGGCCGGAGCATCGGTTGCCGATAGGGCTTTGGTCCCGGTGGAGCCGCCGCTGTTGCGTCTTCGTTCCCGCCCGTGCAGGATGGGCGGCGTCAGCGACCCCCGCCCTTTCCGGGCGCCGGGGCTATCGCCATTTGTCGGCATCGGGATCGAAGGCGGTTTCAAGGATCATGACGGACAGCATTTCCGACGGCGCGGAGAGCGTCGAGACCCGGCGCAAGCGGCTGCGCTTCCGTTCCTGGCACCGCGGCACGCGGGAGATGGACCTGCTGATGGGCAGCTTCGCCGACGCCCACATCGGCAGCTTCGACCACCCCCAGCTCGACCGGTTCGAGGCGTTGCTGGAGCTGGGCGATCCCGACCTCTACGACTGGATGAACGGCCGCGCGCCGGTGCCGGCCGAGCATGACAGCGACGTGATGCGGCTGTTGATGGACTTCCGCTACACGCCGCGCCAGGGCTCTTGACGGCGCGACGGCGACCCGCAGCTTCCCCCCGCGAAAAAGGCAGTTCCCGTGGTCAGTTTCGATCTTCAGCCCGGCCGTCCCGCCCGGCTGCTCGTCGGCGGCGCGCCGGAAGGGCAGGACGCCCGCATCCTTGCCGAGCTTGCCCGGAAGGCCGGCGGGGCCGGGCTGCTGCATGTGGCGCTCGACGACACCCGTGCCGCCCTGCTGGCGGAGGCGCTGGCCTTCTTCGCGCCGGGGCTGGAGGTGGCGACCTTCCCGGCCTGGGACTGCCTGCCCTATGACCGGGTATCGCCCAACGGCGAGATCGTGGCGCGGCGCATCGACACGCTGACCCGCCTGCTCGCCCGCCAGACCGGCGACGGCAAGGCGGCGCCGGCCCCGCTGGTGGTGCTGACGACGGTCAACGCCCTGGTGCAGAAGGTGCCGCCGCGCGAGGCCTTCCGCAATGCGACCTTCTCGGCCCGCCTGCGCGACCGGATCGACCTGAACCGGCTGCAGCGATTCCTCGCCGACAACGGCTACACCCGCGCCCAGACGGTGCGGGAGCCGGGCGAATATGCGGTGCGCGGCGGCATCGTCGATCTGTTCCCGCCGGGGACCGACGAGCCGCTGCGCCTCGACCTGTTCGGCGACGAGCTGGAGGGGGTGCGCGCCTTCGACCCGATGAGCCAGCGCACCACCGACAAGCGCGACGGCATCGAGCTGAAGCCGATGTCGGAGGTCTTCCTGGACGAGGCCGGCATCGCCCGCTTCCGCTCCGGCTACCGCGAGCTGTTCGGCGCCGTCACCGACGACGACCCGCTCTACGAGGCGATCAGCGCCGGCCGCAAGTATGGCGGCATGGAGCACTGGCTTCCGTTGTTCCACGAGCGGATGGACAGCCTGCTCGACTATCTCCCGAAGGCGATCGTCTCGCTCGACCATCAGGCGGCGGAATCGCGCGACGCCCGGCTGGCGCAGGTGGCGGATTTCCATGCCGCGCGGGCGGAGATGATGTCGGTCGAGAAGCGCGCCGGCAATCCGGTCTACAAGCCGGTGCCGACGTCCTCCCTCTTCCTCGACGCCGACGGCTGGGACGCCGCCTTCAGGGTGCGGGCGGTGGCGCAGCTCCAGCCCTTCGCCACGCCGCCGGGGATCATGGGCACGGTGGATGCCGGCGGGCGCCGCGGCCACGACTTCGCGGAGGAGCGGGCGCGGCCGGACGTCAACGTCTTCGACGCGGTGAAGGACCATATCCGGGCGTTGCGCGCCGATGGCCGGCGGGTGCTGGTGGCAGGCTATTCCGCCGGCTCGCGCGACCGTCTGATGAGCGTGCTCTCCGACCACGGGATCGAGGGGCTGGAGCCGGCCGGGACCATCGAGGAGGTCCGGCGCTTCGACCGCGGGATTACCGGCATGGTCGTGCTGGGCATGGAGCACGGCTTCGCCGCCCCCGACCTCGCCGTCATCACCGAGCAGGACATCCTGGGCGACCGCCTCGTCCGCCCGGCCAAGAAGAAGCGCAAGGCGGCCAACTTCATCGCCGAGCATTCGGCGCTGAACGAAGGCGACCTCGTCGTCCACATGGACCACGGCATCGGCCGCTATGACGGGCTGGAGACGCTGGAGGTCACCGGCGCGCCGCACGACTGCCTGCGCATCATCTACGAGGGCGGCGACAAGCTCTACGTCCCGGTCGAGAACATCGAGGTGCTGTCGCGCTACGGCTCCGAGGATGCCGGCGTGCAGCTCGACAAGCTGGGCGGGGCCGGCTGGCAGGGACGCAAGGCGCGCGTCAAGAAGCGCCTGAAGGACATGGCCGAGGCGCTGCTGAAGATCGCCGCCGAGCGCATGCTGAAGAAGGCCGAGCCGGTCCACACGCCGGAGGGGCTGTACGAGGAGTTCGCCGCGCGCTTCCCCTATCCCGAGACCGACGACCAGCTCAAGGCGATCGAGGACATCTTCACCGATCTGGCCAGCGGCCGGCCGATGGACCGGCTGGTCTGCGGCGACGTCGGCTTCGGCAAGACGGAGGTGGCGCTGCGCGCCGCCTTCATGGTGGCGATGTCGGGGCAGCAGGTGGCGGTCGTCGTTCCGACCACGCTGCTGGCGCGCCAGCATTTCCGCACCTTCTCCACCCGCTTCGCCGGGCTGCCGCTGCGCGTCGTCCAGCTCTCCCGCATGGTCACCGCGCGCGAGCAGACGCTGGTCAAGAAGGAGCTGGCGGAGGGCACCGCCGACATCGTGGTCGGCACCCACGCGCTGCTCGCCAAGGGGCTGGAGTTCAAGCGCCTCGGCATGGTCATCGTCGACGAGGAGCAGCATTTCGGCGTCAAGCAGAAGGAGCGGCTGAAGGAGCTGCGCTCCGACATCCATGTCCTGACGCTGACCGCCACCCCGATCCCGCGCACGCTGCAGATGGCGCTGTCCGGCGTGCGCGAGCTGTCGCTGATCGCCACCCCGCCGGTCGACCGGCTGGCGGTCCGCACCTTCGTGCTGCCCTACGACCCGGTGGTGATCCGCGAGGCGATCCTGCGCGAGCATTACCGCGGCGGCCAGACCTTCTACGTCTGCCCGCGCATCGAGGATCTGGCCAAGGTGGCCGAACGGGTGCGCGAGCTGGTGCCGGAGGTCAAGCTGGTCACCGCCCACGGCCAGATGGCGGCGAGCGAGCTGGAAGAGGTGATGACCGCCTTCGACGAGGGTAAGTTCGAGGTGCTGCTGGCGACCAACATCATCGAAAGCGGCCTCGACATCCCCAACGCCAACACGCTGATCGTCCATCGCGCCGACCTGTTCGGTCTGGCGCAGCTCTACCAGATCCGCGGGCGCGTCGGCCGGTCGAAGAAGCGCGGCTATGCCTACCTGACCTATGCCGCCAACAAGCCGCTGACCGGCACGGCGCAGCAGCGCCTGCACGTCATCGAGACGCTGGACAGCCTGGGCGCCGGCTTCCAGCTCGCCAGCCACGACATGGACATCCGCGGCGCCGGCAACCTGCTGGGCGAGGAGCAGTCGGGCCACGTCAAGGAGGTCGGCGTCGAGCTCTACCAGCATATGCTGGAGGAGGCGGTGGCGACCGCCCGCGCCTCGATGGACGGGCAGGTGCCGGCAGGCGCGTCGGCGCAGGACTGGGTGCCGCAGATCAACCTCGGCACGCCGGTGCTGATCCCCGAGAGCTACGTCGCCGACCTCAACGTCCGCCTGACCCTCTACCGCCGCATCGCCGATCTGGTGGACCGCAGCGAGGTCGAGTCCTTCGCGGCCGAGCTGATCGACCGCTTCGGCAAGCTGCCGGAGGAGGTCGAGAACCTGCTGGACGTCGTCACCATCAAGAAGCTGTGCAGGCAGGGCTGCGTCGAGCGGGTGGACGCCGGACCGAAGGGTGCGGTGCTGACCTTCCATGAGAACAGCTATCCGGAGCCGGCGAAGCTGCTGACCTACATCAGCCAGCACATGGGCCTGATGAAGCTGCGGCCCGACCACAAGCTGGTCTACACCCGCGAATGGACCGACACCCACCAGCGGGTGCGCAGCGTGCAGCGGCTGGTCAAGGATCTGGCGGAGATGGCGAGCGGCGGCGGCGTGCCGAAGGGCGAGACGCCCCCGCCGCCCCCGCCACCGCCGCCACCCCGTCCGACGGCGCTGAAGGCCGGATCGAAGTTCGGCCGCAACATCCCCGGCCGGCCTTTCCCGGGCCGGCGATGAGGAAGCCACCCAAGGCCGGCCGGCTGGGGGATGGCCGCCTTGCCGACCGTCTGCTCAGCGGCGAGCGCCGCGCGCTCGGCGATCCACCCTCCGTCGCGCACGAGGTGGCGGCCGATCCCGCCCGGCTGCCGGAGCTGGTGGCATGCCTGTTCGACGCCGATCCCGGCGTGCGGATGCGCGCCGCCGACGCGCTGGAGCGGGTGTCGCGCCAGGACCCGGCCCCCTTCGTCCCCTTCGTCGACCGGCTGCTGAGCGAGGGGGCGGCGATCGAGCAGGCGGAGGTGCGCTGGCACCTCGCGCGGATGATCCCGCGCCTGCCGCTGGACGAGGCGCAGCGCCGGACGGCCGGCGACCTGCTGACCGGCTGGTTCGAGGCGGCGGAGAGCCGGATCGTCCGCACCTCCGCTCTCCAGGCGGTGGTGGATCTGGCGGAGCGCGACCCCGACCTGCGGGCGGCGGCGGCGGAGCTGCTGGGCCGCGCCATGCGGTCCGACGTGCCGTCGCTGGCCGCGCGGGCACGGCGCATCCTGAAGCCCTTCGCGGTGGACGAGGCGACGCTGGCTGCCGCCCTGGTGAAGGAACAGACCGGCCTGACCCTGTCGATCCTGCCCCAGCGCCTCGCGGTGGCCCAGCTTCCCCCCGGCAGCGGGCTGCCCGGCTGGCTCGACTGGACCGCCCCGCTGGTCAGCGTCACCCGGACGGGGGAGGAGCTGTCGATCCTCTGCGACGAGGCGCGGATTCCCGACGGGGTGAAGGCCGAGCGCGGCTGGCGCGCCTTCAAGGTCCAGGGGCCGCTGGACGTCTCCCTGTTCGGAATCCTGGCGCGCATCGCCGTGCCCCTGGCCCAGGCGCATGTGCCGATCTTCGCCATGTCCACCTACGACACCGACTATGTGCTGGTGCGGGCGGACGATCTGGAGAAGGCGGCCGAGGTGCTGGCGCTGACCTGCACGGTGCTGAGGGGGTAGCGGCTCTCCCGCGTGGTCACCGCCTATTTCGAAGCAAGATGGAAGAAGCGGAAGTTGCAGTGCTCCGCCCCATCGGCCAGGGTTTGTGTCCGTTCCAGACGGATGCCCCGCGTCGCGTAGGCATCGAAGTCAAGCCCGCAAATATTCGGCAGTATCTCTTTGTCGCCATAGCGGGCCGCGAATTTGCAGAAGCCGCAGGCCTTGTAGTTGATTCCGAATTCGAAACTGTCGCCCGGGCCCGGTTCGATGAAATCATAGACGAAGTCATCCGGGAACTCTTCGCGATGACTCATCTCCGCCTGCTCGCGCAGGAAGGCCTGATTCTCCGGCGACAGGAAGTGACGACCGGCGGCGAGACGCTCCGTCTCGGACTCCGTCAGCAACTGCGCCTTGTAGGCGTCCCGTTCGATCTCGCCAATCAGCGGCACCGGTACGCCATGGCGCCGCAGCACCCGGCTGATCGCGATGAAGCCGATGAGACGGATGAAGAAATCGCTCATCCGGCTTGCCGAGCCGCCGACATACGGCGTCTGGGCGAGCACGATTGCGAACTCCTCCATCACCTCCCGTTTGATTTGGTCCGTGTCGGGCAGCCGGGTGCACTCGCGCAGCCTCGGTTCGGCAAGGTCGAGGCGGTGGCGCATGGCGGCCTCCATCGCGCCGCGATGCGCCTCGTAGAAGGGGTGGATGTTCTCAGTCATTGGGTGCCTTTCCGATACGATCGGTCTGTTGCACTGAATTGGTCGCGAACGTCGATCTCCGGGGCTTTGCCTAGGCTACCGCCACCGCCTCGATCTCGATCAGCCAGTCCTCGTCGAAGATGCCGGCGATGATGACGGTCAGGGCCGGCTTGCGGCCGGCCAGAACCTCGCTGCGGATGGCGCGGTTCTCCAGGGCATGGCGGCGGTCGGCCATGTAGGTCCGGTGCATCACCAGATTGTCCAGTCCCATGCCTGCGGCACGCAACTGGGCCTCGACGTTGGTCCAGGCTTGGCGGCATTGGGCGGCGAACCCTTCCGGCACGGTGCCGTCGGGGCGGACCGGGGTCTGCCCACTGATGAACAGGACGCGGCTGTGGCCGGTGATCTCCATCGCCTGGGAGTATCCGGTGGTGGGAACCTGGGCGTCGAAGGCGTTGATGGCGCGGGTCTGCATCGGAGGCTCCTCGAAACTGCTTTCCTCTTCTCTCTGAGCCGCCGCCTGTGCTCAAACGATTCTTTCTCGACTTTTGCCGCAGAAAAACTATCGTGAAACTGGTCGGACCCTCGCCGCTGTTGGAGTTTCCATGAGCTACCGCCTGCCGCCGCTGAACGGTCTGCGCGCGTTCGAGGCCGCCGGCCGGCACCTCAGCTTCAAGCAGGCGGCGGAGGAGCTGTCGGTAACCCCCGGCGCCGTCAGCCAGCAGGTCAAGCATCTGGAACAGGCGATGGGCGTGCCCTTGTTCAAGCGCCTGCACCGCAGCCTGATCCTGACCGCCCATGGCGAGGCGTTGCTGCCGGTGGTCGCCGACGTCTTCGAACGGCTATCCGCGGTCGCCGACGAGGTTGCGGAGGGGATGGAGGCCCGCGCCCTGCGGCTCGGCATCTCGCGGCATCTGACGGAGGAGCCGGCCCGGCTGCTCGCCCAATTGGCGGGCAGACGTCATCCCCCTGATTTCGTCCAAGTCCAGACCAGTGACGATGTCGCCGAGCTGCTGAGCGGCGGCCTGGACGCGTTGCTCCGGCCGGCCCCGGCCAGCCATCCCGGCATGCATGTCGAAACGCTGACGCTGGCGGACGGCTTCGCACCGCACCGCGAGGCGGTGCTGATCCTATGGCCCGGTCTGGCCCGCTGCCGCGAGGTGCGCAAGGTGAAGGCTCTGCTCGGCAGGCAGTGAGACCCGCCGCTCAGTTGTCCAGCATGTCGTCGTGATAGAGGACGTGGTTGCGCTGGAAATTCTGCCACAGCTCCACCAGCCGTGGATCGTTGAAGTGGACCGTATGGTCACGCACGAGGCAGAGCTGCATCAGCCCGCGGATGTCCAGGTTGAAGCCGCGCAGGTGCGACAGGTCCCAGCCGCGGCCGTAACGGTCGCCCCAGCGCGACAGGAAGGTCGCCATGTCCTGGGCCAGCGCGGTGCCCTTCATCGGCGTGCCGACCGACGCGGCGCCGGGCGCCCGCTCGACGATCTGCAGCACCCGCTCCGGCAGGATCTCGCAGCGGCCGCCCGCCGACCAGATGCGCAGCGCAAGGTCGGGGTCGGTGAAATGGGCGCGGTAGTCGTCGGAGAAATAGCCGCCGACCGCCTCCAGCGTGCTGCGCCGGACGAAGGGATAGTAGGGGTAATAGAGGCCGAAGACCGTGCCGATCAGGAAATCCATGCGGTGCAGCCCGACCGACAGCAGCGGATTTTGCTTCTCGCGCTCCTGCAGGAAGGCCAGCGCCTTGTCGGCCCAGCCGGCGACCAGCCGGGCGTCGTCGGACATGGCGACGATGATGTCCCCGGTCGCGGCCCCGTAGCCGATCTTGTGGGCGTGGCAGTTGCCGCGCGGCGTCTCCTCCCTCACCCAGCGGATGCGCTGCCCGTTGACCTCGAAGGGGTGACGACCACCAGCTCGTAGTCGAGCCCCTGCGAGGCGGCGAAGATGCTGCGGATGGTGGCGGCCAGCGCCTCCGGGAACAGGCCGGGGAGGATCAGGCTGATCTTCATGGCGATCCTCGCTCCGGCCGGACGCGCCCGGCGGCTGGTTGACGGGCCGGCGGCAGGCGTCCCATCGGCAGGCGTCCCGTCACAGGGCCTGCTGGATGCCCTTCACGAACTGGGGCAGCCCGACCTGACGGCGGCGGCGCAGCCGCTCGGCGCGCAGGATGGCCTCCACCGACGCCACGCTCTCGTCCACGTCGTGGTTGACGATGACATAGTCGTACTCGGCCCAGTGGCTGATCTCGTCCGAGGCCTTGGCCATGCGCTGGGCGATCACCTCGGCGCTGTCCTGGGCGCGGGTGTGCAGCCGGCGCTCCAGCTCCGCGCCGGAGGGCGGCAGGACGAAGACGCTGACCAGATCGTCCCGCGCGTTCTGGGCAAGCTGCTGGGTGCCCTGCCAGTCGATGTCGAACAGCACGTCGCGGCCCGACGCCAGCGCATCCTCCACGGCGCCCTTCGGCGTGCCGTAGCAGTTGCCGAAGACGCGGGCGTGCTCCAGCAGCTCGCCGGCATCGACCATGCGGTCGAAGGTCGGCAGGTCGATGAAGAAATAGTCGCGGCCCGGGACCTCGCCGGGGCGCATCGGCCGGGTGGTCACCGACACCGACATGGCGATGCCGGGATCGCGGTCCAGCAGGCGGCGCGAGATCGTGGTCTTGCCTGCCCCGGACGGGGAGGAGAGGACCAGCATCAGGCCGCGGCGGGAAACGTCGTTTCTGATCGGAGCCATAACCGTCACTCGATGTTCTGGACCTGCTCGCGAAGCTGCTCGATCGTCGCCTTCAGCGAGAGGCCGATGCGGGTCAGTTCCACGTCCGCCGACTTGGAGCAGAGCGTGTTGGCCTCGCGGTTGAATTCCTGGCAGAGGAAGTCGAAGCGGCGGCCGATGGCACCGCCCTCCGCCATCATTTCCCGCGCGGCCTGGATATGGGCGCGCAGCCGGTCCAGCTCCTCGCGGACATCGGCCTTGGTGATGAGGATGGCCGCCTCCTGCGCCAGCCGCTCCTCCGGCAGGCCGGGGGCGGCGTTCAGCAGGGCGGCGAGCTGGTTGCGCAGCTTCTCGCGCAGCGCCTCGGGCTGGGTGGCGGCGCAGGCGCCCGCCGCGTCGACCAGCCGGGCGATCTCGTCGAGATGGCCGGTGAGCACCACGGCGAGCCGGTTGCCCTCCGCCGCGCGGGCCTCCACCAGCCGGTCGAGCAGCCGGGTCAAATCCGTCTTCAGCGCCGCCTCGACACGCTCGCGCGCCTCCGTCTCGTCCTCCTCCACCGGCTCGATGATGCCGCGCACGGCGAGCAGGGAATCGAGCCGCGGCGCCGCGGCCCCCGCCCCTCGATCTCCCGCGCCAGGTCCAGCACCTGGGCCAGCAGGTCGCGGTTGATGCGGAGCTGCGACACCGACTGGGTGCGGTTGACCGTCAGCGTCAGGTTGACGTTGCCGCGGGCCAGCCGCTTCGGCATCTCGGTCCGCGCCGCCGCCTCGATCGAATCGAAGCCCGAGGGCAGCCGGCAGCGGAGGTCCAGCGAGCGGCCGTTGACGCTCTTCGCCTCGAAGGTCCAGGTATAGCCCTCGCCGTGGCCGTCCACGCGCGCGAAGCCGGTCATGCTGGCGACGACGGGGCGCTGAGCGGAAGTTTTGGCGGGCAAGGCGACCTCGGCTACTAACTGTGGGGGTGGGCACCTTATAACCGTGGCGTGACGCTGCAACAAGCTCAGAGGGGGAACGGCGCATGCGGGCTCCGCGTTCCGTGGTCATCACCGGCGGGTCGAGCGGCATCGGGGAGGCGCTGGCGCTGCTCTACGCGGCGCCGGGGGTGGCGCTGGCGCTGACCGGCCGCGACGCCGCCCGGCTGGAGGAGGTCGCGGCGCGCTGCCGCGCCGAGGGGGCGACGGTGACGACCGCCCGTCTCGACTCGTCGGACCGGGCCGGCATGGCCGACTGGCTGGCCGAGGTGGATGCGCGGACGCCGGTCGACCTGCTGATCGCCAATGCCGGCATCTCCGCCGGGACCGGCGGCGGGATGGAGACGGAGGAGCAGGCACGGCGCATCTTCGCCGTCAACCTCGACGGCGTGCTGAACACGGTCCATCCGCTGCTGCCGGCGATGCGGGTGCGGCGGCGCGGCCAGATCGCGCTGATGAGTTCGCTGGCCGCCTTCCGCGGCTTTCCCGGCGCCCCGGCCTACTGCGCCTCCAAGGCGGCCGTGCGGGTCTATGGCGAGTCCCTGCGCGACGATCTGGCGGCGGAGGGGGTCGGCGTCTCGGTGATCTGCCCCGGCTTCGTGAAGAGCCGGATGACCGCCGTGAACCGCTTTCCCATGCCCTTCCTGATGGAGACCGAGGCTGCCGCCCGCGTCATCCGCCGCGGGCTGGAGCGCAACAGGGCGCGCATCGCCTTTCCGCTGCCGATGGCGGCGTCGGTCTGGCTTCTCTCCCTGCTGCCGCCGGGCTGGACCGACGGTCTGCTGGTGCGGGCGCCGCGGAAGGGCGGTCAGGCCCGGCGGTAGCCCCAGACCGAGGCCGGCGGCACGTTCAGCGGCGTGAAGCCGACCCGCTCCCCCGTCAGGCCCAGGGCCTGCCGGTTCAGCGGCGAATGCGGCATGTAGGTGTAGAGCAGGAAGCGGCTGCCCGCCGGCATGATGCGGAAGGTGGCGTCCAGCACCTCGCGCTGGAACTCCAGCGGGAAGGTGATCATCGGGATTCCGATGATGACGGTGCCGACCCTGCCGGACAGCTCCGGCCCCAGCACCTCGGCCGCCTTGCGGCAATCCTCGGCGATCACCGTGACGTCCGGGTAATGGCCGCGCAGGAAGCCGGCGAGCTCGCGGTCGATCTCGAAGCTGTAGACGCGGTCGCCGGGAATGCCGGCCTCCAGGATGGCGCGGGTGACGGCGCCGGTGCCGCCGCCGAACTCGACGACCACCTGATCGGGACCGCAGACGAGGTTGCGGCCGATGATCCGGCGCAGCGAGGGCGAGGACGGGGTGATCGAGCCCATCGCCAGCGGGTTGGCCAGCCAGCGCTTGAAGAACAGCCACTTGGCGTTCGGGGCGTCGTTCCGGTCGGCGGAAAGGTCGGTCGGATGCATGATCGGTCTTTCGGCGTTGGCGGTTGAGTGGAATTCTCGGGGCCATAACACGCGGGGGACCTTGCCGGTCCCGTGCCAGACGAACCTGACAGACCTTATGTCCGAAACGATGCTCCGGCCGCAACCGAAGGCTTGGCCGTTACAATGAAACCTTCGTTACAACTGTGACGATCAGGAGAAAAGCTGCTGGCCGGCGTAGGAAATACTGCTGGCGACCAGGGCGAAGAAGCTGAAGGCGGCCACCGTCAGGCCGAGCCCGACGCCGATCGCCGCCCCGTCCCGCTCGATCAGGCCGAGCGAGATCAGCACCAGCGCGAAGCCCGGCAGCCAGCCGGTCAGCGGCAGGGGGACGATGCAGGTGATGGTGAGCAGCAGCAGCAGGAAGCCGAACCACCGCTCGCGGTCGATGGCGGCCAGCCGAGGCACGCGCGGCTTCAGCATGCGCTCGATCCAGCACAGCCGCGGCATGGCGGCATCGATCATGCGGCCGGCCATCGACCGGCTGACCGAGCAGCGCAGCAGCCAGTCCGGCAGCCGCGCGCCACGCCTGCCGAAGGCGAGCTGGGCGGCGAACAGCAGGATCGGCAGGTCGAACAGGCAGGAGACGCCGAGCGGCACCGGGGCGACCGTCGGCAGCGACAGGGCCAGCAGGATGGTGCCGAGCGAGCGGTCGCCGAGCGCCCGGATCAGGTCGCCCAGCGAAACGCGGCCGGCGGGCAGGGTGGCGCGGAACTGGGCGATGACGTCGGAGGTGCGCTCCGGTTCCCGGTCCGCCCCGGACTGCCCGGCCAGACCGGGGAAGTCCGCCTCGTCCGCCGTCACGGCGGGTTTGCGCCACGCCTGTCCGCTCACGCGCCGGCCTCCGCTGCCGCCATCTCGTAGGTCTCCAGCGCCTCCAGCCAGCTCTCCTCCGCGGCGGCGAGCTTCTTCTCGACGGCGCCGAGGTCGATCTGCAGCTTGGTCAGCGTGTCGGCCGGCCCGTCATAGAGGGCGGGATCGGACAGCCTGGTCTCGATCTTCCGCTTCTCCTCGCTCAGCCTCGTCACCAGCGCCTCGGCATCGGTGGCCTTGCGCTTCAGCGGGGCGAGGGCGGCGCGGGTCTCGGCGGCGGCGCGCCGCTGGTCCTTGCGGCTGGGGCCGCTGTCGGCGTCGCCCTTCGCCACCGCCCGCTCGACCTTCGCGCGGTCCAGCAGATAGCGGCGGTAGTCGTCGATGTCGCCGTCATAGGGCTTCACCGTGCCGTCGGCGACCAGCAGCAGCCGGTCGGCGGTCAGCTCGATCAGGTGGGGATCGTGGCTGATGAGGATCACCGCCCCCTGGAACCCGTTGATCGCCTCGATCAGCGCCTCGCGGCTGTCGATGTCCAGGTGGTTGGTCGGCTCGTCCAGCATCAGGATGTGGGGGGCCTCGCGGCTCATCAGCGCCAGCAGCAGCCGGGCCTTCTCGCCGCCGGACAGGTCGGCGATCCGCGTCTCCGCCTTGGTCTGCGGGAAGCCGAAACGGCCGAGATGGGCGCGGACCTTCTCCTCCGGCGCCAGCGGCATGGCGCGCTGGGTCTGCTGGATCGGCGTCAGCGACAGATCCAGCTCCTCCGCCTGATGCTGGGCGAAATAGCCGACGCGCAGCTTGGAGGAGCGGCGCATCTCGCCGTCCATCGGCTGCAGGCGGCCGGCCAGCAGCTTCACCAGCGTCGACTTGCCGTTGCCGTTGGCGCCGAGCAGCGCGATGCGGTCGTCCATGTCGATGCGCAGGTTGACCCGGCGCAGGATGGCCTTGTCGCCATATCCGATGGTGACCCCGTCCAGCGCGATCAGCGGCGGGGCCAGCTCGTCCGGCTGCGGGAAGTTGAAGACGACGTCCGGGTCGTCCTCCATCAGCGCGATGGTCTCCAGCTTCTCCAGCGCCTTCAGGCGGCTCTGCGCCTGGCGGGCCTTGGTGGCCTTGTAGCGGAAGCGCTCCACGAAGGCCATCATGTGCTTGCGCTTGGCCTCCTGCTTGGTCGCCATCGCCTGCAGCCGCTCCTGGTTGGCGCGGCGCTGCTTCAGGAACTGGTCGTAGTTGCCGGCATAGGTGACCAGCTTGCCCTGATCCACATGGATCGTGGTGGTCGGCACCTTGTTCAGCAGGTCGCGGTCGTGGCTGACCAGCAGGATGGTGTGCGGATAGGTCCGCAGATAGCCTTCCAGCCAGATCGTCGCTTCCAGGTCCAGGTGGTTCGTCGGCTCGTCGAGCAGCAGCAGGTCGGGCCGGGCGAACAGGACGCCGGCGAGCGCCACGCGCATCCGCCAGCCGCCGGAGAAGTCGGAGCAGGGCCGCGCCTGCGCCTCGGCATCGAAGCCCAGGCCGGAGAGGATCTGCGCGGCACGGGCCGGGGCGGAATGCGCCTCGATGTCGGCTAGCCGCGCATGGATCTCGCCGATGCGCAGGGGATCGGTCGCCGTCTCCGCCTCCTCCAGCAGGGCGGTGCGCTCCTTGTCGGCGGCGAGCACGGTGTCGATCAGGCTGACCGGGCCGGACGGCGCCTCCTGCGCCACCATGCCGATCTTCATCCCGGCGGGGACGGTGATGGCGCCCGCATCCGTCTGGAGCTGACCGGCGATCAGCTTCAGCAGGGTCGATTTGCCGGTGCCGTTGCGCCCGACCAGCGCCACGCGGTGGCCCTTCGGCACCACCGCGGTCGCCCGGTCGAACAGAACGCGCCCGCCGAAGCGGAAAGTCAGGTCGTTGATGTGCAGCATGTCAGTGGCGGATGTACCACGGGGGCGGGGGCGATTTGAAGCGGCGGCACGTCCGGGGCGCATTCTTGCCCCCGGCCGCGCTCCGGTCCGCCCCCAGATGGGGGCGCTTTCGGCGAAGAGAAGGGGCCCGGTGCAACGAACCGGTTGCCGAGGCGGGAAAGCCCGCCTATAAAGCCGCGCAACGGCGCCCCGGACCTGCGGAAGGCGCCTTTTAAGCTTTCGCAACAGGAGCCCACCATGGCCGTCGAACGGACCCTCTCGATCATCAAGCCCGATGCCACCCGTCGCAACCTGACCGGCAAGATCAACGCCAAGTTCGAGGAAGGCGGGCTGCGCATCGTCGCCCAGAAGCGCCTCCAGCTCTCCAAGGCCCAGGCCGAGCAGTTCTACGGCGTGCATCGCGAGCGTCCGTTCTTCAACGACCTCGTCTCCTTCATGATCTCCGGCCCGGTGGTCGTGCAGGTCCTGGAAGGCGAGAACGCCATCGCCCGCAACCGCGAGATCATGGGCGCCACCAACCCGGCCAACGCCGCCGAGGGCACCATCCGCAAGGAGTTCGCCGAGTCGATCGAGGCCAACTCGGTCCACGGTTCGGACGCTCCGGAGACGGCGGCCCAGGAAATCGCCTTCTTCTTCTCGGGCATCGAGCTGGTCGGCTGATCGTCCGACCCGGCTGATCCGGTCCTGATGCAGGGGCCATCCCGCCGCCCGGCGGGATGGCCTTTTGCGTTCCGGGATCCCCTTTTCGCGTTTGTGGACAGTCGGACTAAACTGGCGTATCTCCGAAGATTGCGCCGGCCGGCGGCCGGACGGAACAGCAGGAGAGCCCAGCTTTGCAAAGCCAGACCCCGAACCCGATCGTCGCAGCGCTGCTGGAGCCGCTGCCTTCGCTGGTCCAGGGCCGCATCGATCTGGGCGACCAGAACGTGGTGGAACTGCTGGTCCGCGGCTTCATCGACCACAGCCTCGCCGCCTTCCAGCGGGTGCTGCGCGGCGAGCAGGACGACGATTCGGCGATCGACGGCATCAACGCCCAGGCGATCGCGCTGAACACCGTCTTCCTCGGCCAGAGCGGTTTTCCGGAGGTGATCGTCCACCCCTGGAACACGGCGGAGCAGCTCGGCGCCTTCCTGCAGGACACGGTCCAGCTCGAATATCCCGAGGACGACTGCGTGCGCGCCCTGCTGATCCATCTGGCGACCCAGGTGATGCACGCGCTGCGCCTGCCCGAGGACCAGCGCCAGGAGGAGATCGAGGCGCTGACGCTCGACGCCACCGATCTGCTGCTCGGCCGCGCCCCGCAGGACGATGAGGACGCGGAGGTCATCATCGGCTAACGCCGGTCCCGATCGGTTGCCGGGCATCCGCCGGCCACCTCGAAACAAAAGCCCTTCCCCGGTGCCGGAGAAGGGCTTTTTCGATTCGTGGCCGGCGGCCTGCCGTCCGGACCGGCCCGGGCCTACAGCAGGAAGAGCGCCATCAGGGCCAGGAGGACAACCACTCCGACGGTGCCGATCTTGACGAAACGGGTGAAGGCCAGCCAGTTCTCGGTCCGCTCCCGCACGATCTCGTCGCTGACCGGGGGATGCTCGGTGCTCGCAACAGCCATGATGAACCCTCCTTGGTTTTCGTTGCCGACGATTGTGCCGCGACAGTTGGGAATCGCAACAGTTTCCGGCAAGGAGGGGCGGGAGCGCTTCAGAGCGGCGGGTTGATCACCGCCGGAACTTCGACCGCCGGTCCCCCGATCACCACGCGGTCGCCCTCCACCCGTGCCCGGCCCTCGGCCAGCAGGCGGACGGCATGCGGATAGAGCGCGTGTTCGCAGGCGAGGACCCGCTCGGCCAGACGGTCGGCGTCGTCGCCGGGCAGCACCGGCACGGCAGCCTGGGCGATGATCGGCCCGTCGTCCATCGCCGGCCGCACGACGTGCACCGTGCAGCCGTGGAAGCGCACCCCGGCGTCGAGCGCCCGCTGGTGGGTGTCCAGCCCCTTGAAGGAGGGCAGCAGGGAGGGATGGATGTTGATCAGCCTGTCCTGCCAGCGCCCGACGAACCAGGGGGACAGCAGCCGCATGAAGCCCGCGAGGCAGACCAGTTCCACCCCGGCGTCGCGCAGCTTGCCGTCCATCGCGGCTTCGAAGGCCGGCTTGTCGCCGGGGAAGTCGCGATGGCTGACCACGGCGGTCGGGATGCCGGCGGACGAGGCCCGCTCCAGCCCGAAGGCATCGGCCTTGTTGGACAGGACCAGCACGATCTCCGCCGGGAAGTCCGCGGCGGCACAGGCGTCGATCAGGGCCTGGAGATTGCTCCCCCGGCCCGAGATCAGGACGCCCAGCTTCAGCTTCGACACCTTACGCGCCCCAGGCCTGGTCCATGCCGGTGACGGTGACGCGGGCGTCGCCGTCCCTGATGGCGTGGACGGTGCCGACGCGGCTGACCGTCTCGCCGGCCTTGGACAGGATCGCGACGGCCTCGTCCGCCTTCTCGGCCGGGACGACGACGACCATGCCGAGCCCGACGTTGAAGGTGCGTGCCATCTCGTAGGCCGGGATGCCGCCCGTCTTCATCAGCCAGGAGAAGACCGGGGGCAGGGTCCAGGTCGAGGCGTCGAGCGTCACGCCCAGCCCGTCCGGCAGGACGCGCGGGATGTTCTCGATCAGGCCGCCGCCGGTGATGTGGGCCATCGCCCGCACCATGCCGGCGCGCACGGCCTGCAGCGTGCTCTTCACATAGATGCGCGTCGGCGTCAGCAGCGCCTCGCCCAGCGTCTTCGACCCGTCCCACGGGCAGGCGGCGTCGTAGCCGAGGCCGGATGTCTCCACCAGCTTGCGCACCAGCGAATAGCCGTTGGAATGCACGCCGGTCGAGGCGAGGCCGAGCACCACGTCGCCCGCCTGGACGGCGGCGCCGGTCAGCGCGTGCTCGCGCTCCACGGCCCCCACGGCGAAGCCGGCGAGGTCGTAGTCGCCGTCCGAATACATGCCCGGCATCTCGGCCGTCTCGCCGCCGACCAGCGCGCAGCCGGCCTGGCGGCAGCCCTCGGCGATGCCCGACACGATGGCGCGGCCGGCGGTGACGTCCAGCTTGCCCGTGGCGTAATAGTCGAGGAACAGCAGCGGCTCGGCGCCCTGGACCACGAGGTCGTTGACGCACATCGCCACGAGGTCGATGCCGACCGTGTCGTGGCGGTCCGCCAGGATCGCGACCTTCAGCTTGGTGCCGACGCCGTCCGTCGTCGCGACCAGCAGCGGGTCCTTGTAGCCGGCGGCCCGAAGGTCGAACAGCGCGCCGAATCCGCCCAGGCCCGCGTCGGACCCGGGGCGCGCGGTGGAGCGGGCGAGCGGCTTGATCGCTTCGACAAGCGCGTTGCCCGCGTCGATGTCCACGCCAGCCTGCTTGTAGGCGTCGGACGTGTTATAGGACTGGGTGCTGATGGTATCCTCGCTTGGGCTGGGCTATATAACCGGGCCTTAGGCACGGGCCGAACATACTCGAATCGGAAGGCATTGCAATGCTCCACCGCCGCCGCGCGCCGCTGTTCGCGGGCTTCGCCGTTGCTCTCGTGGCTGTTGCCGGGTCCGCCGGCGCGCAGACCCCGCCCCAGCCGACGATGCCGGCCGCGCTGCCCGCCACCGGATTGCCTGCCACCGGGCCGAGCGCCAACAGCGCGGCCGATCCGTTCGCCGTCACCGGGGTGAAGGTGGACGTGAACGCCGCCAACGCCAACGCCGCCCGCGACCAGGCGATTCGCGAGGCGCAGGTGAAGGCCTGGGCGGAGCTCTACAAGCGGCTGGTGCCCGGCGGGAGCGCCCCGCGCGTCTCCGACAACGACCTCGCCCGGCTGGTCCAGGGCTTCGAGATCGACGACGAGAAGGTGTCGGCCACCCGCTATGTCGGCTCGATCACCGTCCGCTTCCGCCCCAATGCGGTGCGCGAGGCCATCGGCGGCTCCGCCAGCGCCCAGTATGTCGAACCGCCGTCGCGTCCCTTCGTCGTGCTGCCGGTCACCGTCGTCGACGGGACGCCGGTGCTGTGGCAGGACCGCACCGCCTGGCGCGCCGCCTGGGAGGAGCGTCCCGCCAGCTCCAACCTCGTGCCGCTCGTCGTGCCGGACGGCGAACTGCCCGACGTGCAGGCCATCAGCGCCGAGGAGGCGCTGGCCGGCAACCAGGAGGCTCTGGCCCGCATCGCCCAGCGCTACAGGGCCGGCGGCGTCATCGTCGCCCGGACCGAGATGGGCGGCAACGGCCCGGATCTCGCCCGCGGCATGACGGTGGAGGTCACCCGCTACATGCCGGACGGCGTGCGCGATACGCAGACCGTCAACGTCAAGGCCGACGGGTCCGACCGGCCCAACGACTTCCTGAGCCGCGCCGTCACCTTCGTCGGCGCGTCGCTCGACGACTCGTGGCGCCGCGACAACATGGTGGCGACCGGGCCGGAGCAGACCACCCTGGTCCGCGTTCCGCTGGCGCGGCTGGAGGACTGGGTGGAGACGCGCAAGCGGCTGACCGGCATCGCCGGACTGACCCGGACCGACGTCGTGTCGCTGACCCGGAGCGAGGCGCTGGTCTCGCTGACCCACCGCGGCGACCCCGAGCGGCTGCGCCAGTCGCTGGCGCGGCGCGACCTCGGCCTGACCCGCAGCACCGCCGGCGGGGTGCCGGGAGCGATGCAGCCGGTCCCCGGCCAGCCGACCGCCGACTGGCAGCTCACCCTGCTGCCGCGCGGCTCGGGCGAGCAGGCGGGCGCCGTCGCCCCCGCCGGCGGGGCGGGGGCTGCGACCCCGCTCACCGGCTCGACCCCGTTCGGCGCGCCCGCGTCGATCCCGGCGCCGTCCTCGTCCTCCGGTGCGGCCGCCACCCCCTCCGGACTGGGGGCGCCGCCGCGCAACCTCGGCACCCTTCCGGTCGGCAGCGTCCGGCAGTGACGTGATCCGTCTCTCCGGGAGGCGAGGGGGCGCCCCTCTCCCGGAGGGAGGGAGAGGTTTTCCCTTTCGCCGGTTGTCGCCGGGGAACCTGGTGCAAACGGTGGCGGAGCAGGCGCGTTGAGCATTCCCAACATCATCACCTTCTTCCGCATCCTGGCGGTGCCGGTGGCCATGTACATGATCCTGACCGGCGATGCCGGCTGGGCCTTCTGGCTGTTCGTGGCGGCCGGGGTGTCGGACGGGCTGGACGGCGCGATCGCCCGCATGTTCCGGGCCCGCACCGTGCTGGGCGGCTATCTCGACCCCATCGCCGACAAGGCGCTGATCGTCGGCGTCTACATGGCGCTGGGCTATGTCGGGCAGATTCCGCTGTGGCTCGTCATGCTGGTCGTCTTCCGCGACGTGATGATCGTCGGCGGCGTCATGCTGCTCTACACGCTGAAGGAGACGCTGGCGATGCAGCCGCTCTACATCAGCAAGATCAACACGGTGGTGCAGATCGCGCTGGCGGCGGCCGTGCTGGCGCCGCCGGGCCTCGGCATGCCGCCGCTGGAGGCGGCGGGGCAGCCGCTGGTGCCGCTTCTGGTGTACGCCTGCGCCGCGACGACCATCGCGTCGGGCCTCGGCTATGCGTGGCGGGGCGGGCTGCTGTTCAATCGGCATGGGGGCGTGTCGTGACGGGTCCCGACGGACCGGCGTCGTCGCGGCATATCCGGTTCTGGCTGATCGGGCTGGGGCTGTTCGCCCTGGCCCTGTGGATTCTGTCCGGCATGCTGCTGCCCTTCGTGGTCGGGCTGGCCGTCGCCTATCTGCTCGACCCGCTGGTCGACCGTTTCGAGGAGTGGGGCCTTCCGCGCTGGCTCGCCACCACGCTGGTCCTGCTGTGCTTCGTGATCGTGCTGGTGCTGTTCGGCCTGCTGCTGGTGCCGCTGGTCCAGGCCCAGGTGTCGCACCTGCTGGAGGTGCTGCCGACCTATGCGGCGATCGTCAAGGAACGGATCCTGCCGGCGGTCGACCGGCTGGTCCACCGCCTGTCGCCGGACGACGTGGAGCGGCTGCGCAGCGCGGCCGGCGCCTATGCCGGCGACGTCGTCGGCTGGGTGGCCCGCGTTCTGAGCGGCCTGCTGTCGAGCGGGTTGGCGCTGTTCGACGTCTTCTCCGTCCTGTTCATCACGCCGGTCATCGCCTTCTACCTGATGCGCGACTGGGACCTGATGGTGGAGAAGGTGAACGGCTGGCTGCCGCGCCAGCATGCCGAGACCATCCGGGAGCAGGCGCGGGAGGTCGATGCGACGCTGTCCGGTTTCGTGCGCGGGCAGGCGACGGTCTGTCTCGTGCTCGGCGGATTCTATGCCCTGGCCCTGTCGGCGGCGGGGCTGGACTTCGGGCTGGTGATCGGGCTCGTCTCCGGCGTGCTGTCCTTCATCCCCTATGTCGGGACGCTGTTCGGCTTCGTGGCCAGCACCGGGCTCGCCCTGCTTCAGTTCGACGATCTGTGGCGGGTCGCGCTGGTGGTCGGCATCTTCCTGCTCGGCCAGGCGGTGGAGGGCAACGTCCTGACGCCCAAGCTGGTGGGCGACCGCGTCGGGCTGCACGCCGTGTGGGTGATCTTCGCGCTGCTGGCCGGCGGCACGCTGTTCGGCTTCGTCGGGGTCCTGCTGGCGGTGCCGGTGGCGGCGGTCATCGGGGTGCTGGTACGCTTCGCGCTCGGCCGTTATCTCGACAGCCCCTATTATCGCGGGATCGACCCGTGAGAGTGTCCCGATGAGCCTGCCGGCGCAGCTTCCCCTCGACCTCGGCCACCGCGCCGCCATGGGCTGCGAGGATTTCCTGGTGGCGCCCAGCAACGCCGATGCGGTGGCGTGGCTCGACCGCTGGCCGTCCTGGCCGGCGCCGGCGCTGACCGTCTACGGGCCGGCGGGCGGCGGCAAGACGCATCTCGGCCATGTCTGGCGGGCGCGCAGCCGGGCGGTGATCGTCGACGGGGCGGCTCTCGACCGTGCCGACCTGCCGGCGCTGCTCGCCCGCGCCAACGCGGTGATCGTCGAGTCGGCCGATGCCGTCGCCGGCAAGCCGGCGCGGGAGGAGGCGCTGTTCCACCTCTACAACCTCGCCCGCGAGTCGGGCGGCCATCTGCTGCTGCTGTCGCGCAAGCCGCCGTCGCGCTGGCGGGTCAGGCTGGCCGACCTGCGCTCGCGCCTGAAGGGGGCGCCCGCGGTGGCGGTTGAGGCGCCGGACGACGCCCTGCTCGCCGCCGTGCTGGTGAAGCTGTTCGCCGACCGCCAGTTGCGGCCGGGGCTGGAGCTGGTGACCTATCTGCTGACCCGCATGGAGCGGTCGCTGGACGCGGCCCGCGTGGTGGTGGCGGCGCTCGATCGCGCCTCGCTCGCCGCGCACCGGCGGGTGACGGTGCCGCTGGCCCGCGAGGTGCTGGCGGATCTGGAACGGGAAGCGGAGGAGACGAAGAATGGACCTCGGAATCGCCGGACGCCGCGCCATCGTGTGCGCAGCGAGCAAGGGGCTGGGTAAGGCCTGCGCCCTGGCGCTCGCCCGCGAAGGGGTGGAGGTGACCATCACCGCCCGCGGTGCCGACCTGCTGGAGGCGACCGCGGAGGAGATTCGCAAGGCCACCGGCGCGGCGGTGACGACCGTCCCCGGCGACATCACGACGGAGGAGGGGCGGGCCGCGGTGCTGAAGGCCTGTCCGGAGCCCGACATCCTGGTGAACAACGCCGGCGGGCCGCCGCCCGGCAACTTCCGCGACTGGGAGCGGGAGGACTGGATCCGCGCGGTCGACGCCAACATGCTGGCGCCGATCTTCCTCATCAAGGCGACGGTCGACGGCATGATCGCCCGGAAGTTCGGGCGGATCGTCAACATCACCTCGGGCGCGGTGAAGGCGCCGATCCCGATTCTCGGCCTGTCGAACGGTGCGCGCAGCGGGCTGACCGGCTTCATCGCCGGTCTGGCGCGCGAGACGGTGCGGCACAACGTCACCATCAACAACCTGCTGCCCGGCCCCTTCGAGACGGACCGGCTGCGCGCCACCATGGAGGGCGCCGCCAGGGCCGCCGGCCGCACGGTGGACGAGGAGATGGCCGCCCGGCGCAGGACCAATCCGGCCGGCCGCTTCGGCGACCCCGCCGAGTTCGGCGCCACCTGCGCCTTCCTTTGCTCCGCCCACGCCGGATTCATGACCGGCCAGAACGTGCTGCTGGACGGCGGGGCGTACCCGGGGACGCTGTAGGCGCGGCGAACCCGGCGCTCAGGCCCAGAAGACCGGCGTCTCGCGGAATGTCTTCCAGAGCGCCGGCAGGGCCTTGCGCTGTTTCCCGGCCTCCTTGCACAGCCAGGCGGCGGTCGCCTTGGCGGTGGCGCGGCCGGTGTCGAGCCGCGCAGCAGGCTCTTGGCCACCATCGCATCATGATCGGCGTCGAGCGCCTGCTGCACCGCCTCCAGCCTCGCGATGAAGGGCAGGGTCGCGGTCTCCGGATAGAGGCCGCGGAAGAACTCCGTCACATAGCGCAGGCTGCGCAGGCGGCGGCGCAGGCGGTTGCGCTGCTCGGTATCGGCGCGCCCGGACTCCATCGGCTTGGCCGTCTTGCGGACCCGGCCGAGGGCGTGGGACAGCCACGGACCGGCGAGGTCGGCGACCGGCCGGTCGAGCAGGGCGCGCCGGTCGGGCGGCGCCTCCGAATGCCAGCGCCCGTCCTCCAGCCAGGCGCCGAGCGCCAGGATCAGGCCGGAGCAGCGCGGCGAGGCAATGGCCTCCACCGCGGCGCCGGTCGGGGCGGCGCGGGCGGCACGCACCGCCTCGGCAAGGTCCGGCAGGCCGTCCGGGGCATCCGGCGAGCGCGACAGCGGTCCGGCGGCGTGGGTCAGCAGCACGTCCCAGCCGCGCGCCGGGGCGAGCTGCTTGGCGAAGGCGCGCAGGTCGGCGTGCAGCCGCTCCATCTCCGGTGACGCCACCAGCGGCCGGAACAGCCGGTGGGCGGTGTTCAGCCGGCGCAGCGCCACGCGGATCTGGTGCAGACCCTCCGTATCGCCGCCGGCCAGCGTGCAGGCCTCGTTGGCGAGGAGCTGGCGCAGCCCGTGGCGCACGATGTGCCGCCAGGCCTCCGCCACCGTCGTCACGGGGGACAGCGCCAGCGGCTCCGGCAACACCGGGGTGGGCAGCCTGCCGGTGACGAGGCGCAGCCCCAGCTCCGCCTTGCTCTCCGTCCCGATTCGCACCGGCACCGCCCGCTGCACGAGGAGGGCGAGGTCGAACAGCCGGCCGACCCGGCCGGACAGCAGTTCCAGCTCCACCTCGCAGATCGGATGGCTGGCGGCGCCGGCGGTGATGGCGCCCTCGTCCAGCGCCACCTCGATGGCGGTCAGCGGATCGGGGCGGACCAGCAGGGTGGTGCGGCGGAATTCGGTGGTCACCAGCGGGACGATGGCGTCGCGGGCGTCGGCCGGGACCAGCGCGCCCAACCCCTCCGCCGCCAGCAGCGAGAGGTCCGGCCGTTCCGCCGGGATGCTCCAGTCCCACTCGCGCCGGATCGCCACCGCGGCGCTGTCGCCGGGGGCGGCGCTGTTGACGGTCTTCAGCGTCTGGGTGAAGCGCTCGCCCTCCTGACGGATGCGCAGCGCGATGCCCGCGGTGAACAGCTTCAGGTCGGGGGTGTCGTAATAGACGGTGCGCAGCCGGCGCTCCGCCGGCGGGCCGTCGGCCCGGTCGAGCAGGGCCGGAAGCGTCGCCAGCCGGGCGAGGTCGCCGGGCGCCACGTGCAGCTTCAGCTCCACCTCGCGGGTGGCGGTGGGCGCTGCAGGCGGGGAAGCGGGCGGTGGTTGCGTCACCAGTCTTTGTCCCTTCCGGTCCGGTCGGGAAGTGATTACCGCAAAGCCCCGCCGCTCGTTAAGAAAGTTTTCGCGGCTGCACAAAGTCGACCAGCCGCCCGGCGCCGAGGTCGAGGTCGCGCCAGTGCAGGGTCTGGAACAGGATCACCGCACAGGCGCCCGTCGGGAACTTGTCCGCGACAGCATGGCGCAGGGCGGCTTCGCCCTCGCCGACCAGCTCCTGCGTCAGCTCGTACAGGTCGGGATTGTGGGCGATCACCATCAGCCCGGTCACCGAGTCCGGCACGTCGCGCACGCGCTCCAGCAGCGTGTGGGCGCCGCACAGGTAGAGGCCGCGCTCATGCTCGACCGGCGGGGTCGGGGCGCCCATGGCCGACAGCACGCGCCGTCCCGTCTCGACCGCCCGGACGGCGGTGGAGCACAGGACGAGGTCGATATGGGCGTGGTGCTTCCGCAGATAGCTGCCGACGAGGGGAGCGGCCTTCTCACCCCGCGGGGCAAGCGGCCGGTCATGGTCGCCGGAACCCGGCGAGTCCCAGGAGGATTTCGCATGGCGCAGCAGGAAAAGCGTCTTCATCTCGGCCGGGAGTGGAGAAAAGGGGGAGGGGAACGCCCATCTGGTCGGAGGGCATCCGCTGATGGTGTCCTGAAACCGTAACGCAGTTGGGCTAGGGTTGTCGCCCCAACTTTGTCTATGATCATACGTCTGCCACCAGCCGAGGCTTGCCGTGACCCAGCTCCAGGAATTCGAATCTCCGTGTGTCGAAGCCGGTTCCCCGACCGCTTCATCAACCGCGAGCTTTCGTGGCTGGCGTTCAACCAGCGTGTCCTGGAGGAGGCCTCCAACCCCAACCACCCGCTGCTGGAGCGGCTGCGCTTCCTGTCGATCTCGGCCAGCAACCTGGATGAGTTCTACATGGTGCGAGTCGCCGGCCTGAAAGGGCAGGTGGCCGCCGGGGTGAAGAACCCCAGTCCGGAGAACCTGACGCCGGCGCAGCAGCTCGCCGCGGTCAAGCAGCGCATCATCGAGCTGATGGCGAGCCAGCAGGCGATGTGGCGCACGCTGAAGACCGACCTGCGCGAGGCCGGGATCACCGTGATCGACCCGGACGGGCTGACCGACGGCGAGCGCGTCTGGCTGGAGGGCAAGTTCCTCGACGACATCTTCCCGATCCTGACGCCCATCGCGGTCGATCCGGCGCACCCCTTCCCGTTCCTGCCGAACCTCGGCTTCTCGCTGGCGCTGCAGCTCTTCGATCCGGTGAAGGGGACGCATCTCGACGCTCTGGTGCCGCTGCCGGCCCAGCTCGACCGCTTCATCCGGCTGCCGGGGTCGGACATCCGCTTCATCCAGCTCGAGAAGACGGTGATGATGTTCATCGACCGTCTCTTCCCGCCGTTCCAGGTGAAGGCCAACGGCGTCTTCCGCGTGCTGCGCGACAGCGAGATCGAGATCGAGGAGGAGGCGGAGGATCTGGTCCGCACCTTCGAAAGCGCGCTGAAGCGCCGCCGCCGCGGCAGCGTCATCCGGCTCGCCACCGACAGCGGCATGGCGGCCGACCTGCGCGAGTTCCTGCGCTACGAGCTGAACGTGGCGAGTGACGACGTCTTCGTGCTGGACGGGCTGATCGGCCTGACCGACACCAAGCAGCTCATCGTCGACGAGCGGCCGGATCTCGTCTTCCGGCCGTTCAACGCCCGCTTCCCGGAGCGCATCCGCGACTTCGGCGGCGACTGCTTCGCGGCGATCCGCCACAAGGACATCGTGGTCCACCACCCGTACGAGAGCTTCGACGTGGTGGTGCAGTTCATCCGGCAGGCGGCGCGCGACCCGCAGGTGGTGGCGATCAAGCAGACGCTCTACCGCACCAGCAAGGACAGCCCCATCGTCGCGGCCCTGATCGAGGCGGCGGAGGCCGGCAAGTCGGTCACCGCCCTGGTCGAGCTGAAGGCCCGGTTCGACGAGGAGGCCAACATCCGCTGGGCGCGCGACCTGGAGCGTGCCGGCGCCCAGGTGGTCTACGGTTTCGTCGACCTCAAGACCCACGCCAAGGTGTCGCTGGTGGTGCGGCGCGAGAAGAAGGCGCTGCGCAGCTACGTGCATTTCGGCACGGGCAACTACCACCCGATCACCGCGAAGGTCTACACCGACCTGTCCTTCTTCACCTGCGACCCGGCGCTCTGCCACGACGCGGCGGTGATGTTCAACTACATGACCGGCTATGCGACGCCCAAGGTGCTGGAGAAGATCGCCATCGCGCCGATCACGCTGCGCGCCAAGCTCGTCGAGCTGATCAACGCCGAGATCGCCCATGCCGAGGCCGGCCGGCCGGCCCAGATCTGGGTGAAGCTGAACTCGCTGGTCGATCCGGACATCATCGACAAGCTCTACAAGGCCTCGCAGGCCGGCGTGCAGATCGACATGGTGATCCGCGGCATCTGCTGCCTGCGCCCCGGCGTGCCCGGCCTGTCGGAGAACATCCGCGTGCGCAGCATCGTCGGCCGCTTCCTGGAGCATGGCCGGGTCATCTGCTTCGGCAACGGCCATGGCCTGCCCAGCCCGCAGGCGAAGATCTTCATCTCCTCGGCCGACTGGATGCCGCGCAACCTCGACCGCCGCATCGAGACGCTGGTGCCGATCGAGAACCCGACGGTGCACGAACAGGTCCTCGACCAGATCATGGTCGCCCAGTTCAAGGACGAGGCGAACACCTGGAAGCTCGGGCCGGACGGCGTCTACCATCGCATCAAGGCTGGTCCGGACGCCTTCTCCGCGCATAATTACTTCATGACGAACCCCAGCCTGTCCGGTCGGGGCAGCGCTGTAGGCAGCAAACGCACCCCGCCGCGGTTGATGCTGCGTACGGTTTCCTGAGGCGGGAGCGGCAAGGCCATGGTTTCAGCGCAGGACAGCAGCTCTGCCCGCACGGCCGGAGTATCTTCCGGGATACCCGGCGCGTCGGCGGAGCAGGGCGGCGGCGACCATGTCGCGGTCATCGACATCGGGTCGAACTCCATCCGGCTGGTCGTCTATGACGGACTGATCCGGGCGCCGATGCCGCTGTTCAACGAGAAGGTCCTGTGCGGCCTCGGCCGCGGAGTCGAGAAGACGGGCTGCCTCAACCCGGACGGCGTGGCGCTGGCGCTCGATTCGCTGGACCGCTTCAGCCGGCTGCTCGACGGCATGCGCATCGGGCGGCTCGACGTCATCGCAACCGCGGCGGTACGCGACGCCAGCGACGGCCCCGCCTTCGTCGAGGCGATCCGCAACCGCACCGGCCTCGTCGTCCGCACCATCAGCGGCGAGGAGGAGGCGCGGCTGTCCGCCATGGGCGTGCTGTCCGGCACCCCCGGGGCGGACGGGCTGGTCGGCGACCTCGGCGGCGGCAGCCTGGAACTGGTCCGGCTGGAACAGGGGACGATCGGCGAGCAGGTGACCCTGCCGCTCGGCCCGCTGCGGCTGATGGAGACCGGGGCGGCGCGCAACGGCGACCTCGCCCGCCACATCGACCAGCATTTCGAGAAGCTCGACTGGCTGTCGCAGCTCCGCGGCCGGCCGTTCCACCCGGTGGGGGGGAGCTGGCGCGCGCTCGCCAAGCTGCACATGGAGCAGACCGGCCACCCGCTGCACATCATCCACCATTACTGCATCCCTGCCACCGAGGCGCGGGAGTTCGCCGGGCTGGTGGCCCGGCAGAGCCGGTCGTCGCTGGAGAAGCTCTCCGGCTCGCGCCGGCGCATCGACACCATCCCCTATGCGGCGCTGGTGCTGGAGCGGCTGTTGCGCAACGTGCAGCCGTCGCGCGTCGTCTTTTCCGCCTACGGGCTGCGCGAGGGGCACCTCTATTCCCTGCTGTCGCCCGAGGGGCAGCGGCAGGATCCGCTCCTCGCCGCGGCGGGCGACTGGGCGCGGCGCTTCTCCCGCATGGGCGACCCGTCGCTGCTGATGGCCTGGACCACCGGCCTGTTCGCCGGCGAGGACGAGGCGGCGATGCGCCTGCGCCATGCCGCCTGCCTGCTGAGCGACGTCGGCTGGGCCGAGCACCCCGACTACCGCGCCGAACACGCCTTCCTGCGCATCCTGCGCTATCCCTTCCCGGCCGTGAACCATGACGAGCGGGCCTTCCTGGCGCTTGCCGGCCATGCCCGCTATGCCGGCTCCATCGACGCGCCGCTGACCTCCCGCGTGCGGCCGGTGGTCAGCGAGGGGCTGGCCCGCAAGGCGCTGGTGCTGGGCCTGGCGCTGCGCCTCGCCCATACGCTGAGCGGCGGGGCCACGGCGCTGCTGCAGCGCACCGCCCTGAAGGTGGTGGGGGAGAAGCTGGTGCTGAGCCTGCCGGAGGACGGCAGCGTGCCGCCCGGCGAGGCGGTGCAGCGGCGGCTGGATGCGCTGGCCAAGGCGTTGAGCCGGCGCGGCGACATCGTCTTCCCCGGCCCCAGGCGGCGGAGTGAGGTCGGCGCGGCAGGTCCGCCCCCCTTGCGATCCGGTGTGACGTTTGGCCGCAGAGGTGGTACGGATGGTCAGTATGCACAATGGTGTTCGCTGCGCTGCGGGGTGAACCGGCAGTGTGGCGGCTGCTTCCGGCGGGCGACCGGCGGCGGGCGGCCTAAGAACATCGCTGCGGCAACTGGAAAGCCTGTTGGCGATCAATGACCATCGGGAGGAGCCTCAATGTCTTACAAGCACATCCTCGTGCATCTGGATTCGAGCCCCCATGTCGAGGCGCGGATCGACGCGGCGGCCGCCCTGGCCGTCCGGCACGGGGCGTTCCTGCGCGGTCTGTTCGCGCAGGCGGACCGCAGCACCACCAGCGTGATCGCCCGCCGGTCGAGCGAGCATCTGGCGGAGGCATCGTCCCGCAGCCGGGAGCTGTTCCAGCAGAAGCTCCAGGCGGCCGGGCTGCAGGGCCAGTGGCACGGGCTGGAGCATGGCGAGTACAACCATGTCATCCGCGAGCTGATCATCTGGTCGCGCTTCGCCGATCTGACCGTCGTCAGCCAGTATGACCGCGAGGCCGGCTCGGCCGCCGCGCCGGAGGAGCTGAACGAGCAGCTCGTCCTCAATGCCGGGCGCCCCGTGCTGGTGCTGCCCTATGCCGGAACCTTCCCGGTGATCGGCAAGCGCGTCGCCGTCGCCTGGAACGCCGAGCGCGAGGCGGCCCGCGCCCTGTCCGACGCCATGCCGATCCTGCAGGAGGCGAGCGAGGTGACGGTGGTCACCGTGCTGACGCAGAACACGCCCCACACCGAAACCCACCGCGTCGGCATCCTCGACCACCTGTCGCTGCACGGGGTGAAGGCGGAGCAGACGCACTTCACCGTCACCGACATCGGCGCCATGGACGCGCTGCTGGCCCGCGCGATGGATTCGGGGGCGGACCTGATGGTGATGGGGGCGCACGGCCATTACGGCTTCCCCTTCCTGCACCGCGGCGGCGGCACCCGTCACATGCTGCGCACCTGCCCGGTGCCGCTGCTGCTGTCGCACTGAGGCGCGGCGGCGGTTTTCCGCGGCGGTCCTCCGCGCTCCGGCAAGGCCCTTCCCTGGAAACGGGGAAGGGCCTTGGTTTTTCAAGGTGATATCGCCTTCCGGCCGATGGCGGGCCGCCCGGCCGGCACCCATGACGGCCTTAAGTTGCGGCCCTTCCCCTTCCTTTCGTGTGTGTCCGGACGGGGGGAGGAACGGGGGCGTTTGCGTCGCGTTCTCTCTTGCACCAGCGAACGGGGCATCGAAGCCCCGCACCTACAGGAGAGACGTGCGAGATGAGTGGATCGGACAGGCTGACCGGCGAACGCATCCATCCCCCCAATCGTGACCGGCGGTGGCGGGAGGGGGCATGACGGGCCGGCATGATCCCGGAGCCTGGATGTGGACGGAGGCGGTCGAGCTGCTCGACCGTGCCGAGCGGCTGCACCGGCAGTTCTTCCGGCCGGCGCCGCCGGCGCCGCGCTGCGCCTGCTGGACTCCGCCGATGGACGTCTACGAGACCGACGACGCCCTGGTCGTGGCGGTCGCCTTGCCGGGCGTGGCCCCGGATCAGGTGGAGGTGCGGCTCGCCGACGGGGTGCTGGCGGTGGCAGCGGAACGGACCCTGCCGCTTGGCCGCCGTGGCGCGATCCGGCGGCTGGAGATCCCCCACGGCCGCTTCGAACGGCGGGTCGAGCTTCCGCCCGGTGCCTTCCGGCTCGGCGGACGGGACCTCGTCGCCGGGTGCCTCGTCCTGACGCTCGACAAGCTGCGGTGAGGGCCGGGACATGAGCGAAGCCCAGAACGGCGCCGCGCCCGCCCGGACCGCCGATCCGCAGGGGGAGCTTCTGCCGATCATCCCCGTCCGCAATCTCGTGCTGTTCCCCAACGTCGTCGTGCCGGTGACCGTCGCCCGGCCGCGCTCTGTCGCCGCGGCGCAGGAGGCGGTGCGGGACGAGGGGCCGGTCGGCATCCTGCTCCAGCGCGACACCGAGGTGGAGGAGCCGACCGGCGCCGACATGTTCCAGATCGGCACGCTGGCGGGCATCCTGCGCTACGTCACCACGCCGGACGGCCAGCATCATCTGGTCTGCCAGGGGCGCCAGCGCTTCCGCGTCACCGGCTGGGAGGAGGGGCATCCCCATCTGATGGCGCGGATCGAGCGGGTCGAGGAGCCCGACCTGCGCACGCCGGAGGTGCTGGCCCGCTTCGGCATCCTGCGCGACGAGGCGATGGAGGCGCTGCAACTGCTGCCGCAGGCCCCGCCCGAGCTGCTGGGCGCCATCCGTGCGCTGGAGAGCCCGGGCGAACTGGCCGACCTCACCGCCTCCTACATGGACCTGCGGCCCTCCGACAAGCAGGAGGTGCTGGAGCTGTTCGACCTGCCGGAACGGCTGGACCATGTCTCCGCCCTGCTGGCGCGGCGGATCGAGGTGCTGCGCCTGTCCCGCGACATCCGCGAGCGGACCCGCGAATCGATGGACGAGCGCCAGCGCGAGTATCTGCTGCGCGAACAGCTCCGCACCATCCAGAAGGAGCTGGGGGAGGCCGACGAGGGGCGGCAGAGCGAGATCGCGGAACTGCAGGAGGCCATCGCCGCGGCCGGCATGCCGCCCGACGTGCGCGAGCAGGCCGAGAAGGAGCTGCGCCGGCTGGAGCGCACGCCGGAGGCGGCGGCCGAACACTCCATGATCCGCAGCTATCTCGACTGGCTGATCGAGATGCCCTGGTCGCGCCGTTCCGAAGGGGTGATCGACATCGCCGGGGCCCGCCGCATCCTGGACGAGGACCATTACGGGCTGGAGAAGGTCAAGCGCCGCATCCTGGAGTTCCTGGCGGCGCGCAAGCTGAACCCGGACGGGCGCAGCCCCATCCTGTGCTTCGTCGGGCCGCCGGGCGTCGGCAAGACCTCGCTCGGCCAGAGCATCGCGCGGGCCACCGGCCGGGCCTTCGCCCGCCTGTCGCTGGGCGGCGTCCATGACGAGAGCGAGATCCGCGGCCACCGGCGCACCTACATCGGCGCGCTGCCCGGCGCCATCGTCCAGGCCATCCGCAAGGCGGGGACCAGCGACTGCGTGCTGATGCTGGACGAGATGGACAAGCTGGGCCAGGGCTTCCGCGGCGATCCGTCCGCCGCCCTGCTGGAGGTGCTGGACCCCGAGCAGAACGCCACCTTCCGCGACCATTACCTCGACGTGCCCGTCGACCTGTCCAGGGTGATCTTCATCGCGACCGCCAACATGCTGGACACCATCCCGGGCCCGCTGCTCGACCGCATGGAGGTGATCGAGATCAGCGGCTACACCGAGGACGAGAAGCTGGAGATCGCCAAGCGCTATCTCGTCCGGCGCCAGCGGGCGGCCAACGGGCTCGGCCCGGATCAGGTCGTGCTTCCCGACGAGACCCTGCGGGCGCTGATCCGCGACTACACGCGCGAGGCCGGCAACCGCAATCTCGACCGGCTGATCGGCGCGGTCTGCCGCCATGTCGCCGTGCGGGTGGCGGAGGGGCTGGAGGCGCCGCCGCGCATCGGGCCGGAGATGCTGGCCGGCATCCTCGGGCCGCCGCGGTTCGAGAACGACGCCGCGATGCGCACCAGCGTGCCGGGGGTGGCGACCGGCCTCGCCTGGACGCCGGTCGGCGGAGACATCCTGTTCATCGAGGCGAGCCGCTATCCCGGCACCGGACGGCTGATCCTGACCGGCCAGCTCGGCGACGTGATGAAGGAGAGCGCGCAGGCGGCCCTCAGCCTGGTCAAGACGCGGGTGCGCGACCTCGGCCTCGACCCGGAGGGGCTCGACAAGTCGGACATCCATATCCACGTCCCGGCCGGCGCCATCCCCAAGGACGGGCCGTCGGCCGGGATCGCGATCTTCTCCGCGCTGGTCTCGCTGCTGTCGGGCCGCTGCGTGCGCTCCGATACCGCGATGACCGGCGAGATCAGCCTGCGCGGCCTCGTCCTGCCGGTGGGCGGCATCAAGGAGAAGGTGGTGGCCGCCCAGCGGGCCGGGCTGAGCACGGTGCTGCTGCCGGCGCGCAACCGCAAGGACTTCGACGACATCCCTCCGGCGGTGCGCGACAAGCTGCAGTTCGTCTGGCTGGACCGGGTCGACGACGCCGTGCGCGCGGCGCTCGTCGCCCCCTGCCAGCCCGCCCCGCTCCGCAGCAAGGGGGCGGGCGGGGGCAGGATGGCCGGATAGCCGGCGACTCCGTCCCCGCCGCCTGCACCCGCAGGTCGGCGGCGGGGCGGGGGTTGCTATCCCATCGCATAACAATGGTGAGTTCTCACAGCCTGGAGGCGGCCTTTCGCCCTTGGGTGACTTGACAGAGCGGGTGCGAAAAACCCTAAATGGCTACGCCGGATGAGGGAGGTGCGCGGCGCGTGCCTATCCCTTCCGACGATGCTTGCGCCAGTTCGTTCCGCTTCTGCACCAAGGATGATTCATGGCCACCGACGACGCGCGTCAGCGCTTTGCCGATCTCGTCAAGCTCAACGGACTGACCTCCAAGTTCATCAACCGCGAAACGGAGCGCCGCATCCTCGAGGAGGGGGTGACGCGCTACGAGCTGTCGCTGGACGAGGCGCGCGGCGTGCTGCGGACCGTCGCCCAGGACGAGGGGCTGGTCTTCGAAAGCGAGACCGGGCGGCGCATCCAGCAGGTGCTGGACAAGCATGCCGGCAAGAAGGGCAAGATCAGCAAGCAGCAGTTCCTCCAGGCCTCCGCCATCCTGCGCGACTTCTCCGACAACGCCATCGGCGAGGAGGAGGCCAAGCGCCAGGTGAAGCGCATCATGGTGGACAACGGCTGGCAGCCGCGGCGCGCCGGGCTGCTGCGTTCCCGCCGCTGGTTCAGCAGCGTCGACGCCTGACGCCGGTGACGCGCCCCGGCCGGGTGGTCCGGGCGGGGGGACCGTCCCGTCTCGGCCGGGACCGGAGGGGAGACGCATGGGCCTGACGCCATGGACCTGCTGACCCTCGCCTGGGCCTGGGCTCTGATCGCAGCACAGCCGCTGGCGCTGGTGCTGCCCTTCATGCTGTGGAGCCGCGTCAGCGAGGCCGCCCACTTCCACCACCCCTACGGCTCCTGGCGGCCGGCGCTGGCGACCCTGGCCGGCGTCTCGCTCGGCCTGTCCATGGTCGTCGCCATGTGGGAGCCGGGGACGCTGACCTTCTCCGCCATCTTCGAGCCGGACGGCCGCTGGAACCTGTCCATCGACCAGTTCTGGACGCTGGTGATGGAGCGTCTGGCCGACGGCCCGCACCGCCTGATGGAAGTGATCGCCACCGATGACGAGCGGGGGAACTACACCGTCGTCGTCGCGGCGGTCGCCCTCCTCTTCGCGCTCGATTCGGCGATCATGCTGGCGGCCGGGTTCCGCGGACCGCCGCTGCTGGCCTTTCTGCTCGACCTCACCATGGCCGTGCTGGCCTGCGGCCTGACCATCTACGGCATCCACGCCACCCTGTGGTTGCTGAACCGGCTGAACTTCTGGGTGATCGCCGTCGCCATCCTGCTTTTGCAGGAGTACCGCTACAGCGTGCTGCACCTGTTCCGCCGCCGCCGCAGGTCGGCCCCCACCGGCAGCAACGGACAACATGGCTTCACCGGCAAGACGAAGGGTTCTTGACCAAGGCATGTTGTCTTTCGGATTACCTCAGGAGTGTCCGCAAGGTCGACAGTGGTAGGGAAAATCGGTAGCCTCCACAAAACGTCGACGTTCGGGCGCCCGGGCAACCTGTTCCGCGGCCCGGCCACGCCATCCACCGGAGCTTGACCGGCCCGACGCTTCCTACGTCATCGACAGGGGGGACCGACATGGACTTTGGCATACTCACCCTGCCAGCCCTCGCGCTTTCGGCGCTGCTGGGATACACGGTGTTCTTCGAAACCAGCAGCGTCCTGTTCCGCGACATCGACGTGCCCGAGGTCGTCGCCGAGGACGGGCTGTCGCCGCGCGTCGTCTCCTCCCGCCTCGCGCAGGAGGTGAAGCTGATCAACCGCGGCGCCCGCACCGCGAAGGAACAGCAGAAGGTCGGGCTCACCGACGACGAGACGGCGGTCAAGGTGGTCGCCGACCAGTTCGAGTTCCTGAAGCCGATCAAGGCGACGCAGGAAGTCATCGGCCTCGTCCACTTCATCTTCGCCGGCGAGATCGTGAAGCTGGAGAAGGGCTACGAGTTCGCCATCCGCGGCGAGGACCGCAAGAGCGGCCGCAACCTCTACACCAAATACACCGGAGACCGCCCGGAGCAGCTGATCCGCCCCGTCGCGCTGGACATCGTCCGCTTCATCGATCCCTACATCATCGCCTCCTACTATTACGAGACGACCAAGGACGCGGGCGGCAGCGACTACTCCGACACGATCCGCGAGCTGCGCAACTGCATGATCGCCATGCCGAAGGAGGAGCGGCACTGGGCGGTCAACCTGATGGGCCTCGTGCTGCTGCAGCAGGGCAAGCCCGACGAGGCGATCGAGAAGTTCGCCGAGGCGCGCAGCATGAAGCCGGACTTCGTGCTTCCCATCCACAACACCGGTCTCGCGCTGGCCGCCAAGGGCAAGCACGAGGAGGCCATCGCCAGGTTCAAGGAAGTGCTGACGCTGGACGCCGAGAAGCGCAGCCGCTACCCGCACGCCTACACCCAGTGGGGTCTGGCCCTCGCCGCCCTCGGCCGGCCGGACGAGGCGGTCGCCATGTTCCGCCGGGCCGAGCAGGCCGACCCGACCTACGCCGACCTCTACAACGCCTGGGGCAAGGTGTTGCGCGACCAGGGCAAGACGGCCGAGGCGAAGGAGATGTTCCAGAAGGCGGTCGACCGCGTGCCGCAGCGGCAGGAGTTCCAGGCGAACCTGAAGTCGGTGACGAGTTGACGGCGCCATCCCCCGGCGAATGGGCCGGGCAGGGACGGGCCGATCGCTGATGGGCCAGGCGGTGACGGCGGCGATGTCGGCGGATCCGGCAGCACTGGAAGGACCGGGGGCGGAGCGGGGGGCGGTTGCGGGCTCCGCGCTCCGCCTCTGCGTCTGCGGCGTCGGCTGGACGGTGCCGGCCGCCTCCCTGCGCGCGGTGGCGGAGCCGGGACCGGTGACGCTCCTGCCGCTCGCCCCGGCACCGGCCGACGGGCTGGTCGCGGTGGAGGGGGTGCCTCTGCTGCAGGTGGACGGCGGCCTGCTGGCCGGCGCGTCCGCCGGTGAACGCCGGATGCTCGCGGTTCTGGCGACCGGTGCCGGCGACATCGCTCTGGCGGTCGACCGGGTCGAACCGCAGGACCCGTCCGGCGCGACGCTGGACCTCGCGCGGCTGCTGCCCTGGACCGGCGGCCTGCGCCCGGTGGAGCGTCCGCCCCGGAGACGGCCGTCCGTCCCCGGCCCGGCCGTCGGCCTCCTTCTCGTCCAGTCGGGGAACGAAACGGTCGGGCTGCGGCTGGAGCGGGTCGAGCGGACCGGCCGGGCGCGGATCCTCGGGCCCTTGCCGGATGGCGGACGGGCCGCCGACCGGCTGGTTCTGCTGGAGGACCGGCCGGTCGCCGCCCGCCCGCTCGACGGGGCCGTCCTGCCGGAGGAGCCCGTGGCCATCCTGCTGCGGGGCGACAACGGCGAGCGCGTCGCCCTGCTGGCCGGCCGCGTCCTGGGGGTGGAACCGGTCGAGGCCGGCCGGCTCGTGGCGGTCGACCATCCCGGCGGGGGCCGTTCGGTCTGGTGGCCGCAGGATGCCGGTCCGCCGGTCCGGCTGGTCGATCCCGGCCCCCTGGTCGGCTGGCCGCCGGCTCCGCCGCTGGCGGCCGGCGGCCCGGCCACGGTGCGGGGAACGCCGTTGCCCGGCCGCAGGAGATTCTGGTCGAGGCCGGTGGCCTGCGCATTGCGCTGCCCCTGGCCCTGGTCGGCCATGTCGAGGAGGAGCCGGTGGAGATCGGACGACGGCGCGGCGGCCGCCCGGTATGGGACGCGGCGCGGCTGCTCGGACGGCCCGACGGCGGGGCACGGCGCCTCCTGGCGCTCGCCGGAGGTGCCGGGCTGCTGCGGGTGCGCCGCATCCTTCCCTTGTCCGCCGCGCCCGCCACGCCCTGGCAGCCGCTCCATGCTCTTCCCCCGGCAGCGGCCGCCCTGTTCGACGCCGCGCGCCGGGAGGATGGCGCCTGGACCCTGCGCCTGCGCGGCGACCTGTTCGACCGTGCCCTGCCGCCCCTGCTGCGGCGTCCGCTGGCGGCGGCGCGGGTCGGCCGCGCCTCCTCTTCCGCCGCGGCCTCGCCTTCCTGACCCCAGAATCCCCGCCCCAACGAACCGACGAGACCGATGACCATCAAGACGAAGCTTCGGCTGGCCTTCCTGCTGATGATCGCCCTGTTCGCCGTGTTCGGTGCGGTGGCGCTCCATGCCCTGCGGACGGTCACGGGGGATGTCGAGAGGCTGGCCGGGCAGGTCGTGCCGTCCATCGTGCTGTCCAACGCGATCAACACCGCCACCAGCGACTACCGCGCGGCGGAGATGCAGCACATCCTCAGCACCGACCCGGCCGAGATGGCGCGGCTGGAGCGGGAGATGGACGGGCTGCGCGCGCAGATCGAGGCGCTGCGCAAGGAGTATGAGCCGCAGGTGGACACCCCGCGCGAGCAGGAGCGCTACCAGAACTTCTCGCGCGACTTCGCCTCCTATCTGGCGTCCAGCGAGCGTCTGGTCGCGCTGTCGCGGCAGAATGTGAGCCAGGACGCCGCCGCCGTCATCCGGGAGACGGAGCGGCTGTTCGCGGCCTTCAGCGACGACCTCGTCGCCCTGGTCGCCATCTCGAAGGAGGAGGGCGACGCGGCCGGCCGGGAGGCGGTGACCGTCGCAGCCCAGGGACGGACCACGCTGCTGGCGGGGCTCGCCGCCCTGATCGGCTTCGCGCTCTTCTGCATGTGGGCGGTCGATGCGCTGATCTCCCGTCCGGTGGCCGGGCTGACCGGCACGCTGACGCGGGTGGGGACCGGCGACCTCGCCGTGACCGTCGGGATGACGGAACGGGCCGACGACATCGGCCAGATGGCGCGGGCGGCCGAGGCGACGGTCACCGCGGTCAGGGGGCTTGCCGCCGACCTCGGCCGGCTGGTGGAGGCGGCCCAGGGCGGCGCCCTGTCGGTGCGCGTCGATCCCGCTGCCCATCACGGCGAATACGCCGCCCTGGTCGCCGGGCTGAACGATCTGATCGAGCTGCTGAGCAAGCCGCTGTTCGAACTGGTCGGCGTCATGCAGCTCCTGGCCGGCGGCGACCTCAAGGGCCGGATGACCGGCAGCTATGAAGGCGACCTGCGGGCGCTGAAGGCCAACATGAACCGCAGCCTCGATTCGCTGGTCAGCCTGCTGGACGAACTGGCGGCGGTCGCCGGCCGCATGGCCGACGGCGACCTGACCCGGTCGGTCGGCGGCAGCTACCAGGGCGAGTTCGCCGTGCTGAAGGGCAACGTCAACCGGGCGCTGGAGCAGCTCCGCGGGCTGGTGGGGGAGGTGGCGGCCAACACCACCCAGATCACCGCCGCCGCGACCGAGACCGCCGCCGCCGCCCGGCAGGTGGCGCAGGAATCGGCCCGCCAGCTCACCAGCCTGACCGCGGTCGCCGGGGCGGTGACCCAGACCGCCCAGTCGGTCACCGACATCACCGGCAACGCGGCGCGCGGGCGCGACCTCGCCGCCGGCACCGCGGCCCTGGCGGAGGACGGGCGGGCCAAGCTGGCGACCCTGTCGGGGGCGGTGGAGCGGATCGCCGCCGGCCATGGCCGGATCGAGCAGATCACCGGCACCATCACCCGCATCGCCGACAAGACCCATATCCTGTCGCTGAACGCCGGGATCGAGGCGGCGCGGGCCGGCGAGCAGGGCACCGGCTTCGGCATCGTCGCCCAGCAGATCGGCCGGCTGGCCGAGGAGGCCGCGCTCGCCGCCCGCGACATCGACGGGATCATCGCCGAGTCGGCCCGCACCGTCCATGAAGGCGTCGCCGACGCCGGCGAGGCGCGGCTGACCATCGAGCGGATCGCCGAGGCGGCGCGCGACAGCGGCGTCGCCATCCAGGCGATCTCCGCCGCGCTGGCGCAGCAGTC